>CP136571.1:1030833-1346944 GCA_035192965.1 Fuscovulum sp. | reverse complement strand
CATCCAGCCCCGCCAAAAGCTGCTGGATACAGGCCCGGCCATAGGCGGCATTCATATGGCTGTGATCCCCCCGCAGCGCAGCGTTCTGCGGATCGACGATGCCGCCCCCTTCCGCCAGAAACTCCGCCCGCGTCAGGCCAAGTTCACCGTGCAATGCGGCGGGAGGGGCCATGAAATCCACGCCCTTTTCTGCCGCATGGGCCACCAGCCTGTCGCGATGGGCCTGAGCGAACCACGCCGCCGCCTCGGGATAGGCCGCCGCCGCCACCCATGGCGCATACAGCCGATGTGTTGCCTGCAGACAGGTCACCGCATAGACCGGGCGGCCAAAGACGATGGGCCGCCGCGCGCCCCCCGCCCCGATCTGCCATTCACCCAGCGCAGCCGCACTCGCCTCGTCCAGCGCCGCCTGCACAAGGCCCGGGCCAAAGGCCATCCTCCCCCCGGATGCCAGCGCTGCATCGGGCGGGTCGCCCAGCGCGGCAAAGCCCATCGCCCGTTCGGGATACCACGCCGCGCCCACACAGACGGCCACATCCGCCGCCCCCGGCGCGCAGCTTGTCTGCCCCTCATTCATCGCGCCGACACGCTCCAGCTCATCCGGCGTCACGCTGCGCCGGGGCGCGAAAAGCCCCGTCGCCCGAAAGCGATACCGCTGGCGGATCTTCTCGGGCAGGCTGAAGAAGACCATCTCCACCCCCGGCACCTCTGCCGCCATTCCGGCCCAAGCCTCGCGCCAGGCCATCACATGCGAATTGCCGTAAACCATGATCCGCATCACGGCACCGCCGTGGCGGCAAAGCGGCCCAGAAGCACCTCTTCGCAGCGCAGGTCATCCGCCGCCTCTTCGCGCGCCGCGTCCTGCTCAACTGTCGGGCCTGCGCCTGCTACAGCCGCCTGCGACAACCCATAGCAGGCCTTCAACGTCGCCATCACCGTGGCCACGCCTTCTTCGGTCACGTCGCGCAGGTTCTCGCGGTAGAACCGCCCCCCGGTCGAAGGCGAGGTGATGATCTCGTAGGATGGAAAGTAATCCACCCCCTCCTGCGCCCGCACAATCTCGTCACAGGCCGCCCGCAGGATGGATTTCGACCGCACTGTCGCCACCTCGACATGATCGCCACTCGCCGTCGCGGCCAATGGCACGGGCGACACGGTGATCAGAAACCGCAGCCCCGGATTGACCGCCCGCGCCAGTGCCATGAACTCGGAAAAAGCCGCCACCGTCTCGGATACGGTAAAGTTGTGAAAGCCGTGCAGCGCCGGATCATACTCCCCACCCAGCACACCGGGCGCCATGGGAAAGACCGTCCCGCTCTCGCGATGACGAAAGGCCTCGGTCAGCCCAAAGGTGAACACGAACACATCCGCCGCACCCCAGGCCGCGCGGATCCGTTCCAGATGCCGGTCCCGATGCCAGATCACCTCTTCCGCCGTGGCATGGCCCAACGGCTCCACCGAAGGGCGCTGCGCATCGACGAACCGCTCCCCAAGCGACCATACCGGCTCTGCCGGGCGAAACCCCTCCCACGCCTCGCGCGCCAACTGCGCCAGATGGGCGGCGGTATAGATATTGCCATGCCGGGCTGAAAACAGCCGGTATCCATGATCCCGCGCCATCTGATCGGATACGAAATTCGGCACCGGCTCGGCGTCGATCACATCCACCCCCGCCGCGCGCAGGGCCCGCCCGACATGCTGGGCAAAGCACGAACCCGCCGTCGCCACCCGCGTCGCGGCATCAATGCCAAAGCGCGGGCGAAACATCTCCGCCTCGGCAAAGGACCGCCGCCCCTCAACCCCGAACCGCCAAAAGGCCCGCCGCTCCAGTTTCTGATAGGGTGATCGGGCCATCCCGCACCTCGCTACGATCCCCCGCAAGGGCACCAACACAGCCCCATATCACTGCCCCGGCGGCGCAGCGTCAAACCCGTTCTGCCGATCCCGCCCCCCGCCGTGCCCGCCCCGCCACAGCAGAGCGACCGGGGCATCACACCACCCGCATCCAGAACTGCAACGGCTTCAGGCTTTCGCCCGCCTGCCCGATATCCTTCCACGAAAACTCGGCCACCACCCCCGGCAGAGGGGCATAGCCCCGGCCCTGCCAGAAGGCATCATTGGTCCGGTACGTCGCAGGCCGCAGCGGGTGATCCTCCGGCCGCATCACCGAACAAAAGGCCACATGCCCCCGCCCCAACGCCCGCGCGTGTTCCTCGCGCAGGTCGACGAAGCGATGCCCGATCCCCTTGCCGCGATATTCCGGCAGCAGCACCGATTCCGCACCGTAAAGGATATCCTCCAGCGCCACCCCACGGCCTGCAAAAGGCGCGGCGAAGGCTTCGGCGTGATCTTCCATCGGGGTGGATGTCGATGCCCCGACCAGCACATCCCCAAAGAACGCCCCCACCAAAAGCGCCCCCGGACTGTCACGATAGGTGCTCAGATATTCCCGCTCATAGTCCAGCGACCCGTCATACAGATACGGCCAATCCCGGAACACCGCGATGCGCAGCCGCGCCACATCGTCCAGCGCCGCCTCCAACGCCGCACCGCGCAGCGCCCGGACGGAAATCCCCTCCGGCAGGTCGCGGCTCATGCGGAAACCTGTGCGATCCAGTCGTTCAGATTGTAGAAGGTGGTCACCCGCGCGATCTTGCCACCCCGGATGTCAAAGAACCCGCCCGCCGGCAGGATATAGCGCTGGCCTTTCGCCTCCGGCAGGCCGGGATCGGTTTGCAGATATTCGCCATGCACCACGAATTCCGCCGCGCCCCGCGTGCCGTCTGCATTGGCAAAGATCACCAGATCCTTCAGCTCTTCGCGATAGCTCACCCCCATATGCGAACAGAACTCGGCGAACAGCGTCCGCCCCCGCCGCACGCCGCCCTCATTCACCCGATGCTCCACATTCTCGGCCACGCAATCCAGCATGCCGCCCGCATCGCCCGCATTGAAGGCCGCATAATAGCGCGCGATCAGCGCCTCCGCTTCCGTCCGGCTCATGGTCTTTTATCCTCTTCCGTGGGCGGCCCGAACCGCCCGATCATCCGTTCCCGGATCTGGTCGCGCGCCTGCCGATAGGCCGCCAGCTTCGCTTCGCGGCTTTCGCCCAGCCCCGTCGGGTCCAGGATCGGCCAATATTCCACATCCAGATGATAGAACCGCGTCAATTCCAGCGCCGTGCGCTGGCTTGCCGGCGACAGCGCGACGATCAGATCAAACTGGCTCAGATCGTCGCCCCATTCCTGCATTTCCTCGAAACTGCGCGACCGGTGCCGCGACAATTCGATCCCCCATTCCTTGCAGACCGCGATCGAGAAGCCGTCCACCTCCATGTCATTCTTCACGCCCGCCGATTGGACATAGGCCCGCTGGCCATACATCTGTTTCATAAGCCCCTCGGCCATGGGTGACCGTACGGCATTGTGGTCGCAGCAGAACAGAACCGACGTGGGAAAGCTGTCTCCCAAGATCAACCCCAATGCAGGACGCAGATCAGCGTGAACAGCCGCCGCGCCGTATCGGTATCCACCTCGGCTTTGCCCTCCAGCCGCTCCTGCAACACCCGCGCGCCCTCATTGTGAATGCCGCGCCGCGCCATGTCGATCGCCTCGATCTGGCTGGGCGGCAGGCGCTTGACCGCCTCGAAATAGCTCTCGCAGATCTGGAAGTAATCCTTCACCACCTGCTTGAACGGCCCCAGGCTCAGGTGGAACTCCCCCACCTTCACCCCCGCCTCCGACCCGATGTCGAACACCAGCCGCCCTTCGCGGATCGCAAGGCCAAGCCGATACGGCCCCTCCGGCGCGGCCCGATCCTCGCGCCGGGGCAGCGCGAATGAGTTTTCCTCCAGCAGATCAAAAATCGCGACCCGCCGCTCCTGCTCGATCTCGGGCGTCGGCCGCGCCAACCCCTTCTCGTCAATCTCGATATGGCAGATGCGGTTCATCCGGCAGACCCCTCTCTCACCCGAAGGGTGATGCCCGACCTCAACCCGCAGCGCAAGGGCGATGGGGAAGGCTACTGCGCCCTAACGGCAGAGCGAGGAAGCCTGAAAGCGCCCGTGCTGCGGCTCCGACATCCGCCGCAAGGTCCGCATAGGCACTGTCTCGCCTTTGCACAGAACGTTGCGACAGCCTCACCTCGCCGCGTACAACCCAACCACCAGCGCCGCCACCCCCGCCAACGCCAGCATCTCCCTTTCGCGCCAGCGGGTCCGGTTCCTTAGGCCAAGCGGCAACATGACCAGAATCAACAGGACCAACAGGAAAATCCCTATCGCCGTACCGGGCGCGAACAGCGCCATCAGAAGCGCCACGCCAAGCGGCGCAAAGCCCGCATAGGTGATGACCACATCACCTGTCCGCGTCGCCCAGAACGGCCGCTCCAGATCAAAGGCCCCATCGCCCACGACCATCTCTTCATGCCGCACAAGACGCGCCATGAACGCGCCGAAGATCAGCCCCGCGCCCATTTGCACCAGCGCCTGACCGGAAGGCAATGCTGTCCCGGTCAAGATGACCTGGCTCACGAACCAAAAGAGCGACAGGGCCAAGGCATATCTCGTCCGCCAAAGGGGCGGGTCGGCGCGAACAGCCCGTTCGACAAGCAGCGCGCTGCCGACAAGGAAGGCATTGAACGTCCCGGCAAAAAGGAACGCCGCCCCGGACAGCACCGGCAGGACGTGATCGCGGGGATAGACCCAGCGCCACACGAGGTAAAACAGCACTAACAGACCGGACCAGACACCAACCGATATGAGCGGATAGGCGCGGGAAAACTTTGACAGCACGACGACACCAACAGAAACAACCTCAGGCTGCAGCCTGCCAGACCCGTCCTCGCTTGAAAAGCCCGCCCCGCCCCATCGGGGCGCGCCCTACCCATTCAACCGATCCAACCGCGCCCGCACGCTCAGCCCATGCGCCTCAAGGCTTTCGCTGATGGCCAGCCGCTCCGCCGCAGGGCCAATCGCCGCCAAAGCCTCGGGCGTCATGCGCGCCATCGTCGTCCGCTTCATGAAGTCCAGCACATTCAACCCCGAAGAAAACCGCGCCGACCGCGCCGTCGGCAGCACATGGTTCGGCCCGCCCACGTAATCGCCAATCGCCTCTGGTGTCCACGCGCCAAGGAAGATGGCCCCCGCATGGGGAATGCGTGCAGCCAGCGCCTCTGGGTCCGCCACCAGCAATTCCAGATGCTCGGGCGCGATGCGGTTGGCCAAAGCCGCCGCCTCTGCCAGATCGCGCACCACGATCACCGCGCCATTGTCGCGCCAGCTTGCCCCCGCAATCGCCCGCCGCTCCAGCGTTTCCAGACGCGCCTCCACCGCCCGCGCCACCGCCTGCCCGAATGCGGCATCGGTGGTGATCAGGATGGACTGCGCGCTTTCGTCATGCTCGGCTTGGCTTAGCAGGTCCAGCGCCACCCAATCCGGGTCATTGTCGCCGTCCGCAATCACCAGAATCTCCGACGGCCCGGCAATCATGTCGATCCCCACGCGGCCAAACACCCGCCGCTTGGCCGCCGCAACATAGGCGTTCCCCGGCCCGGTGATCTTGTCCACTGGCGCAATCGTCGCCGTGCCATAGGCCAGCGCCGCCACCGCCTGCGCGCCGCCCACGCGATAGACCGTATCCACCCCGGCAATCCGCGCCGCCAGCAGCACCAGCGGATTGACCACGCCCCCCGGCGTCGGGCAGGTCACCACCAGCCGCTCCACCCCCGCCACCTTGGCCGGAATGGCATTCATCAGCACGGAAGAAGGATAGGACGCCTGCCCCCCCGGCACGTAAAGCCCCGCCGCCGATACAGCCGTCCAACGCCAGCCCAGCGTCGCCCCGCTCGCATCGGTCCAGCTTTGATCCTCGGGCAGTTGCCGCGCGTGATAGGCGCGGATGCGCGCGGCGGCCAGTTCCAGCGCCGCCCGATCCTCGGGCGAAACCTTGGTAATCTCCGCCTCGATCTCGGCCTCGGTAAAGGCCAGCCGCTCCGCCGTCACCTCCATCCGGTCAAACCGCGCCGTCAGGTCGATCAGCGCCGCATCGCCCCGCGCCCGCACATCGGCGATGATGGCCGCCACGGCCTGATCCACATCCTCGGCCTCTTCGCGCTTCATGGACAGAAGCTGCACAAAAGCAGCTTCAAAATCCGGCGCATCGGTGGTCAGGAAAAAGGTCATTGCGGCTCTCCAAAACGTTCGCCCCATCTAGCGCGGCGACCGCTCCCACTCAACCCGCGCCAAGACGGTTTCTGACTTCCGAGCCCGGAACGGAATTTGACGCAAATTCCGCGCCTGCCTGCGGCAGGCAATCTCGGGTCCGCCGGTGTCCCACCGATTTTTGCGTCAAAAATCGTCGCGAAATTTGCGTCAAATTTCGCCCTCTCGGCGTGCATCTGGACCTACGTTGTCAAACCATTGGGTTTATCCGAGGGACACCCCAGATATGGCGGCAAACAACGTCACCACCCCCACATCCGCCAAACCCTGTGCGGCGGCGCACCGTTAACCACGCCCCGCCCCATCACCCTGCCGAAATTTGTATGCACAGCCGTCTGCACCATCATCTGCACCGTGTGTTGCACGGTCCGAACGCGACAAATCCAGCAATCCCAAAGGCTTGTTAATCCCGATGCTCGGGTTTCTTGCGGCTGGGTGCCACATAGGGCTTGGTCACATCGTGCAGCGTCACTTCCAACGCCTCGACCTCGACCATCACCGCCCCATCACCCGCCAGCACCAGCGTCAATCGCCCGGTGCCATCCTCGCCGGGCTGCCAGTCCAGCGACAGGATCGACAGCACCGTTTCCGGATCGCCCCGGTCAATCCCCTGCGACCGCACGTTCAGCGCATCCTCGATCACCAACAGCGCCCGTACCCGCTCATAAGGCCGCCTTGCTGCCTCGGCGGCGCTCTGGTCTTCCCAGCGGAAGCGATTGATCAGACAGGCAAATCGCCGCTGCCCCCGCTTCCATGTCAGGTCTGCCCCGGTCAGCACCGCATCCTGCACCAGCGCCGAAAGGATGCCCAGATCATCCGCATCCCGCGCGACAAGGTTCAGCGGCCCGGCCTCCCCGTCTTCAAATCGCGCGTCGGTCATTCTGGTCAGTTCCCCTTGATCCGTTCAATCTGCGCGCCACAGGCCCGCAGCTTTTCCTCGACCCGCTCATAGCCGCGGTCCAGGTGATAGACCCGGTTCACCACCGTCTCACCCTCTGCCGCCAACCCCGCAAGGATCAGGCTGACCGATGCCCGCAGGTCCGTCGCCATCACCGGCGCCCCCTTCAGCTTGGCCACCCCCGTCACCGTCGCCGTGCCGCCATGCACGTCGATCTTGGCCCCCATCCGCATCAGTTCGGGCGCGTGCATGAACCTGTTTTCAAAGATTTTTTCTTCCAGCACCGACACGCCATCCGCCGTGCAAAGCAGCGCCATCATCTGCGCCTGCAGGTCGGTCGGAAAGCCCGGAAACGGCTCTGTCGTCACATTCACAGCCTTCACCCGGCCATTCTTGCGGCTGACTTTCAGCCCCCGCTCCGTCTCGGTCACGCTGATCCCGGCCTCGTCCAGCTTTTCGGCAAAGGCACCCACCAGCGCGATCCGCCCGCCCAGACATTCCACCTCACCGCCACAGATCGCAGGCACCAGCATATAGGTGCCCAACTCGATCCGGTCGGTTACAACCGGATGGGTCGCCCCGTTCAGGCGGTCCACCCCTTGAATGGTGATGGTTGATGTCCCCTCGCCCTCGATCTGCGCGCCCATCTTCCTAAGGCATTGCGCCAGATCAACAATTTCTGGCTCCCGCGCCGCGTTCTTCAACACGGTGGTCCCCTTGGCCAGCGTCGCCGCCATCAGCGCATTCTCTGTCGCCCCGACCGAGACGAAGGGGAAATCGACAACCGCCCCCCGCAACCGCCCACCGGGCGCCTTGGCATGAACATAGCCCTCGCGCAGGTCCAGCTCCGCCCCCATCGCCTCCAGCGCCTGCAGATGCAGGTCCACCGGCCGCGCCCCGATGGCACATCCCCCCGGCAGCGACACCACTGCATGCCCATCCCGCGCCAGCATCGGCCCCAGCACAAGGATCGACGCCCGCATCTTCCGCACGATGTCATAATCGGCACGGTGATTGTCGATGTCATGCGACGACATCGCCAGCACCAGCCCGTCCTGCAAACTCGCCACTTCCGCGCCAAGTGATTGAAGAAGCTGGGTCATCGTCCGGATATCCGACAGCCGCGGCGCATTGGTCAGCGTCAGCGGCTCCTCGGTCAGCAGCGTGGCAGGCATCAGCGTCAGACAGGCATTCTTTGCCCCTGCAATCGGGATCACCCCGTTCAACGCGCCATTGCCCTTGACCAGTATCGAATCCATCTGCCCGCCTCACTCGTTCTCTGGGGGGCTTGCTTGCGCCTCCCCCGTCTCTGCCCCATCCCGCACCCCGGACCGTGCCTTGGCCTGCGCCTTGCGCCGCGCCATATTGGCCTTCAATGCCGCCTTCAGCCGCGCCTCCCGCGTCGCATCCGACGCCGGGCGCACAGTTCCTGCAGCCTTCGGTTCCTGGGATTTCGGGTTCATGGCCCCCTCCTATACGAAGCCATCGCAAGGGTCCAGAATGCGCCACGCAAAGCGGCGAGTTTGCACTTGCACCGCCATCCGAACGCGGCTATTCACCCGCCACGCCGCGCGGGACACCCGCACCCGGCCCCGGCGCTGCAGTAGCTCAGTGGTAGAGCACTCCCTTGGTAAGGGAGAGGTCGAGAGTTCAATCCTCTCTTGCAGCACCATCCTTTCCCCCTGAAATAAAGACAGCATCTTTTCTCTCTCGGATTTGCGCCGCGCGTTGGTGCAGACGGAGCAAGCCATGACAGACCCCGCACGGATCGTGGCTGACAGCTAACTCCACCTTTACATGGCAATTGCTGCCGCACCGGATGCATAGGAAAAAACGGGAACGTGACGCGCGCCCGGTGCCCCGCTGCGACGTCACCGCCATCCGTGGTGACGCAATCCGCCCATTGATCCGGGCCGCATCGGCTTCATCCGCGTTCCCCCCGATTTCTGATGCGCCAGTAAGGAACCGGAAACCCGAGTCGATTACCGTCCTAGAAATGTATTTGCTGTGTGGGACATACGGAATGGGCAAGGCGGCAGGGATCGGCTTTCTCGGGCATGACTGGCGTTCCGCCCTTCCCTATCGCACCCAAGTCGGGGCTCGTGGCTGCTTTTCCTTTCTCTTCGCCCTTTGTCGGGTGATGGGTCATGGCACGGGGGAAGCGAAGGTGTTTGGCCGTGCGATCGGCGGCCGTTTCGGGGCCTGCGCGTCGTGCTGATGCGGCTGGGCCTTGTTGGCGTCATTGTCGGCCTTTGCCTCTGGTTTGGTGCGGGTCTCTTTGCCGATCTTCGGTTGGATTTGATCCTCGCCGCTTTGCAAGAGCTGACGGTCTGGCAATGGTTGGCCGGCATGCTTGCAGCAGGAATAGCCTTTATCGGTGCAGCCGGGCAGGAACGCGCCGTCATGGCGCATCTCGGGATGCAGATTTGCGTTAGGCGGGGCCGCCGTGCCGCGATGGCAGCCGCCGCAATTTCCCAGACCGTTGGTTTCGGCCCGGTCGTTGGTGCCGTCGTCCGCAGGCGGCTCTTGCCGGAACTGTCGCTGCGGCACTCCTTCGGTATCTCTGCCGCAATCACTCTTTGCTTCTTTGCCGGGATCGCCCTGCTTTGGGGGGTGGTGCAAGCCGTGGCTTTGGCAGGATTTCAGGGGCTGCTGGCCGCTGTCCTGCTCGCCGGCCTCCTGCGGCCCGCCCGGTTGATCCTGCCCGCACGCTGGCTTGCCCATGTGCCGGGCTGGGTTACCATCGCCCGCTTCGGCGGATGGCTGATGGTGGATGTGCTTGGCCTTGCCCTTGCGGCCTGGGTAGTGATGCCCGCGCAGGTAACGGCGACACTGGGCTTTGGCGACTTCCTTCCCGGCTTCCTCACCGCCTTTGCAGGCGGACTGGCCTCTGGCAGCCCGGCCGGCACCGGCGTTTTTGAAACCGTCATGCTGTCGGGCTTCCCCGCCACCGACCCCAGCCAACTGATGGCGGGAATCGTCGCCTTCCGGGGCGTGGCCTATGCCCTTCCCGCCCTGCTTGGGGCACTTTGGGCCGGTTTCGGAACCGATCACCGCCCGGCATCCAGCCAAATCCGGCCGCTCCACATCCTTCCGCCAAGGCTTGCCCCTGTGCTCCCCTCTCCGGGTTGGCTGCGCCACTTGCCGCGGGCCGAGTTGCAGCTTGCCCTGCAGGGAGAGGTTGATCTCATCCGCCTCCCCACCGCTGACCTCTGGCTCAGGGCCGATCTGCCGGGCGTCACTGTCCATCTGGGCGATCCCGTCCAGCCGGTCGCTGGCCCGGTCGCCCCCGCGGCCGCCCTTCATGCCGCCCGGACCGACGCCCAGCGCGAGGGCACGGTCGCCTGCCTCTACCGTATCGGCCCCCGCCTCGCGGCCGAGGCGCGCCGGTCCGGCATGCGGGTTCTTCCCCTCGCCCGTGAAGCAGTGATCGATCCGGCCGCTTTCACCACCGCCGGGGCCGAAAAATCGGGCCTGCGCCGAAAGCTGCGGCATGCGACCGGCGCAGGCGTCACGGTTGCGCTGGCAGAACACCTTCCCCTTGCGGAAATGGCCGAAGTGGCCCGCCAATGGTCACAGGCCCATGGGGGCGAGCGCGGCTTCTCGATGGCCCGCTTCCTGCCCGCCACTCTGACCCATCAACCTGTCATCCTCGCCCGCGATGCCAAAGGCAGCTTGCTCGCCTTTCTCAGCTTCCATGCGACCGAAACGGAATGGGTTCTTGACCTGATCCGATCCCGCCGCGACATGCCGGATGGCACGCTTTACCTGATGCTCTGCCACGCGATCGACATCGCCCACCAAGGCCAAGCCCGGCGCGTCTCGCTGGCCTGCGTGCCGGAATCCGGCTGGGGACTGCCCGGCCTGATCGGCCAAGTCGCCACCCGCCTGACCCGGAAAAGCGCCGGATTGGCCCAGTTCAAACAGGCCTTCCGGCCCCGCTGGGAACGTCGCTATATCGCCAGCACCACCCTGCCCGCCCTTGCCTTCGCCGGATTGGCCGTCGCCCGCGCCATCCACGCCCCCAGTCGCCAGACAGAGGCGCTCACCCAGCACCCGCCCGTGCCGACCACAGAAGCATTCGGACGGACCAGCGTCAGCGTTCTGCCCAAGCCCGAGTGACAAATACCCGGCCGATTGCCACCCGACCCCCTCATCCCTGTCGCGCAGCGTTTGATCGCCATCTCTCTGCCAAGGTTTGGCAGGAATGTCCTTGATCTGACCGAAAAGGCCAGAGGCCCCATCTGCAAGGCCCAAGTCTTCACTCCGGGGCAAGGGTTGTTGCCGCAGTCTGATTGTCGGCCTGCATGATATCTCGACGGCATTAAGCCGGCTTTTACCCGCAGATCTTATGCTCGTCGTGAAGGGTCGCCGCGTCGACCCCGCACGAAAGGGAGGAAACAGCGCATGTTGTCCAGGTTGGTTCCCAAAGGCCGTCTCGTCTACAAGGCCGTCCAGTCGATGCAGGCCCCTGTGATGATCGCGAACCGCGGGTTGCGCATCACCTATGTCAATCCGTCGTTGCGGGCCTTTCTGCGCCAGTCAGAAGAACAGCTGCGCCGCGACATGCCACAGTTTTCGGTCGACCGGCTGATGGGCCAAAAGATCGACATCTTTCACAAGATAGCTTCGCACCAGCGCAGCATGCTGCCCGCCCTGCAGGCCACGCATCGCACCACCATCCGGATCGGGGCAAGATCCTTTGACCTGATCGCCACGCCGATCCGGTCCCTTTGGGGAATATCCGGATATGTTGTCGAATGGGCCGATGCCAGCACACGGCTGGAAAATGTCGATTTCGGCGAACAGATGCGCGCCATCAGCCGCAGGCAAGCCAAGATCGATTTTGATCTGAACGGAAGCATTCTGTCCGCGAACGAGAATTTCCTCAGACTGATGGGGTACGCCCTCGACGAAATCATCGGCAAGCATCATTCGATCTTCGTGGATCCGGTCGAGGTCCGCTCGCCCGAATAAAAGGTGTTCTGGAACAATCTGCTGTCCGGCGAACATATCCAGTCAGAGTTCAAGCGCAGAACGAAATCGGGCCGCGCGGTCTGGATAGATGGCGCCTACACCCCCATCCGCGATGAAGAGGGCAATATCGTCAAGTTCACCAAATTCTGCACCGACATCACCGACAGGATTGCTTTCCTCGATACCATCGGCCCTGCCTTCAGCGCTCTGGCAGATGGCGATCTGGAACAACGTGTGCCGGTGCTGAAACTGTCGCCCTTGTTCGACAGGCTGTCGACCGACTTCAACAGCGCGCTGGATCGGCTGCAATCCACAATGCAGCAGATCCGCGACAGTTCGCTGAACGTGCGGGGAAGATCACAGGAATTGCGGCGATCGTCGGACAGCCTGACGCACAGGACAGAACAGCAAGCCACGTCGATCGACCAAAGCGCTGCGGCGCTGACGCAGATCACCTCGACCGTGCAGCAAACCACCGAAAGCACGCGTGAGGCGCGCAAGCTTGTCGGCTCTGTCACGGAAAACGCGCATCACGTGTCGAATGTAATGCAGCAGACGGTTGTCGCAATGAAAAGCCTGGAATCATCTTCGGGCAAGATCGAACGCATCATTGGCGCGATCGACGAGATTGCCTTCCAGACCAACCTCCTTGCACTGAATGCCGGGATCGAGGCGGCCCGCGCCGGCGAAAGCGGTCGCGGCTTTGCCGTCGTCGCGCTGGAGGTCCGCGATCTGGCCCAGCGTTCGGCCGAAGCGGCGCAGGAAATCAAGCGGCTGATTGGCGACAGCACGCGCAATGTCGGCGAAAGCGTGGCTCTGGTGGACAGAACGGGAAATGCCATCGGCGAAATGGTAGTGGGCATATCCAACATCCGGGATATCGTCGTGAACATCGCCGAGGCCGCCGAAGAGCAGGCATCCGGATTGTCGCAGATCGCCTCCAGCGTGGACCGCCTTAACGAGGTGACCCGCCAGAACACGGCGATGGCGCAAAGTGCGACCACGATCACCTCTGACCTTGATCGCGAAACGGCCCAGATGAACACGGTTCTGATGACGTTCCGCCTTGGCCCACCATCAACCGCGCCATCGGGGCAGGAAAGCCGCGCATCGGCCGACAGTTCGGCACCTGCTGCCGCGACTGTTCAACGTGCATTTGGGTGATCGCACGCCCGGGTAACGGGTCTTCTGAGCCTTAGTTCGACGTTTTGACGGTTGCCTGCAACAGCGGGCGGTGCTTGGGGCAGGTGCACGCCTCAAATGGATCATCGGGATAGAAAGGCTGCGGCCTTGTCCTTGGTGACTACAATCCCCGAAGGAATTTTTTGCGTGACGCTCCCACCCGCAACGCCCGCAAAATCAAGAGCGTGGCACAAGGCGGCAGGGTCTAACACAGGCGTCCCTGCCTCAACATGATACGTGCGGCAACTCCAGAATTCCGTCCTAAGCCCAGGGGTGGCACCACACGACGATCCGCGCGCGCCGAACCGGGCTCTGGATATGGCCGGGAAGTGACCGGATGCTTGTACGGGCAGCGGCGAATGCCGGTCGCTACTGCGCCACATCACCCAGAAGCAGATCAGGAACTGCCTCGCCTTCCAGCCCGCCCATGCGCCCGGGTCCACAAAGGAGCCTGCCTTGCAAATCCCCCAACGGCGTGCAGGCGCGCACAGTCTCGGACCGGATCGGAAGGATCAGTGACCCGGCCGCGACCAACAGCTCCAACGTCCTGGCTATTCCTTCCATCTCTTGGCGTAACTGATCGGCGCGTTGCAGTTCGGCCAAAAGTGCCGGTGTCATCAGCGTTTTCGTTTCCGCCGGGTCGGATGACCTGCGCCAGATGTCCAACATGGCACCAAGCGACGCATCCAGCGATGCCATCGCCCCCGCCTGACGCCGGATCTCGGATGAGCAGGCGGCCAGCAGATCCCGCGCAACGATTTCAGATGGCGCCGCGGCCGGAGCCGCAGCCTCGGCTTCGAGCCCTTCAAAGATCATAGTGTTCCGACCACTTTCTCGATGCAGACCTTCAGGCTCAGCGTCGTGAAGGGTTTGCTGATGAAATTGTTCATGCCCAGCGAATGGCCACGGGTGATCATCTCCTTGCTGGCGCGACCGGTCATCAGAATGAACCCGATCCGCTGCGTGGAGCGGTTCATCCGCAGCGCTTCCAGCAAGGAAAGCCCATCCATACCCGGCATGTTGAAATCAGACAGAACAAGATGAACCGGATTGCTGGCCAGCTTTTTCAGGGCCGCTTCACCGTTGTTTTCATATTGCACCTTCTGAATTCCAATCTCGTCCAGCGCCTGTTCCACCAGACCCCGGCTCACCGTCATGTCATCGACAACCATCATCGTCAGCGAAAACCTGAGCGACATCTCTATACCTTTCCTGCAACAGGTTTCGGGTCCCCGACAGCGGCCCCTTCAGCAACCCGAAGGGCCGTGCGGCGGTACTGGGTGACGCCAGACGGGGCGAACAATGGGTCCAGCCGGGGATCCATCCGTTCGGAATGACCGATGAAAAGCGAACCGCCTTCCGGCATCCGGGAGGCAAAGCGCGTCCACAGGGTGAGGCGGGTTTCGACATCGAAATAGATCACGACGTTGCGGCAGAAGATCACATCGAAATGCCCCTGAAACGGCCAGGGTTGCAGCAGGTTCAATTCTTCGAACCGGATCAGGTCCTGCAAACTGTCGGAGATGACCACCTGACCGGGCGCAGGCCCATCCCTCAGGTGGCGCCGGATTTGTTCGGGTGGCATATCGCCAAGGGTTTTGCGATCAAAGACGCCCGCCCGGGCGGTTTCGATCACTGAAGGATCGATATCCGTGGCGAGAATCCGCAGGTCATGACGCGCGATATCGGGCGCAATCAACAGCAGCGTCGCAGCGATACTGAACGCTTCCTGTCCCGTCGAACAGCCCGCGGACCACAGCCGCACCCGCCCGCCCGACCGCGCCCGCGCAACAAGCGCCTGGCCGATTTCACCCAACACCTTGAAATGATGGGGCTCTCGGAAAAAGCCGGTCACGTTGGTGGTCACGGCCGACACAAGGGCGCCGCGTTCGGTTTCACCCGCAGGGCCGTGAAGCAGCGCCACGTAATCCGAAAAACATGTCAGGCCCAGGCTCCGCAATCGGCGAGACAACCGCGATACCAGCATGCTTTTCTTGGCTGGCGTGATCAGAATTCCCGTTTCTCGGTGTATAAGCCCGGTTACTGCAACGAAATCGGCATCGGACAGAACGGCAGAAAGCGCACCGCCCCGATCCAGAGCGGAATCGGTCAAACACCCGTCCTCCCGGTAAACATGGCCTGTTGCCATCACCATCACGCGGCCTCTTGGTCTTTGCCCGGAAGAACCGCCGCAAGGTCCAGCTTGCGCAGCATTCGCCCGTCCTCAAGCGTGATCACTTTGGTGATGAAAACACCCGCCCCATCAGACGCGACGTCGGGCACCGGTTTCATCGCGGCCTCGTCGATCCCCATGATGTCGGACACGACATCCGCAAGCAGACCAACCGTCTGGTTGCCGAAGGCCACGATGATGACGACATGGCGCGGGGTCGGATCGGTTTTGCCGATGGCCAGCCGCGCGGCCAGATCGACGACAGCCACGACCGACCCGCGCAGATTGATCACTCCGGTGACAAAACCGGGCGCATGAGGCAGGACCGTTGCCGGGGTCCAACCCCGGATTTCGCGGACCACTTCGATGTCGATGCAGTAATCCTGTTCTCCGATCCGGAAGCAGACAAAGTCGCTTTGATCGGCTGCGTTTTGAAGAATCATCTGGTGCATGATGGTCTATCCATTGGCTGCAAAGGGCAGGGACGGGGCTTCAACGATGGCGCGCTGAACGATTTCTTCGGGGTCCACGATCAGGGCGATCCTGCCGTCGCCAAGGATGGTGGCTGCCGAAATGCCGGGAACGGTTCCGTAATTGTCTTCCAGGCTTTTGATGACGACCTGCCGCTGATCGAATATCCGGTCTGCAGCCAGCGCAGCGCGCCGCCCGGAATCGCATTCGACAAGGATCAGAACCCTGCGCTGATCGTCTTCTGTCGATGCAAAGCCAAAGCTTTGGGCAAGGTCTATGATCGGAATCATTTCGCCGCGTTTTGCGATCAACCGGCCGCTCCGCCCAAGGCGATGGATCTCGGATTCGTTTGGTCTGAGGGTTTCGATGATCGAAGAAATCGGCAGGATCATCGTCTCACCGCCAACACCGATCAGCATACCCTCCAACACGGCCAGGGTCAGCGGCAGGGCGATGGTGAAACTGGTCCCCTGCCCCGGGGTGGACTGGATCGATACGCGCCCGCCCAGCGACTGTATCTCGCGCCGTACCACATCCAGCCCGACGCCACGGCCGGACAGCGCCGAAACCTCCTCCTTGGACGAGAAGCCTGGAAGAAACAGAAGATTGTCGATATCGGCCGGGGAAAGCTGTGCTCCGGGCGGGATCAGCCCCTTTTCTTCGGCCACTTCCCGCACCCTGGGGCGGTTGATGCCCGCACCGTCATCGACCACTTCGATGATCACCCGGCCTGAGCGGTGGGCCGCTGAAAGGGTGATGGTGCCTTCTGCCGGCTTTCCCGCCGCAAGGCGCAGTTCGGTGGTTTCGATGCCGTGATCCACCGAATTGCGGATCATGTGGGTCAAGGGATCGACAAGCCGTTCGATGACAGTCTTGTCGACCTCTGTCGCTTCGCCCACCGTTTCCAGCCGCACCTGTTTGTGCGTTGCATCCGCCGCTTCCCGCGTAATCCTTTCCAGACGCTGAAACACCGATTTGAGCGGCTGGGCCCGAATCGCCATCACGCTTTCCTGGATTTTGGCCGCCAGCTGCTTGATCCCCTCAAGGCTGCTGGAGATATCGCCATCATCGCGCAGGCCTGCGGTCGAAATGGCCTGCGACAGCATGGCTTCCATGATGACCAGTTCGCCGATCTGGTTGATCAGCCGATCAACGCGGTCCAGGTTGACGCGGATCGTTGTCATGACAGAAGCGCCGCCGGGGCTTTGGCAACAGCGCGCAAGCCTTCGGCGCCTGACTTGGCAAACGTTGGCGCGGGGGCCGGATTCTCTGGCGGCGGCGCTGCGGCAGGAAGATCAGGCTCTGGCTGGGAGGTGCCTGCAGGGTGTGGCTGGATTGCGATCCGGGCCATGTCACCCACAAAAGCGAAGACCGACATGACCTCGTCTTCCGGCGCGGCGGTTTTGACATTCAGATGCCAGAACAACTGCGGATCTGACAGATCAAGACGTGCCAAGGGGGCGACGGCCGAAGTATCCGCCACCACCTCTGTATCGCCCAGTTCGGCGATCGCCCGAAAAAGTGCCAATGGCTCATGGCCAGCCGCGTAAAGCGCGACACTCGGCTCAAAGCTGATGGCAAATCCGCCGCAGTCCGGGCCTTGCGCCGCTTCGGCATCGCCAAGGGGCAGAATTTCGATCTGCATCGGCACGAAGGCAAAGGCCGCCTCCTCATCCTCTTGCGCGGGGCTTCCTTCGGCCAAAAGATCAAGCTCGACCAGCAGTTGCCCCATCTGCACAGGCTCTGCCGAGCCGTCGCGTGCTGCAGCAACAAGGTCACCCAGAACATCCGAGGCCCGCAATAGGGTATGCATCGCGGCCGCATCCGGATGGAGCGCACCGCTGCGCATCAGATCCAGCACCGTCTCGAAGGCATGCGCGAAGCCGACAAGCGATGTCAGCCCAAAGGCGCCCGCGCCGCCCTTGATGGAATGCACGGCGCGAAAAACATCGTGGATCGTCTCCAACTCATTGCGCTGCACCGCTTCGGGGATGCGGCCAAGGCCTTCGCCCATCCGCAGGAGCAGATCTTCACATTCTTCAAAAAAGGCAGGTCGCAAGGCATCGATGCTTGTCATCGTCACAGCCCCAGCACACGGTTGATCGTCTGAATCAGGCGGCTGTCATCAAAGGGTTTGACGATCCACCCGGTTGCTCCGGCCCGGCGCGCGCGATCCTTCAGGTCATTGCCGCTTTCCGTCGTGAGCACGAGGATCGGCACACTGGCATAGGCCGCGCTGGACCGAACCCCTTCGATCACCCCGAACCCATCAAGGCGCGGCATGTTGATATCGGTGATCACCAGATGGGGGTCGGCCTTGGACAGGATATCCAGACCCTTCATCCCGTCTTCGGCTAGGTGAAGCTCAAACCCGCTGGGCTCCAGCGCGGCGGCGACAAGGCCGCGCATCGTTGGGCTGTCATCGATGGCAAGGATCCGGATCGTCATTTCTTTCCTGTCCTTTCCGTTGGCGCCGGGCGCGCCGCGCTGCGCCAAGGTGCAACACAAGGCAGGCCAAGCGTCTGGCAGGCCGCTGAAAACCGTGCCGAGGGCTGGGCAATCGTCAGGCTTTGGCCATCCGCCTCCCATTGCCGCCCGCCCGCGATGATCACCTCGAGGGCCAGCGCGCCGATCACCTCCACCTGTCCGGCATCCAGAATCAGCGGCTTGCCGATCCGGTCCAGCAGGGCCGTCACCAGCCCCGGCGCGGCCGAGCTGTCCAGTCGATCGGGCAGGATGAAATGCTGCGTCATATGCAATCCCCTCAACGCGAAGTTTCAGACCGGCACGGCCGCAAAAGCCCCGCCAAGGCAGGAACTGCCGCCTGTCAGATCAAGACTTGCCCGCAGGTGATTAAGGGTTGGTTGCCAACTCCGCCGGAACGCAGAAAATTCGATCGATAGGTTCCTGAGGCAAGAAACACTTCCTTTACGGCCTCATGCAACGGTTGCCCTGTCAGCGAACAGGGACCCGCATGTCAGATCACACCCCCCTCCATGGCGTAGGCAGGAACAACCGCCCGCGGCCGGTCGTTCTGGTGGCCGATCCGCAAACCGCCCGCCGTCGGCATCTTGTGCGGGGGCCGCTGCGCCATGACGTGATAGAGGCAGCCTCGCTCAACGAAATCTATCCAACGGCCGAGGAAGCGGTCCCCGACGTGCTGGCCATGTCGGCCGATTTCCTGATCGAACCGGAAATGGAAGGGGTCATTCGCCTAGCCGATATGCTCGGCACGGCGGTTTTTCTCTATGCGGAACAGGGAACAAGCCCGGTTCGCACCCCCCTTCGTGATCGTCTTCGGACGGTCGTTATGGGCCCGAATGACCGGATCGAGGATCTGCTTGCCCGCAACACCGAAAGACAGGCGACGCCATCCCCGAAGGGGGACGATTCGCCCTTGCCGGACCTTGTGCTGATCGGGGCCTCAACCGGCGGCATCGCGGCGATTGAAACCGTCCTGATGGCCTTTCCTGCAGATTGCCCGCCGACGCTGGTCGTGCAGCATATCCGGGATGGGTTCGTTCCCGGCCTTGTCCATCGGCTGAACATGCGGTGCAGGCCGCGTGTCGTTGCGGCAACCCATTCCCTGCCGCTGCATCGTGGCACCATCTATTTTGCCGCCGATGCCGAACGGCACCTCACCGTCTCGGGGCCGGGCGTGCCGCGCTGTACGCTTGTGGCAGACGGCCCGCATCAGGGCCACAGGCCTGCCGTAAACCCGCTGTTCGAATCCGCCCTCCCCTGGGGGGACCGTGTTTCCGCCGCGTTGCTCACGGGGATGGGCGCAGATGGTGCCAGCGGCCTGGGCGCGCTCCGGCGGGTCGGGGCGCACACAATCGCGCAGGACCGTGCCACCAGCATCGTCTGGGGGATGCCTGGCGCGGCGGTTGCCGCCGGGGCGGCCGCCACCGTGCTGCCCATCGACCGGATCGGTCCCGCCCTGTTGGCCGGTCACGGCCAGGCCAGCCTCACTTCATCACGGGGTCGCGCAACATGACGGCACCGGCGACGCAAACCATTCACGTCATCCAGGGGGAGCACGGCATTTCAGATCAGCCCGATCTGGTGCTGACAACCGTTCTCGGCTCCTGTGTCGCGGCCTGTCTGCACGACCCGGTCCGCCAGATTGGTGGCACGAACCACTTTCTTCTGCCCGATGGGCCGGACACGCGCGATATCCGCTACGCCTCGGCGGCGATGGAACAACTGGTCAACAGCCTGCTCAAGATGGGTGGTCGGCGCGACCGGATGGTCGCCAAACTGTTCGGCGGCGCCCGCATGATCAAGGGGTTACCGGATATCGGCCACCGCAACGGCGAGGCGGCGCTGGCATTCCTCCGCGGCGAAGGGATCAGCGTTTCCGCCCACAGCTTGGGCGGCACGCAGGCGCGGCGCGTCCGCTTCTGGCCGGCAACGGGCAGGGCACAGCAACTGCTTCTCGTCGACACCCGCGATATCGCCATCAGCCAACCGCCATCGCCCACGGGCAGTGGCTCTATCGAACTGTTCTGAACACCGGGCAATCCGAAGCCCGATCCAGGAGGTAAACCATGGATTTTTTTGCTAGCATGTCGCTCAAATCAAGGCTGGTGACCATTCTTGTCACCTTCCTGTCTGTTCTTGCGATCCTGATTTCGGTCCTCGCCCTTTTGATGGAGCGCGAAGAGATGCGGCATCTGGCGCAAGACAGGGTGGAATTCGGCCTGACCGGTTTTGCCGCGGATCTGACCAGTTCCGCGCAGGGTTTTCTGTCGGGTCCAACGCGCGCCGACGCGATCACCAGTCTGGAGCGAACCGCAGGAGATGTGAAAATCGAGCCGTGGATGGTGGACCGCGTGCTGAACACGCTGGGTGTGCATGTCACCTATTTTCACTTCATCCCGGAATCGCAGCAGTTCAAGCGCGTCATGACCAGCATCCGTTCGGGCGACGGCACGCGCGCCGTGGGGACGATGCTTGATGCGGAAGGGCCCGCCTACAAGGCCTTGCTTGCCGGTCAGGTTTATGAGGGCAGCACAGATATCCTCACTCTCCCCTATATTGCCCGGTATGAGCCCGTCTTCAACAGCACGGGTCAGGTGAGCGGGGCGGTGTTTGCCGGGGTTTCGGTCGCCGCGATCGATGACATTCTCGTCGGCTACCTGACCAAGCTCGGCCTGCCGACGATCGGCCTTCTGTTCGCGGCCTACTTTGCCAGCCGATTCATGATCAATCGCGCCCTCGCGCCTGTGCGTGGCATGGTCGACATCGTCAACCGGCTGGAACGGCGTGACTATGATGTGGTGATCACCCCACCATCCACGAATGATGAAATCAGCGCGCTCGCTGGCGCCTGCATCGGGCTGCGCGACGAACTGGTCAAAGGGGCCGGGCTGGCAGAGGCGGCCGCGGCTCTGGAACAGGAACGCGCCCAGCAACAGGCGGACCTGTCCCGCGTCGTCACAGACCTGCGGGGCGGGTTGGCACGCTTTGCCGATGGCGACCTGATGAGCACGATCCCCAGCACGCCCGACAATCCATTCCCGCCTGCCTATGATGCCTTGCGCGAAAGCTTTAACGCTGTCACCGACCGGTTCGGTGTGGTGATCGATCAGGTCAACAACATCGCCCGCAGCGTGCGCGACAGCGCGGCGGAAATCACCGATGCCAGCCGGGAACTCTCAACCCGCGCCGAAACCCAGGCCGCCACGCTGGAACAATCCGCCGCCGCCTTGACAGAGCTAACACAATCGGTCGCCTCGACCGCCGAGCGCGCGGGAATGGCGCAAGAGGCCAGCTTCGGCAATCGCAAGGGGGCCGAACGCGGAGCAGAGATCGTAAAAGAAGCGGTCTCTGCCATGCAGGGGATCGAAAAGGGTGCCGAACAGATCACCCGGATCATCGGCGTGATCGAAGACATCGCCTTTCAGACCAATCTACTTGCCCTGAATGCCGGGGTCGAGGCCGCGCGCGCCGGTGATGCCGGGCGGGGCTTTGCGGTCGTTGCCTCGGAAGTGCGTCTTCTGGCCCAGCGCGCCTCGGAATCTGCGCGCGAAATCAAGTCGCTGATCTCTGACAGCACCAAGGGTGTCGAAGACGGGTCCGTCCTCGTTCGCCGCACGGGCGAAAGCCTGGCAGAGATTCTGGGGCGCGCGAATGATGCGGCAGGTCTGGTGGCTGATATCGCCATGGCGGCGTCGGAACAGGCGCGCGGCCTGGCCGAAGTGAATGCGGGCGTCAATCAGCTTGACACCGTCACGCAACAAAACAGCGCCGTGGCCGAGGAAACCTCTGCCGCCGCTGCGGCGCTGAAGTCGCGTTCGGAAGAACTGATCCTTGCGCTGGCAGGGTTCCGAACCCGGCAAAGGCCGGCCTCCATTTCCAACGATGCGCCGCCACGTGCAAGCGAAAGGCCAGGCGCGATGATCGAGGCGAATGTCGTGGATTGGGCCGCCGCAGCCGCAGCCGCAGCCAATGGCCCGCGCGCAAATCCGGTCCGTCAAAACGCCGCCTGGGCCGAGTTCTGACCCGCCACCTGATGCCGCGACGGGCTGCCCTGCCGCCCGTCGCGCTTATCACGATCCGGTAGCCTGCCTGCCGCGGAAAGCGCACACGTGGCCAGTGCCACGCGAAAGCTGCCTCAGCCTTCCGGTGGGCCGGTCAACTTCGCGCACCCCTGTCTAAGTGCCCTCTTCTGAGAACCCGAGCATCCGCGTCCCAGTCTCTGCACCCAAATGCCAACGATCCGACATCGGCGCCGCAGCTAAAGCTGGCCCCCGTTCCCGTGCCTTCGTTCAGCCCACAGTCATCACCTGACCGCCCGCAGCCTTTATCGCCGCAGCCAGATCATCGGGCGGGGCGCGGTCGGTCACCAGCACATCGACTTGCGCGAAATCCGTCACCCGGATGAACCCCCGCCGCCCGAATTTCGTGGCATCTGTCGCCACGATCCGCCTTGCGCCACAGGCCAGAACGGCGCGGGCGAATTCCGCCTCCTGCAAATCGAAATCCATCACCCCGCCCGCATCCACCGCGCCTGCCGAAATCACCGCATGTTCCACCGAAAACCGTCCGATGAACTCCAGCGCCGAAGCCCCCAGCGCGGCCCCGGAATCCCGGCGCAACTCGCCCCCCGCCATGTAGACGCGATTGCCGTTCACCGTGGCCAGAATGCGCGCGATGTCGGATGAGTTTGTCACCACTGTCAGCCGCCGGTGCCGCAGTAACTCACGCGCGATGAAGCTTGTGGTCGTGCCGGTATCCAGCATCACCGATGCGCCATCGCCGATCCCTGCCGCCACAGCCCGCGCAATCGTCCGCTTTGCCGCCGCATTTTCGCGCATCCGCCTGTCGAAGGGCGCCTCACCCGTCTGCCCGGCCAGCCCCACCGCTCCATGGCTGCGCACCGCCGATCCCGCATCGACAAGCGCGCGGATGTCGCGCCGCGCCGTTTCGGCCGAAATGCCCAGTCTTTCAGCCACTTCCGCGATAGGCAGCATCCCGCGCCCATCCAGCAGCTTCAACAATTCTGCCCGCCGCCGTGAAACCATGACACCCCGATCACCGCATCCCGCAGCCGATCCTGACCGCTTTCTGTGGACAACATGCCCGATCCATCAGCTATCGCCAAGAACCCGGTCACCAAAATTCCAAACCCCGTCAGATTCCATTTGACAGCTTGCCGACCCCTTCGCGTAACCTTGGGTCAAGCGATATCCCGGCACGGCCCGCGCCGCCCGGACAACTGCCCCAAAAAATCAATCGCAGGGAGTTCACGATGCGCCGTTCCACACCGTTGCTGTCCGGTTTCCGCCCCTTTGGCCTTGCCACCCTGATCGCGGCAACCACCGCCTTCACCGCCGCCGCCCAGGAGTCGCCCGACCCGATCAAGCTCACCCTGCATGACTGGACCGGTCAGCTGATCACCACCCAATTGATGGGCGAGGTGCTGAAGAAAGCCGGCTACAGCGTTGAATACGTGCAGGCCGATTATCTGGCGCAATTCCCCGGCCTCGAATCCGGCGATCTCCATGTCGCCATGGAGCTGTGGGACACCACCGCGCGCGAGGCGCTGGATGCCTCTGTCGCCACCGGCAACACCGAAAACTTCGGTCCGACGGGCATGAAGGCCAAGGAAGAATGGTGGTATCCCACCTATATGAAAGAGCTTTGCCCCGGCCTGCCCAATTGGGAAGCGCTGAAAGAACCCGCCTGCGCCGAGGCTTTTGCCACCGCCGAAACCGCCCCAAAGGGGCGCTATCTGGGCGGCCCCGTCACCTGGGGCGGCTATGATGAGGAACGCATCGCCGCGCTCGACCTGCCGTTCGAGGTGATCCATGCCGGTACCGATGCCGCCCTCTTTGCCGAACTGGAAAGCGCCTATCAGCGCAAGGCCCCCATCATCCTGTGGATCTATGATCCGCATTGGGCCCCTGCCAAATTCGAAGGCGAGTTCGTCGAATTCCCGCCCTACACGCCCGAATGCTATACCGATCCGGCGGTCGGCCTGAACCCCGACGCCGCCTATGACTGCGGCAAACCCTTCGGCGAAATCTGGAAGGCGGGCTGGGTCGGGCTCAAGGACAAATGGCCCGGCGCGCACAAGGCCATTCAGGCCTTCACGCTCGACAACAAGGAAATGGGTCTGATGATCACCGAGGTGGACCTGAACGGCAAAGCGATTGAGGCCGTCGTCGCCGATTGGATGGCCGCGAATGAGGCCCGCTGGAGCACCTGGATCGCCAAGTAACCCGCGACCCATCGAAGGGGCGGCCCGCTGTGGCCGCCCCTGATGTCCTGCCCTGCTCCGAAGGACCGGCCTCCTTGCCAATAACCGACGCCACCGAAAAACTCGTCTGCCGCAACGTCTGGAAAGTGTTCGGGGCCCGCGCGCATGAGGCCTTTGCCGGGCTCGGGCGTGACCCGTCGCTGGAACGGCTCTTGTCGGCCGGGCTGGTAGCTGCTGTGCGCGCCGTGGACCTGTCTGTCCGAAATGGTGAGATTTTCGTCATCATGGGCCTGTCCGGATCGGGCAAATCCACGCTGGTGCGCTGTCTGTCCCGCCTGATCGAACCCACGGCGGGCGAAATTCTTTTCAACGGCCAGAACCTTTTGGCCGCGTCAGATGCCGAAATGATCGAACTTCGGCGGCACAAGATGGGCATGGTGTTTCAGCACTTTGCCCTGCTGCCGCATCTGACCGTGCTGGAAAACGTGGCCTTCCCGCTGGAGGTGCAGGGCATCGACCGCGCCAAGCGCGAGGCGCGGGCGCGCGAAATCATCACCCTTGTTGGCCTCTCTGGCCGCGAAACCAGCTACCCGCGTCAGTTGTCCGGTGGCCAGCAGCAAAGGGTGGGCATCGCCCGATCCTTGGCGGTGGAGCCGGAATTGTGGTTTCTGGATGAACCCTTCTCCGCGCTTGATCCGCTGATCCGGCGCGAATTGCAGGATGAATTCCTACGCCTGCAATCAGCCCTGCGGAAAACCATCGTCTTCATCACCCATGATTTCGACGAAGCGATCCGTCTGGCCGACCGCATCGCCATCATGAAGGACGGGTTGATCGAACAGATCGGCACGCCCGAAGACCTCGTCCTTCATCCGGCCACGGATTACGTGCGCGAATTCACCCGCGCCGTCCCAAAGGCCAAAGCCGTGCGTGTGGCCTCGCTTGCCCATCCCGACGCGCCCGCCTCTGACGCGCCCCGCATCCCCGCCCGCGCCACCGTGGCCGAGGCAGGCACCGCTTTTCTGAACGGGGCCGATGTGCTGGCCGTGACAGATGCCGATGGCCGCGTCACCGGGTCCCTGCGGCGCGAAGATGTGGTCCGCCTGATTCTGGGCGGCGCGGGATGACCGCCCTTCCCGCCCCCATTTATGCCACCGCCTCACCCCGCCTGATCTGGGGCATCGCGTTGTCGCTGGCCGCGATCCTCTGGCTCTGGGGGCAGACCGTGGCCCCCTTCGCCTTTGAATACCCCAAGGCGCTGCAAATCCCCGCCGCGCGCTGGATTGGCGGCGCGATAAACTGGCTGGTGAAAGAGGCCGCCATCGGCCCCATCGCCTTTGCCGACATCACCCGCCTGATCGCAGACGTGATCGACCTGCCCTATCGCGCCACGCTGGCCCTGCTGGCCACCGGCCTTTTGTCCGGCGAAGGGTCTAGCGCTATCCAACTGTGGCCGCCGCTCCCTTGGGTGGCCGTAGTCGGGCTTCTGGCGCTGATCGGGCTGTATGCCGGGGGCATCCCGCTGGCGTTGACCGTTGCCGCCTGCATGACCTTCATCGCCGTCTTCGGCCAATGGCAAAGCGCGATGATCACGCTGTCATCCATCATCGTGGCCGTGCCTTTGGGCGTTGCGGGCGGGCTGTTCCTCGGCATCGCCGCCGCCCGCAGGCCGTGGCTTGACCGCGCGATGAAACCGTTTCTCGATCTCATGCAGACCATGCCGGTCTTTGCCTATCTGGTGCCCATCCTGATCCTGTTCGGCTTCGGCCCCACGGCGGCCATCGTGGCCACGCTGATCTATGCCATGCCGCCGATGATCCGCATCACCACACTGGCCCTGCAACGGGTGCCGTCCGAAATTCACGATCTTGGCCGCATGGTGGGCTGCACCGACCGGCAGATGACATGGCGCGTGCTGGTGCCATCGGCGCGCGAACCGCTGCTGGTGGGCGTCAATCAGGTGATCATGCAATCGCTCAACATGGTCATTATCGCCTCGATGATCGGCGCGGGCGGGCTTGGCTTTGACGTGCTCAACGCGCTGCGCCGCCTCGATTTCGGCGTGGGGCTAGAGGCGGGGCTTGCCATCGTCGCGCTGGCCATAACGCTTGACCGGCTGTCGCAGGCGCTGGCCCGGCGCAACCGCGCCGCCATCCCGCAGGGCAGCCTGATCCAGCGCCACCCCTATCTTGCCGCAGCCCTTGCCCTCATCCTCGCCACCACCCTGCTGGGCATGCTGATCCCCGCCATCCAGACCTATCCCGAAAGCGCCCGCCTGACGACCAGCCCGTTCTGGGCGGCAGCCGTGGAATGGATCAACATCACCTTCTTTGACACGCTGGAGGCGATCAAGAACGCTGTCCTTCTGGGCCTCTTGATCCCCGTCAAACGCTTCATGCTGTCGCTGCCATGGGTGGCGGTTGTTGCAATGCTGGGCCTTGCGGGCTGGCGTCTGGGCGGCTGGCGGCTGGGCCTGCTTACCGCCAGCCTGTCCTTCCTGATCGCAGCTACCGGGCAATGGGAAAAGGCGATGATCACCGTCTATCTCTGCGGCATCGCAAGCCTGATCGCCATGGCCATCGGCCTGCCCATCGCCATCGCCGTGGCCGACCGTGACCGGGCCTGGACCATCACCCGCGCCATCATCGACACGCTGCAAACCCTGCCCTCCTTTGTCTATCTCATGCCCGTGGTCATGCTGTTCCGCGTGGGCGACTTCACCGCCCTGATCGCCGTGGTGGCCTACGCCGTTGTCGCCTCAATCCGCTACACCGTCCTTGGCCTGCAATCCGTCGACCCAAGGCTGATCGAGGCAGGCCGCGCCATGGGCTGCACCGATTGGCAGATCCTCACCCGCATCCGCCTGCGCCTTGCCCTGCCGGAAATTCTGCTGGGCCTGAACCAGACGATCATGTTCGCCCTCGCCATGCTGGTGATCACCGCCCTCGTCGGCACCCGCGACCTTGGGCAGGATGTCTATATGGCGCTGACCAAGGCCAATCCCGGCAACGGCCTTGTCGCAGGCCTTGCCATCGCCTTCATCGCCATCATCGCCGACCGCCTGATCCACGCCGCGGCCGAGGCGCAGCGCGCCAAGCTGGGGCTTGGAGGGCATATATGATCCCCGCCACCCTGCGCGCCCTGCCATGGCAGGGTGACATCACCGCCGAACCCCTGCTGGGGGGCCTGTCCAACGAAAGCTGGAAAGTGACCGATGCGGCGGGCGTCCATGTCGTCCGTTTCGGGCGCGACTTCCCCTTCCACCATGTCGACCGCGCGCGTGAGGTTATGACCGCCCGCGCCGCCCATGCCGCAGGTTTCGGCCCCGCCGTGGAACATGCCGCGCCGGGCGTGACGGTTGTCGAATACCTGAACGCCCGCACCTGGGGCCCCGATGACCTGCGGGCAAACCCGGAACGGGTGGGCGATCTGCTGCGCCGCTTTCACCACAACATGGCCGCCCATATCCAAGGCGCGGCCTTCCTCTTCTGGCCCTTTCACGTGATCCGCGACTATGCCCGCACGCTGCGCGCGGGCAACAGCCCCTTCACCCCCGATCTGCCCGCGCTGCTGGACCTCTGCACCGAACTGGAACAGGCCCAGATCCCCCTTCCCCTGATCTTCGGCCACCATGATCTGCTGCCCGCCAATTTCCTCGATGACGGCACCCGCCTCTGGCTGATCGACTATGAATATGCAGGCTTCGGCACCGCGCTGTTCGATCTTGCCGGGGCTGCCTCAAACGCCGGGATGACGCCGGATGAAACCGACCGCCTGCTCACCGCCTATTTCGGCAGTCTCCCCGATGCCCCCCTGCGCCGCGCCTTTGATGCCATGCAATGCACCAGCCTCCTGCGTGAGGCGATGTGGGCCATGATCTCGGACCTCCACCTCGCCGCCCCCGGCGCGGATTACAAATCCTACGCCCGCGAAAACCTGGCCAAGCTCGACGCGGCGCTGACCCAATACCATTCCCTGCACGGACAGAAAAAATGACCATCCCCACCCATGCCCAGATCGTCGTCATCGGCGGCGGCATCATCGGCTGTTCCACCGCCTATCATCTGGCGCGCGACCACAAGGCTGATGTGATCCTGCTGGAACAGGGCCAGATCACCTCCGGCTCCACCTGGCACGCGGCGGGGCTCGTGGGTCAGCTTCGCGCCTCCGCCTCGATCACCAAGGTGTTGAAATACTCGGTCGACCTCTACAAGGGCCTCGCCGCAGAGACGGGTCTTGATACCGGGTGGAAGATGACGGGCTGCCTGCGCCTTGCCACCAACCCCGACCGCTGGACCGAATACCGCCGCCTCGCCACCACCGCCCGCTCCTTCGGGATGGAGATGCACCTCGTCTCGCCGGATGAAGTGAAACGCATGTGGCCCCTGATGGACACATCCGATCTGGTCGGCGCAAGCTGGCTGCCCACCGACGGGCAGGCGAGCCCGTCAGACATCACCCAAAGCCTCGCCAAGGGGGCGCGGATGCACGGGGCGAAACTGCTTGAAGGCGTCACTGTCACGGGCTTTGCCATGGACGGCCGCCGCATCACCGCTGTCCACACCAATCAAGGCACGATCACCTGCGAAAAGGTCGTTAACTGCGGCGGCATGTGGGCGCGGGAAATCGGGGCCATGGCCGGGATCAATGTCCCCCTGCAACCCGTCAAACACCAATACATCATCACCGAGAAGATCGACGGCCTCTCCCCCGACGCGCCCACCCTACGCGACCCTGACCGCCGTACCTATTTCAAGGAAGAAGTCGGCGGTCTGGTCATGGGCGGCTATGAACCCAACCCGCAAGGCTGGGTCACGGGCGATATTCCCAAGAACTGGGAATTCCGCCTGTTTGATGATGATTACGACCATTTCAGCCAGCACCTCGAACAGGCCATCGCCCGCGTTCCGGCATTGGAAAACACCGGCGTGAAGCAGATGATCAACGGCGCGGAAAGCTTCACCCCCGATGGCAATTTCATCCTCGGCCCCGCGCCGGAATGCGCCAATATGTATGTCGGCGCGGGCTTCAACGCCTTTGGCATCGCGTCGGGCGGCGGCGCGGGCTGGGTGTTGGCCGAATGGGTCATGCGGGATGAGGCTCCGCTCGACCTCTGGGTCGTCGACATCCGACGCTTCTCAAATCTCCACCGCGACCGCGATTGGGTCTTCGACCGCACGATGGAGGCCTATGGCAAACACTACACCATCGGCTTCCCGCATGAGGAATATACCAGCGGCCGCCCCCGCATCACCTCTCCCCTCTATGACCGCCTGAAAACCCACCGCGCCGTCTTCGGCTCCAAACTCGGCTGGGAACGCCCCAACTGGTTCGCCCCACAGGGAATGGAACCCCACGACGTCTATAGTATGGGCCGCCAGAACTGGTTCGCCCCCGTGGGGCAGGAACATGCCCATGTGCGCGAAAAGGTTGGCATCTTCGACCAATCCTCCTTCGCCAAATACGAACTCGCGGGGCCAAAGGCCGCCGAGGCGCTGGAATGGATCTGCGCCAACCGCGTGGCCCGAGATGTGGGCCGCCTGACCTATACGCAACTCCTCAACACCCGCGGCGGGATCGAGGCTGACCTCACGGTCGCCCGCCTGTCAGACGAACATTTCTATATCGTCACCGGCACCGGCTTCCGCACCCATGACCTTGCTTGGATCGCCGATCACCTGCCCGCCACAGGCTGCACACTGACAGATGTGACCGAAGATTGGGGGACCCTCTCGCTCATGGGGCCGCTGGCGCGTAACGTTCTTGCCAAGGTCACCGATGCCGATGTCTCCAACAGCGCCTTCCCCTTCGGCCATGTCCGCGACATCGCTATCGCCGGGGCAAAGGTCCGCGCCCTGCGCGTCACCTACGTTGGTGAACTGGGATGGGAACTTCACACCCCCCTCGCCCAAACCGGCGCGGTCTTTGATGCGCTGATGGCGGCAGGCGGCGCGGATATCCGCCCCGTGGGCTATCGCGCGCTGGAATCCCTGCGGCTGGAAAAGGGCTACCGCGCCTGGTCCTCTGACATCACCCCCAACGATACGCCGTTCGAAGCGGGCCTTGGCTGGGCGGTCAAGCTCAAGGCCAACACCCCCTTCATGGGCCGCGCCGCGTTAGAGGGCGCGCAGGGCAAGCCGCTGACCAAACGCTTTGCAGGCTTCACGCTGGCCGATCCTGATGCCGTGCTGGTGGGCCGCGAAACCATCCTGCGTGATGGCCAGCCGGTGGGGTATCTCACCTCTGGCGGTTACGGCTACACGTTGGGGCAAAGCATCGGCTACGGCTATATCCGCAACGCCGATGGCGTGGCCGATGATTGGCTCACCTCTGGCAGCTATCAGCTTGTGGTCGCCGGGGATGCCTTGCCCGCCACCCTTGCACTCGGTCCGCTGGTCGATCCCGAAGGCGCGCGCATCAAGGCCTGAGCGCCGCGCAAAGTGGCGCAGTCAGATGGGTATTTGAACCAAGGTGAACCCGCCGTTTCATCTTGGCAAAAATACCCATGCGACGCCGATTCCAGGCGCGCGCGCCGAAGAATGCAGCCTCACACCCGCCGCAGGACCACCGCGAGCGAAGGCACCGTTCCCGGCTCTCCGGGCATCGAGATATAGGGGTCGGTTTGCTCCACGATATGCACATCCGTATGCACGCCCGTCTGCACCGCCATCTGCACCGGCTGCTGCACACCCAAAGCGGCGGCAAAACCGCCATCCCACAGCGTCGTCTTCACCGTCAGCACGATCACCCCGCCGGGCCGCGTGATGCGGATCAGCTCCGGCAACCCCTCGGCCCCGACATGGCCCGTGGTGAATACCCCGGTTGAGATGACACCCGCGAACTGCCCGTTTTCAAAGGGCAATTCCCGCCCCAGTGCCAGATTGTGCAGCCGCGCATAGCTCCCCTTGCGCCGTGCCACCTCCAACATGCCGGGCGACAGGTCCAACCCCTCAACCGGCGCAAAGCCCAGAATGCCCAGCCAATCCCCCAGCAACCCCGTCCCGCAGCCCGCATCCAGCACAGGCCCCGCCCCCCGCGGCAAATGCCGCGCGAGAAGCGCAAGTCCCACCGCCGGATGGCGATACCCCGCCTTGGCCATCTCTTCATCGTAAGTGCTTGCCCAGGCGTCATAAACGGCGGCCACTTCCTCGGGCGCGCGGGCCTCGTAGACCGCGCCTAGATGCCCGTCATGCCCGCCGGTTGCCATGATCCCCACTCCCCGCTTTGCCTTGTGTCCAGCTTGCGGCAGACTGATCCGCAACGCAACGGCAGGGGCTAGAATGACCGACGACATCGCCGCAATCGCCGCCACCCTTCCCGTCTTGCAGGGCTTCACCGGCACGCCCCGCCGCCTTGGCGGGCTGACCAACCGGGTCTGGCATCTGGGTGACCATATCCTGCGCATCCCCGGCGAAGGCACCGCCGAATATATCGACCGCGGCAATGAGGCCGTCGCCGCCCGCGCTGCCGCCATGGCCGGCGTCGCGCCTGATGTGCTGCACGCCGATCCCGCCACCGGTTTGATGGTCACCCGCTTCATCCCCGACACCGTCACCATGACGCCTGACCTGTTCCGCACGCGGCCCGGCAGCCCTGCCCGCGCCGCCCATGCCTTTCGCCGCCTGCATGACAGCGGCCAGACCTTCCCGGCGCGCTTTGATCTGTTCGACATGATCGACAGCTATCGCTCCCTGCTGGCTACAAAATCCACTGCTTTGCCAGAGGGTTACGTTGACGCTCTGCAAGACGCGCAACAGGTGCGCGCCGCCCTTGACGCGCATCCCCGCCCGCTTGCGCCCTGCCATTGCGATCCGCTGTGCGAGAACTTCCTCGATACCGGCAGCCGCATGTGGATCGTCGATTGGGAATATTCCGGCATGAACGATCCGATGTGGGATCTGGGCGATCTGTCCGTCGAGGCAGGATTTGACGCCGCCCAGGACCGTGAACTGCTGGAGGCCTATTTTCAGGGCCAACCCAATCCAGCCGACCATGCCCGCATGGTGGCCTACAAGGCGATGTGCGATCTGCTCTGGACGTTGTGGGGATTGATCCAGCACGCCAACGGCAACCCGGCGGATGACTTCCTCGCCTATGCCACCACCCGCTTTGACCGGTTCCGCAGCCTCATGCGCGATTCGTCGATGCCGGCACATCTGGCCGCGATCCATGCAGGCGGCTGATGCCTCGAATCAACTTGTACTGACCGCGTCTAAAGTCGCCAATCACACCCGATCACGTGACGTTGTGCTGTGGCTGCACACGTCATGGTGGCACGCTTTCCGAAAATCGCAAAGCTTTGCGTGCCTGATCGCTATATTCAGGCCCATTATGCACAAAGTGGTTCCATCAGGCCCCAAATGCGGTATTAATATGGCTTAACACTGGTTGGATTGTGGCGTTGGGCCGGAAGACCTCCGCGTTGGGAGATTATGCTATGCTCGGATATGCAAAAATGTGGTTGCAATCGTTGGCTGCGGTCGTGGTCATCAGCGGCGCGGCAGTCGCTGCGCCGATCACGATAGACACGTCTTCGGCCCCGACCATCACGAACTGCCGGATCGCAACCGGCGCAAGCGATTGCTTGGCAACGGTTGCCTATGCACCGTCGCTGCTTTCGAACCCGGTTCTGGAAGTCCAAGTCAACGGCCCGGCTCTGGTGTTCGATTTCCTGGAACTCACCGCTTCGGCACGTGACCGCTTCGTTCCCGACCTGTTCGATCTGAACGCTGCGCTGCGCTTCCTTGTGCCGGGTCTGCCGACCTTTGCAAGCACGGGCCTTGGGACGGGCTTCGCAACGGACTTCAACAGCGACAACGGCTTGGCCGGCTTCATTGCCAACAGATATGATTTCCTGACCGGCAACCTGACCTGGGGTTCCATTCCTTCCCAGCAAGTCGCAGGCCTTGGTCTGGTGACCGTGTCGTTCCTTCCGGTTCCGTCGACGCTATTTGGTGAAGGCCCGGGAACGAACCCGTCGCGTGTCATCGTGCAGGCCTCCATCAGCGTCGTCCCGCTGCCCGCCGGTATCCTTCTGCTCGGTACTGCGCTGCTCGGCTTGGTTGGTCTGTCGCGTCGCCGCAAGCTCGCTACGGCCTGATCGAACTGGACCATCGCAATCTGGGGCGCTTCGGCGCCCCTTTTCTTTTGGGCCTTACCGTCTTGTCACCGTTCAGGGATCGCTCAGTACCCGCTCGCCGCCCCGGCCGCGCGATACTTGTTCAGCACAACGCCCACCAGCGCCGTCCGGTCCGAGATTTCGCGCACACAGGCCTCAACCTGGGCCGTGGTCGTGTGTTCTGCGCTGGTCACCAGCAAGGCGCAGTCGACATTGCCAAGGAAGGCCAGCGTATCATCGGCAAGCATCAGCGGCGGAAGATCAAAGATCATCACGTCTGGCCGATAGGCGCGCTCAATCTCTTTCAGCATGCCGGGCACAACATCGCTGTGCAGCAGTTCCGCCGAGGCAGGGCTGCGGTCGCGGTTGGCCAGTACGGCAAGGTTCTCGCGCACCCGCACCAGACTTTTGGGGAAGGGAACCTCGCGCCGCAACACTTCGGCAAAGCCACCGCGCGGCGACAACCGCATCGCCTTGGCCAGAGACGGCTGCCGCAGATCGGCCTCTACCAAAATCGTGCGCAATTCCACCTGACGTGACAGGCTGAAGGCGAGGTTCATCGCCACCATGCTCTTGCCGCAGTTCTTGTCGGCAGATGTGATGGCAATCCGCTTCCATCCTTCGGCCTTCATCCGCTGCAACACCTTGGTGCGCATCATGTCAAAGGCGGTGGAATGCTCGGCCAGACCCGCCGTCACGATCCGGGCCCGATCCAGAATCCGCGCGGTCATGCCGGATTTCGGCAGCGCGTTCCAATCCTCGGGCGGGACAGGCTCGATGATATCCTCTTCCGCCATCGGCAGATCATCTTCGATCTCGTAGACCGTCTCCAGACCCGCGCGCTGGGCACGGGCACGGGCAATCGCCGATTGAACGCGTTCGACGGCCATGGCCTACACCCCTCCCACAGTGCCAGCGGGCACTAACGTCTTCATCTTGTCCAGAACTTCGGCCAGCATCCGGCCAAGCTCCGCTGAATTCTGCCACCCAAAAGCAGCAAGGCCCAAAGCGACGACAAGTGTCAGGCCGCTGACCATCCAGATGGTCGTCATCTCACTGCGCGTGCGGACATAGGGCAGCGTCATGATCATCCGGTCACCGATCACCGCAGTGATGTCCTCGGGTCGGCGGATGACATTGCGCAGGGTTTCCAGCGCCACGATCAACCCGATGGCCGTGGCCAGCGCGGCGGCAATCCCGATCAGGGCGATCTGTGGCCGGTTCGGGCTATAAGGACGGTCGGGCCGCACGGCCTGTTCGATCACACTGATCCGCCGCCCCTTGGCGAGGCTCTCGATCAATTCGCCGATCTCGGCCTTTGCCAGATTGGAAATCGCCAGATCATACTGGCTCCGCACGTTCTGATAATCACGCTCCAGCGCTTCCAGCCGGATCGACACGCGGGGCGTTTCGGCAATCGTCTCGGTCAGGGCTGCGGACCGCGCCATCAGTTGGTCGCGCTCCTGATCCAGATAGGACAGTTCGGTCACCAGATCGCCGCGCCGAACATCGCGCGTCGTGACCTGCTCCCGCTCCACCCCGGTGCCGTCATCGGCCCTCGGCTCCGTGGGCTGCGCGCCCGTCAGCCGGTCGATCCGGTCAATCTGATCCAACAGCACCCGGCGATCCCGGTCCAGCTGCACCATACGTTCTTCGATCATCGCCAGATCCTGCCGGCGGAACATCAGGCTGTCTGGTAGCGCGTTGATATTTTCTTCCTTATAGGCCTGAATCTCTTGCGAACGGGCCGAAAGCTCCTGCTCCAGCCGCGCCACTTCTTGCTGGAAAAACGCCTGCGTCTGGCGGGCAAGCTGGATGCGGGTGGCGACATCCTCTTCAAGGATGAGCGTCACAAGCTCATTGGCCACCGCAGCCGAAACATCGGGATTGGGCGAATCAAAGGCGATACGCACCAGCAGGGCCTCTGCATCCCCAACCGCGCGCGGGCCGTCATTGGACGGGGTGATCAGGATGCGCGACCGAAGATCCTCGACGATGACGCCAGAGGACAATGCCTCAGGATCCGTCACGCCCTCAGCGGCAAAGATGTCCAACCGGTCGGCTAGATTGATCAGAACCTCGCGCGACAGAACACGCTGTTCGATGATCTGCAATTGCTCGCCCGCCTTGGTGCGGACCGTCGATTGGGCAAGATCATCAGGGATCTGCTCGGACTCCACCACCAGCAGGGCCTCTGATCGATAGACCGTCGGCAAGATCAGCGCGACGATCAGGCCGATCCCCGCAATCGTCACAAAGACGAACAGGAACAGAAACAGCCACCGCCGCGCGCGCGAGAGGACAAAGGGCAGATCAATCGAACCGGACTGTTCTTCGATCACCGCACGCCCCCCCTGTTCCACAGGCCCAACCGCCGCGGGGCGGCGTTATGCAAAGCGACCGCTTGCGGTTGTTCAGAGCCATTCATCGACCGGTCATCCACATTCGGCGCAACCCGCCGACAATCATCACTCGCCTGCATGTCCTAAAGCTCTTCGTTCTACCAGCCCTGACATTAATACTAGTTGACTACCTTTGGTCCACCCGGCATCCCACTGAATTCGAAGGCTGTGTGCAAAGTGATCAACGATTGAACAGGCGCCGTTGTGGATGCGCCGCAGTGAACACGACAACCGATCCTCCCGCGGCACAGGGATGCAGAGCCGCCCTTGCGGGCAGTCGTTTTGGAATGAAGGAATTGGTATGCCCGTTTCAGGACTGTTTCCCCGGTTCCCCGCGGCCCTCGCTCTGGTTTTGCTGCTTGCCGCCTGTCAGAGCACCGAAGAAAAGGCCGCCGGTCATTTCGCCTCTGCCCAATCCCTGCTTGCCGAAGGTGACACACCGCGCGCGCTGGTCGAATTGCGCAACGCGCTGTCGCTGCAATCCGATCTGCATGCCGCGCGCAAGGTGCTGGCCGATACCCTGCTGGAAACCGGCGATCTGGCCGGGGCCTATCAGCAATACAAGGAACTGGCCGATCTACAGCCCAACGATCTCGAATCGCGGGTCGCCATCGCCACCATCCTGCTCAGCCAAAGTGCTTGGCCGGATTTCGAGGCCGCCGCTACCGAAGCGCAGCGGATCAGCGCCGCCGATCCCCGTGTCATCAGCCTGATCCTTGCGCGCGACTATCAGCGGGCCGTCACCGACAACAACACAGCCCAGCGCGGCAGCATTGCCGAACAGGCGGCCAAGCTGCGCGCCGACCGCCCCGATGATCCGGCTTTGCTGCGCATCGCCATTGATCAGGCCATGTCTGAGGACCGGGCGCAAAGCGCGCTGCCCCTGATCGAACAGGCGCTGGCACAGCAGCCAAAGGATTTCAGCCTTCAGGATCTGAAGCTCCGTCTGCTGCTGGAACAGGACGCGCCTGATGCCGTCGTGGCCCAGTTCCGGCTGATGATCGGGCTGTTCCCAACCGATGCAGAGCTTCCGGGCAATTTGCTGCAATGGTATCTGGCGCGCGGCGATGTCGCCGGGGCCGAGGCTTTCCTGCGCGAACGCGCCGGCGAGGCTACAGCCGATGCCGAAGGCCACCTTGCCCTGATCGACTTTCTGCGCGGCACCAAGGGGCCGGATGCGGCCCTTGCCGAGATTGACCCCCTGATCGCTGCGAATGCCGAAGATCCCAAGGCAGACCTTTACCGCGCCCTGCAAGCCTCGATCATTTTTGAAACAGGTGATCGGCAGGCCGCGCTGACCGCGATCGCCGAACTCATCGCCGCGGCCCCTGCCTCGGATCAGACCCGGCGTATCAAGTCGCTTTATGCCGGAATGCTCACGACCATGGGTGACCAGCCAAAGGCCGAAACCGTCGTCGCCGAAATCCTTGCCGAAGACGCCTCGCATGTCGAAGCGTTGCTCCTGCGCGCGGGTTGGCGCATCAACGCCGATCAAGTGTCAGACGCGATCATCGACCTGCGCACGGCACTGAATCAGGATCCGAACAACGCCCGCATCCTCGCCGCGCTGGCCGCGGCCTATCTGCGCGACGGATCGGTTGATCTGGCGACGGAAACGCTGGGCCGCGCGGTGGAAGTGGCACCACGCGAGCCTTCCTATGCACGCGACTATGGCCGCCTGCTGCAAGATCAGGGCCGGGCCGAGGTTGCCCGTTCCGTGCTGTATCAGGCGTGGCAAAACAACCCGGCCGATCTTGGTCTGGTCGAAATGTTGTCGGAAATAGCCCTGAACAGCGCAGATTGGGCGCTGGCGGGGCAACTGCTGGGCCTTCTCAGATCGTCCGACGCGCCCGAGGCGCAATCTGCCGCGAACCAGTTGGAAAGCGCAGTCCTTCTAGCGCAGGAACGCCCGGATGAGGCGCTGGCCATACTCGACCGCGAAATCGCGGCAGCCGAAGATCCGGCCCCTTGGGCGCTGCTGAAAGTCGACGCCCTGCTTCAGGTAGACCGGCAGGATGAGGCCGCCGCCGTGCTGTCCGCTGCCCTCGAAAAGCAGCCCGAATCGCGCCCGCTCTTGCACCGTCAGGCTATTCTGGATGAGGCCGGGGAACGCCCCGACGCCGCCATTGGGATTTATCGCACCCTGCTGGAGTCGGACCCCGCGGATGAACGCGCCATTCGGGCGCTCTATACCCTGCTGGAAGCGCAAGGCCAGTCAGACGAAGCCGGCAAGGTGCTGGACGCTGGGCTGACCGCACAGCCGCGCTCGGTCGACCTGCGCTGGATCCGCGCATCGCGCCTTCAGGCACAAGGGGACGTGGCCGGTGCCATCGGCATCTATGAGGCGCTTTATGCCGAAGACAGCGCCAACCCTCTGATCGCAAACAATCTTGCCAGCCTGTTGTCGCAAACCGTGGACGATGCCGCCACGATCGACCGCGCCTTCCGCATTGCCCGGCGCTTTCGCTCCTCTGAAGTGCCTGCGTTGCAGGACACCTATGGATGGCTGCTGCACCTGACCGGCGATTCCACCGCCGCCTTACCTAAGCTGGAGGCCGCCGCCGCCGCACTGACCGAGGATGCGTCGGTTCAGTATCATTACGGCGCCGTCCTCGCTGCCCTTGGCCGAACCGATGAGGCAAAGGTCGCTGTGGCACGCGCGCTCGATCTGGCCGCCACCGCGCCTTGGCCGGGTGTGGACCGCGCCCGCACCCTGTTGCAGGATCTATCCGCGCCCCAGCCCCAGCCCCAGCCGTGACCCCGTTAACCGGCTGGTGATTCTGCGCCAAGTGGCGAAAAAGGCGTAAATCTCCACCAACTTCGCCCAAGACGGGCAGGGTTTGCAAAAACGCATGGCCTTCGCAAAGGCCGCAGCCGCGCCGCAGAAACGATGAGCAAACTCTCGCCAATCCGCCGTGCCGAATTATGCCCGAACGGCCCAATTTACGGCCATAATTCTGCATTTCGAACCAATCCTGCCCGATTTTTTCCACATTCTTAATCTCGGGCAGCGTTTTACACGTAACCTTCGTTAACCTTCATGTATATTCGGATTGTGGGACTTCCCACTCTTCTGCTGCCACAGCTGCCAGGGGCCGGACGTGAAATTGGATGATACTTTTGATATGGTTGGGGCGGATATTGTTGCGCCCGCGAGCGTTTACACGGGCCCCGTCGCCAAGGGCAGGCAGCGTCAGCGCTATCTCTTTGCGCGCAGCTTCGACATCCTTTTCGCCCTGCTTGCTGCGCCCATGGTTGTTGCTGTTGCGCTCGTCCTGCTGGTGCTGAACCCGATCTTCAATCCCGGCCCCCTGTTCTTTCGGCAAAAGCGAATGGGCAAGGATTGCACCTCCTTCCGCATGTGGAAGTTCCGGACCATGCTGCCGTCTTCGATCGACGTGCGGTCCCATGATGCGCCGCTCGATCGCCACCGGATCACCCAACTGGGCGCGCTTCTGCGCAAGTCGCGGCTGGATGAACTGCCCAACCTGATCAACGTCCTGCGCGGTGAGATGGCGCTGGTAGGTCCGCGTCCCGACGCATGGGATCACGCCGTGGTCTATATCCGCACCATCCCCCTTTACGCCCAGCGCTTTGCCGTACTGCCGGGCATCACCGGTCTGGCACAGGTGCGCTCTGGCTATGCCGATGATTACAAAAGCGTCTGCCGCAAGGCGCGCCTTGATGCGATCTATGTGCGCAACCGGTCGGCCCGCATGGACACTGGCATCGTTTTCGCGACCGTCGTGGTCATGCTGACGGGTTTCGGCGCCCGCTGACGGGCCCCGATTGGCGGCGGCCTGATAGTGCCGTCCGCCAACCTCCGGGCAAACATCCGGGTAAACAGACCTTGCAAACTCTCCGCACCGCCCTGTCCGCCTTGATCGCTACGGTCCTGCTTCTTGCGCTTCTGATCGTCGCCGATTTCTTCCAACGCCTTGCCCCCACGCTCGACGCGGCGGGACAAACCAGAACCGCCGTCGTCTTCACCGGCCAATTCGACCGCATCGACGCCGCGCTCGCGCTGTTTGATCAGGGCCGCATCGACCAGTTGCTGATCAGCGGGGTGGGCATCGGTTCTGGCCTGCGACCCGAAACGCTGGCCGATCAGTTCAACTTTTCCCCGGCGGCCCGCGCCGCACTGCGCTCGGGTGACATCCTGCTGTCGCCGGATGCACAGGACACGTTTCAGAACGCGGCCGAGACGGCCTGTTGGCTGCGCGCCCTACCTCCGCAGGCGGGCGTGATCCTGATCAGCTCGGTCTCGCATCTGCCGCGCGCGTCGATCACGTTGGAACGCGCCCTGCCGCCGGGCATCCGCGTTTATCGCAGCAGCCCCCCGATCACGGACACCGACCGCGCCATTCAGCGGGAAGAACTGGGCAAGTTCATCCTATCTTGGCTTGCCTCGCTGACGCCCCGCTTTCGGCAGCCCCCGGACCATCTGGCATTGTGCAAGCCGACGCCGGACGCCACCAATCCCTAGAAATCGGGAAGGCCGAATATCCAAGTCTGATACGGCAAATAGCATTTCTGGAAATGCGACGACAGCAGCGCCCAGACCACAAGCACGGCCAGCAACCCGATATAGGGCGCTGCAACGGCCAGCGCGCGCCCGTTGCGCATCGGCAAAAACGGCAACCGCGCAAGGATCATCGCCTGAATGGGAATAAAGTAATAGTTCAGCCGGTCCGCAATCACGCTCGATGCGGGCAGCACCACCAGCAGACCCAGCATCATCAAGGAGCCAATCACGGCCAGCTTGTGATCGGCAGGGAAGGTAACCTGCCACCTGCGGCGTAGCACCGTCAGGAACCAGATCGCCACCAGAACCAGCAAGGCCACCCGATAGGCCGCCCCCGCCGCATCGACATTGGTGCCGACATAACGGCTTGTCGCCGTATTCACCGCATCTGTCGTCATCAGCGCCAGCCCACCGGGCAACGCGAGCAGCAGCGACAGCGCGATCCGTCCCCGCGACAGCCCGCCCGTCACCATCGGCGCCAGCAGCAGGAAAACGATGGCGCTGGAATGAAAGCCCGCCGCCAACAGCACCAGACCGACAAAGCGAACCAGCCGCCGGTCAATGAATGCCAGATAGGCCAGACACATGATCCCGACCGCCGCCCCCTGACGGATACCCGACATCGGCATGTTCAGGATCAACACCGGGAACAGCAGCACCAGAAAGCCCAGCGCATCAGGCTGCCGCTTTGCCAGCTTGTGAACGCCGAAAAAGAACATGAACGACGAGATCACGTTCAACCATGGATAGGGCAGCCCCAGCTTGACCTGCAAACCGATCAAAACCGTCCAAAGCGGTTCGCGTGTAGCGACAGCCTCGGCAAATGGCAGGCTGCCGAACACCTCATACTGGTTCAGATAACCCGTCCAGTCACAGCCGACCTCATAGCGAAAGGCCGAAAAGACGAACACCACGCCAAGCAGAAGCCCATACCCCCCCGGCGCACGCGACAGGCGCAGCAGCAGCATCGCGACATAGGCCAGAACATAGATCATGCGCTTGGCGTCCCTGTCGCGGCCCGGGCTAACATCCCTGCCACCCGCGGCCCCCAGACTTGAAGGCTATAGCGCTCTTCAACAATCGCCCGCCCCGCCTGCCCCATCTTCACGCGCAACGCCGGATCGGCAAGAAGCGTTGAAAGTGCCGCGCGCCAATCCGCATCGGTCTCGGCCAGAAAGCCGTTCACCCCATGCTGGACAATGTCGCGGTTCACCCCGACCGGTGAGGCGATGACCGGCAATCCGCAGGCCATGTACTGAATCAGTTTATAGCCGCACTTGCCCCGCGCCCAGGGCGTATCCATCAGCGGCATCAGGCCAAGGTCCATATCCAGGATATCGGCCACTTCCCTGTCTTCCGACCAGGGCCTGTTTTCCAGCAAAGGATGCACCCCCGCCTCGCGCCCAGCCCCCACGGCCATGATCCGCGCCCCGGCACGGCCTGCCACTTCGGCCAGCATCGGCATCATCGGAACCATGTATTCGGCCCAGGTGCTGGGTGATCCGATCCAGCCGATCCGCGCCGGGCCGGAATCGGTGGGCGCAGTCTTCGCCCGGTACAGTTCGGCATCCACCACGGTCGGCACGATCTCCACCCAACGCGCGCCGGCGCGGGTTGCCCGATCCGCCAGATAGGCATTGCCCGCCGTGACCAGTGTCGCCGCCGCCATCAGGTGATCCAGCTTCTTCCCCAGCACCGCACGCACCGCAACCGAAGCATTCAGGTCATAGCGATGAAACACCGCATCATCGTAATCCACCGCAAAGGGAACACCCTTCGGCAGGGCCATGCGCTCCACCACCCATGGCAGCCACGGCAAGGCTTCCTTTTCGATCCACAGCAGATCGGCCCCGCCCACCCGGCGCAAATCACGCAAGCGCCGCCCGAGCGCCTCTATCGCGATGCGCCGTGTCGGGGCACCTGCATAAAGGTGTAGCAGGTAGTCATCCTCGAAATAGGGAAGATAGTCGGGGTCCAGCCCGCCCTTTTCCAGATAGGGCCGGTAAAGCATGGTTCGCAGCCGGCTTGATGCGCCAAGCGCCGCGTATCGCGACAAGACCGAAAGACGAATTGTCATCGCCGCATCACTTCCCTGTTGCCGTCATCGGCGCGCATCTGCTGCGGCACCGATCACCTGCTCATACAGCGTGGCAAAAGCTGCCGTCCCCGCATCGAGCGAAAAAAGCTCTTCTGCGGCCTTGCGGCATCGCGTGGCAAGGTCCGGATCTTCCAGCAGGGCCAGCAGCGCATCGAAGGCCACCTGCATCTCTGCCTCCGCGCCACCACGCACCACCACGCCCACCCGGTGATCGCGGATGATCCGGGCAACATCGCCCACGCCTTCGTTGGCCACCACCGGCAGACCACAGCCCAGAATTTCGGCCATGCGGGTCGGGGACCGGCCCAGTTCGGAAACCTCGCCCCCGGCATAGAACATGACCGATGCCATCTGCCCCTGCAGCACCTCTGGCACCTTTCCGGGTGCCGCCGGGCCGATGCGCAGCCGCGCGTTCAGCACACCCGCCGGATCAATCGCCGCCCGCACCAATGCCGGGTCATCGCGCGTGGTCACCTCGAACATCAGCGCGGGGTCGCGCCCCGCCGCGACCGCAACAAAGGCCGCCAACCAGTCCAGCCGGAACCACCCGCTCAACACCGTGCCCAGACATCCGATGATCCGCCCGATGGGTGGCGCGCTTGCCGGAACGAAGCGGCTCAGATCGGCGCAGGTGGGGATCACGGCGACCCTCTGGTTTGCCATCTCTGCCGGATAGACACGACTCAGGTGGTCAACCGCAGCATGGGTCAGCGACACCACCGCCCCCGCCCGGCGCAGGCAGGCGCGTTCGGCGGCAACGATGGCCCGGTGCAGCAGCGACCCGCGCCGCAACCGTCCCGCCGTGATAAGCTCATCCGGCCACAACGCGCGCATGTCAAAGATGAAGGGCACCCCCAAAAGCCAACCAACCGCCAGCGCCACAACCGCCGGAATATAGGACCGGGCATGGATCAGCCGCGCGTCCTGCCCCCTCACTTCGCGTTGCAAAAGCCAGGCCATCCGCACCATGCTCAGGGCCGGGGCAATCAAGCGGGGCCGCCGCAGGAACCGCTGCGGCAGCCAGCGGATACCCAACTCCGCGCAGGCGGTCTGCATCTCTGCCACCCGGTCGGCATCCGCCCAGTCTTCATCCTTTTCATAGGTGATCAGCGTGATCCCGTAGTCCCGCGACAACCCTCGCACATAGCCAAAGACCTGGCTTTGCCCCAGCGGTTCCAGCAGCCCGTTGCGGGTGACATAGACGGTCGCAGTCACGACAGGCCCACCAGTCCAAGGTACTGCCGCGCCACGATATCCGGCGCGAATTCCGCCGCCCGCGCCTTCAGCGCCTCGCGGTTCACCGGTCTGGACAGCGCCGCCGTCATCGCCGCGGCCAGCGCCTCTGCGTCGCGCACCGGCACCAGATCGCCCCAGCGCCCGCCACCCAGAATCTCTGCCGGGCCTGCGGGGCAATCCGTCGAAACGACGGGCAGCCCGAAGGACAAGGCCTCGACCAGAACATTGCCAAAGCCTTCATGATCAGACGACAGCGCGAACAGATCGGCCGTTGCATAAAGCGCCGCCGGATCAGCATGAAATCCGGCAAGGATCACACGCTCCCCAAGGCCCAATTCAGCCACCAACTGGCGCAGCCTGCCCTCTTCCGGCCCTTGCCCCACGATCATCAGCCGCGCCTGCGGCAGCGGCAGCCGGGCAAAGGCCTGCAGCAAAAGCGCGTGGTTCTTTACCGGCTTCAGACTGCCCACCGTCACAATGCGTGGGCCCTGCCCCTGCCAAAGCGCCTCTGCCTGTGCCACCTGCCCCACCTCGGGATCCGCGAGCCGCCGCAACGGATTATGGATCGCCGCAAACCGCGACGCGGCCATCCCCGACAACCGCGCCATATCCGCCGCGACTCCGGCAGACACCCCAACACGCGCATCCGCCAGCCGATAGCCCAACATAGTCGAGGCGCGCAGCATCACACGATGGCCCAATCCCCATGTCCCATACTGCGCCGAAAGCATCCCATGCTCGCTGACGATGACCCGGCACCGATGCCCCGAAAGTCTTTGCGCCACCTGTGCCAGCACCGTCAGCGGCCACATCGCCGCCAGCACCACATCGGGCCTGCTGCGCCGCAAATGGGCGGTCAATCCGGGCAACACCTGCCGCACGCGCGGCGCCGCAAGGTCTGCCACCGGAAAAGCCGCCTCTGCCTCGGCCAGAAAGTCCCCGGACCGCCGCATCAGGGCAAACTCCACCTGATGGCCCAGCGCCGCAAAGGCATGGCCCAGATCAAGGCTCACCCGTTCCGCGCCACCCCCGCGCAAATCCGGCAAAAGAAGGCAGACCTTCACCACGACCCGAACACCCAAAGCTGTCGCACCAAAGGGCGCGACGCATTTACTCCCGCCGCCTTAAGCATCGGCAGGCCCAACCGCAGCCACAACATCTGCCGGATCAAAGTGAACATTGGCCATATCCGTGGCCGCATGCCATTTGCTGTCCGCCGTCCCCAGAACCGCCGCATGGCGGTGCCCGAACACATCGGCAAGGCGCACATAGCACGGCTCGTGCCGGATGGAGTTTCGCCCGTATTTGTAGTCAAAAATCCCATGCTTTCTCGGGATGATCTCGATCACGGAACCACCTTCCGGCATGAACATCATATTCGTCAGCCCTGCCCCATGAATGCTGATCAGGCACTTGGTTTCTTGCATCAACCTGACCTGACCTTCAAAATCCAGATCCTCAAAATGATACAACTCAACACCCAAAGGATGCAACGCCTGCAGAACCTCTTCCTCGTTCAAGACAGTCCTGCCGCGCGATTTCGCGCGTGAAGCATAGACGATGCGAAACGGCTTGGCCGCCGCGCCGCCCATGACATTGCCAAGGATAGTGTCTCGGACCCGCTTCAAAAGCGCCGGGTCCGTCGTCCCATAGGTCGGCAGGCATTCAGTGAGGATCGGATCGCCAACGCTGACATTCGCGTCACTGGGAAAGAACACGACCTCCGGAAATCCCAGCTTTTCAAGCGAGCCTGCATATTTTCGAAACAGTGGCGATGGCAGGATCGGCACCGCGTCCGGAAAGGCATCGCGCATCACCAGCGCGCGCGGCAGGCTCTCGGTCAGCCAATGATAGTACCCCGCCGTCCACCCTGTATGGATCAGGCCCAGATCCCGACCGCCTTCAACCCGCGCCACCCCCCGTTTCACCAGCGACAGCAGCGTCACGACCATGAAACGCGCGGCCACGATCGGGTGGTGATACATGCTGGCCCAGGTCCATTTCCAATGCGCTAGCAGCATACCCGACCGCGAGATGACATATCTACCGCGCAGCCTGACGACTCTGGGGTAGAACGGCCTGTAAGTGATCGGATCAAATATCTTGGACACGGTCCGCTCCGTCACAATGAAAAGACGCCATCACCCTGCCGGGAATAATAGCCCGGAAAAGACGGCCCCGAAAAAGGGCATCGCAAGAACAAACCAGCCCGGAACGGCGAAGCATCGGGAAGGCACAGCATCCGCCCGCGTCCAAATCCCGTCCAGACAAAAGCATCAATTCACACCCTGCATCTCTTCATATGCCGGATTTCCCACCATCAGCGGCGACGGGTCCGGCACGATCCGATGATTGCGGTCCCCTGACATGTGCAGATGATGCCGCCGCAGCCGAAGTATCTCACGAACACCAGGGGTGCGGTTCAACAACCGGGCGACGATCCGCATCGCATTCGCCTTGCGCCGATATTCCATCACGGATTCGAACGCCGCAAGATCCACCGCCGACGGGCTCAGAATGCGCAGGTGATTGACAAATCCCCGCGCATGGAAGGCGTCAAAATCATCGGCGCAGAATTCCACGGGATCGTTGCCACGCAGAATACCCCGCGCCGCGCCAAGATCGATCGCATAGCACAGCGTCGTGCGCACGGATCGGGCCTGCATCGGCGTCACAAGCAGACTGCCCCCGACGCTGCGCGCGCCATGCGACGAATACAGGTTCGGCTGCCGGTTCGGGCTGTGGAACGAGATAACCTCGCCCCGCCGCAGGTCCGCCAGAACCGCGCGGGCAAGATCGTCAAACCCTTCGGGCAGCGCCGCATCATCCTCCATCACCACAGCGCGCGGGATGTTTTCAGCCACCATCGTCCGATAGGCCGACAGATGCGACAGCGCACAGCCAAGCTCGCCCGGCAAAATACTTGAACGGCGCGGCAGATCGGGCGTCGCCGCCAATACATCCCGCCCCACAATGCCAACAAGGCGCGGCGTCTGCTTTGACCGCGCGGCCAGATGGCGCGTGATATATTCATATCGCTGGCGAAAGGCGGGATGGGCCACAACAAAAAGGGCAAAGGGCGCAGTCATGTCATCCCACATGCCATCACTGGCACGGGTCCCTGCCGCCCGTGTTTCAGCCGGTCTCCTGCCGCAACTGTCCGTCGCGCCGGTCCCCTGTCTTTCGCCCGAATTGCAAACACCCGCTCTGCCTTCATCCGTCCGTTGTCCCGCCCCCCTGTGGTGACGCCCGCGCAAGGGCCCGACGCTGGTCCCGGCAGCGCTGCGACCGGATCTCCCCTTCGCTGGGGGTCGGCCCGACTTCGCAACAATCCTTAATTCCCCCGAACACCGGTGGAAAGGCATGATCGCCGCTGAAACTGCTCCAACCTTCACCCCAGGGCATTCGCAGGCCCGGACCCGCCTCTCAGCGCTGCAATATGCGATAGGCCAGCCGCCCGACCCATTCCCGCAGGGCGATGTTCAGCAGCTCCAGATTCCTGGCCAGATCCCATCCGATCCCGTCAATGACAGGGCCACTGCGATAATCCACAGGAAAGGGAACCAGCCCCGTCCATCCCGCCGCCTGAAAGCTCTGCATTGCGCGGGGCATGTGAAAAGCGCTCGTCACCAGAACCCACACCTCCCCCTCGGCAACCGGCGCACCCGCAATGCTGCGCCGCGCATTCTCGGCCGTCGTCCGCGACTGCTCCTCCAGCATGATCCGCGATGCAGCAACGCCGTGCCGCTCAAGGAAACCTGCCGAAATCTGCGCCTCGGACAGGGCCACCCCGCCCGCATCGCGCAACCTGCCGCCGCCGCCGGTTACGATGACCCGCGCTTCGGGAAACCGCCGCGCCAGTTCGGCCACCGCCATCAGCCGCTCGCCCGCCGCGCCCAGTTGCGCCCCGCCCCATTGGCGGCTGGGTGCCACATCCTCGGCCCCGCCAAGCAGGATGATCCCCCCCACCTGCGCCAGCGGCGGGTTGGCGGGAAACGTGGCCTCCAATGGCCGCAACAAGGCCGCACCGATGGGAAACACCGCAAGTGCCACCAGCGCGGCAATCAGCCCGCCCGTCAGCGCGCGGGCCAGCCCCGGCCTGCCCCGGACCTGCGCCAGCAGGGACAGAACGGCCAGCGCGACCAGCCATGTCTCGATCCGCAGCATCGCCCCGACCAGCTTTCCGATGATGAAAACCGCCGTTTCCATGCTGCCTCAACCCCGCGCGGTCACAGCCCGCACCGCATCATGATAGGCAGCGATGACGATCCTTTCGTCGAACTCCCGCTCCATCTTGCGGCGCGCGGCGGCCCCCATTTCGGCCCGCGCCTCGGGCGACAGGTGCAGGAAACGGCGCATCGCCGCGGCGAGGCTCTCTGCATCGCGTGGCTGGCACATGAACCCGGTGATATCCGCATCCACCACCGCGCGGCACCCCGCCACATCGGTCGCGATCACCGGCCGCGCCATGGCAGAGGCCTCGATCAGCGTGCGCGGCGCGCCTTCGCGATAGGATGGAAGCACAACGCAATCCGCCGCCTGCAACAGTGGCCTCACGTCGGTTCGCGTGCCCAGATAGTCGATGATCCCGTCATCCACCCAGCGCTGCACCTCGTCCAGATGGATCGCCGTCCGGTTCTGCACCCCGGCCGGCCCAAGCAATTGAAACCGCGCCTGCGGATACTCTGCCTTGATACGGCGCGCCGCCTCGACAAACTCGATCACGCCCTTGTCGCGCAGCAGCCGGGCCACCATTAGAAAAACCGGGGCCTCGGGCGCATGTCCCGGCATCGGGACCGCCCCATAATGCGCCAGATCAATCCCGGTGCCCGGCAAAACCCGCGCCTGCCCCGGCCGCAGCATCCCGCGCGCTTCGAACAGCGCGCGGTCATCGTCATTCTCGAAAAACACCACCGGCAGCCCCCGGAACGCCATCCGGTACAGTGCCTCGGCAATCCGCTGAAGCAGCCAGCCGGACAGAAACGCCGTGCCAAGCCCGGTCACATTCGGCACGAAGGGCATGCCGGTCAACCGCGCGGCCAATCCGCCAAAGATGTTGTTCTTGATCGTAAAGCTCAGCACCACGTCGGGCCGCTGTTCGCGAAAGATCGCCCGAAACCGCCGCACCAGCGCCAGATCGGCCACCGGGTTCAGCCCGCGCACATCCATCTTCAGCGGCACCACCGCGCAGCCGATCCGCTGCAAATCTGTCAGCATATCATCGGCAGGGGCCAGCACTGTCACCCGATGCCCGGCTTGCAACAGCGACTGCACGATAGGGCGGCGAAAGTTCCAGATGTTCCAGGCCGCATTGGCCGTGATCATCACATGCAACCTGCGCCCATGTCCGGGCACAGACGTATCGTCCGCCCGTGAAACCTGACTGTCCTGCATCGGTCAGTCCAGCGGTGCCGTGCGGGCGCGGAACATAGGCAGATGTGCGACGTCATCCTGATCTGCCAGCGCCGTCAGCGCCTGCCCGCCAAAGAACACCCCGTCATTGATCACCTGCATGACCGTCATCTTGTCGATCTGCGGGTTGCCCTTGCTAAAGGCATAGACCATCGAAAAATCGCACAACTGGTTCACCAACCGCGCCAACCCGCCGGTGCGCTCATGCACAAGGTCAACCGCATCATCGGTGAACAGTTCGTCGTTGCCGCCCACGGCCTTCAGCCGATGCCGGACATATTCGCCTGTCGTCAGCGCATCCATGGCGGGTAAATGGCAGGCAGCGCCGATTCTTTGGGCAAGCGGCTGAAGCGCCGAATTGACGATTCGGTCACGCAGCCCCGATTGCCCCACCAGAAACACCTGCAACAACTCGTCCGTGCCGGTGTTCATGTTGGTCAGCGTGCGAATCTGTTCCAGCGCCTGATCCGAAAGATTCTGCGCCTCGTCGAACACCAGCACCACCCGCCGCCCGGCGGCATATTCCTGTATCAGACGCTCCTCAAAGCGCGAAAAAAGCTCCACCATGCTGTCATCCGGCTCGGCCGGTTCACCCAGCGCCAGAAGCACCCAAGGCAGCACATCCTCGGCCTTGCCACGCACCTGCGACACCAGCCCGAAGACCACGTCATCACCCACATTTCGCAACAAATGCTGCACCAGCAGCGTCTTTCCCGCCCCAACCTCACCCGTCACCAAAGTGATCGGTGCACGGGTCACGATGGCATATTCCATAAGCGAATAGGCCCGGCGATGGGTCATCGACCAGAACAGCATGTCCGGGTCCGGCGCGATGGCAAATGGCCGGGCGCTCAGCCCGAAATAGCCAGTGTAGATGTCAAGGATACTACCCATCCGCGCACTCGTCCCTTCCAGTTTCTTGTGTCAGGCCGGGCGAACATGCGCGACCTGTTTACTTCACCGCCCTTGTGCCTTGTAGTATCGTAAAATTAAACCTGATTAATCAAGCACGGCCAGAACATGCACAGCCCCGAAGGCACCCAACCGCTCTCGGCCCCCCTTCCCATGCAAGTTATGGGCCTGTTCTGGCTGACCGTGTCCCTGATCGGCGCTTTTGTGCTGTTCTGGCCGGGCATCACGCTTCTCTTCGCTGTCTGGCAGATGCCTGAATACAGCCACGGGCCGCTTATTCCCGTGCTGTCAGGCCTGCTTTTCCTGCGCCAACTCAAGACCGAACCGATCCTGCACGGACCCGTGAACCGCTGGCCGGGGCTGGCCCTGCTGGCCGTGTCCGTCTTCTTCGGCATCCTTGGCCAGATGGTGGAAACGCCGATGGTCACCGCCACGGCGCTGATCCTGTGGTTCGGCGCAATCCTGCTCATCTGCTTTGGCTGGGAACAGGGAAAGCGCTTCTGGCCGCCGATCCTGCATCTGGGCTTCATGCTGCCCCTGCCAAGCTCCACCTATTACACCGTGTCCATCACGCTTCAGCTCATCTCGGCCGAATTGGGCGTCTGGCTGCTGCGGTTGGCCGATGTGCCGGTGTTTCTGGATGGCTACATCATCGACCTCGGCGTCATAAAGATGCACGTGGCCGAGGCCTGCTCGGGCCTGCGCTATCTGTTCCCGATCCTCAGCTTTTCCTACATCTTCGCGATCCTCTATCGCGGCTCCTTCACCATGAAGGCCATCATGCTGCTGTCGGCGGCCCCCATCGCTGTGGTGATGAACTCGGCGCGCATCGCCATCGCCGGGCTGATCGTGCAGTATCAGGGGCCAGAACATCTCGAGGGGTTTTCGCACTTCTTCGAAGGCTGGGTGATCTTCCTGCTCTCGGTGCTGATGCTCTTTGGCCTGGCCCGCCTGCTGCTGATATTGCAGCGCCGGCACACGACATTGGTCGACGCGCTTGATCTGGATTTCTCCGGTCTGGTCCCGCAGGCCCGCCGCATCCTGCTGGTCGAACCGTCGCGCGCACTGGCGGTCTTTGCCATCGTCACCGTCGGGGCCGCCGTGCTGTGGCAGGTCTTCCCCACTGTCCGCACGGTCGAACCGCCCCGGGCCGAGCTTGGCTCCTTCCCCACCCAGATCGGAAGCTGGACCGGTGGCGAGCGCCAGTCGCTCGATCCCGCCGTCGCCCAGACGCTGCAAGCGCAGGATTACGCGTTGATGTCCTTCACCGCAGGCCCCGATGCCACGGTCGAGGTTTTCGCCGCATGGTTCCGCGATCAGACAACCAGTGGCGCGCATTCCCCCGAGGTGTGCCTTCCCAATTCAGGCTGGGAATTCGCCTCGTTCGACCGGCGCGATATCGGCATGGAAATGGGCCTGAACAAACCTTTCCCAATCAACCGCGCCCTGATCCAGAAGGGCGAAGATCGCCTGCTCGTCTATTACTTCTTCCTGCAAAACGGGCGGCAGGTCGCCTGGGACTTCGGGTCGAAGCTCTGGCTCCTTTGGGACAGCGTGCTTTACGGGCGCAAGGATGGCGGGCTTGTCCGCCTTGTCACCCCCGTCGCGCGCGGCGAAGACGAGGCATCCGCCGACCTTCGGCTTCAGGACATGGCCCGCGAACTTGACGGCCGCCTCCCGCGCTTCTTCCCCGGCCGCGACTGACGAAACCCCTGCCCCGTTCCCGATACCGCCATCGGGCACGGCCCGACAGCGGCGCAACGGCAGCACAAAGACTGTGCATCCCGGACCCTTTCGCAACAGCGCCCGCAGGTCTAGGCCTGTGCGGGTAACGTAGTGTCACAGGAGTCCCGCGATGCACACCGCCGCAGCCCCGATGGAAATCGGACGGGTCACGCTTACAGTCCATGATCTGGCCCGCAGCGCCGATTTCTACGCCCGCGCGCTCGGCCTGGCGAAGCTGACCGCCGATGCCGCACAGGTCACTCTCGGTGCAGGCAACCGGGCACTGATCACGCTGATCGCCGATCCCGCCGCGCGGCTCCGCTCCCCGCGCGAGGCCGGCCTGTTCCACACCGCCTTTCTTCTGCCAGACCGCGCCGCCCTTGCCCGCTGGCTGCACCACGTGGCCAGCACCCGCCTGCCCCTTCAGGGCGCATCCGATCACAAAGTGTCCGAGGCGATCTATCTCGCCGATCCCGAAGGCAACGGGATCGAAGTCTATGTCGACCGCCCCCGCGCGCAATGGACCAAACAGGACGGCTCCATCCAGATGGCGACCGATCCGCTTGACCTTGACGATCTCGCCGCCGCCGCCGATGGCCCTTGGACAGGCGCACCCGATGGCACGGTCGTGGGCCATGTCCACCTGCAAGTGGGCGATGTCGCGCAAGCGCAGGCCTTCTATACCGGCACACTCGGCTTTCCCGTGACCGCCACCTATCCCGGCGCGGCCTTCTACGGGTCAGGCGGCTATCACCATCACCTCGCCACCAATGTCTGGAACAGCCGCGGCGCGGGCCCCCGCACCCCCTCGACCGGCCTGACCAATGTGGAAATCCTCGCAGACGCCACCGCCCTTGCCGCTATCGCCGCGCGCAGCGATGGCCAAACACGGCTGACCGATCCCTGGGGCACCCAGATCACCCTGACGGAGAAACGCTGATGCTCGTGAACGGCAAATGGATCGCAAAATGGGATCCGGTTCAGGCCAAGGATGAACAGGGCGGCTTCGTGCGGCAGGTTTCCACCTTCCGCAACTGGATCACCCGCGATGGCAGCCCCGGCCCCACGGGCCAAGGCGGTTTCCGCGCCGAGGCCGGCCGCTATCACCTCTATGTCGGCCTCATCTGCCCCTGGGCCAGCCGCACGCTCATGGCACGCAAGCTCAAGCAGCTTGAAGACGTCATCTCCCTCTCCATCGTCGAACCCGAACTCACCGATGAAGGCTGGCACTTTGTCGCCGGGGCAGATGCCATAAACCAAGCCACTTACATGCATGAAATCTATACGCGCGCCGATCCGGCCGTGAACGGCCGCGCCACTATTCCGGTCCTGTGGGACAAACAAACCCAAACTATCGTCAACAACGAAAGCGCCGACATCCTGCGCATTTTCAATTCGGGCTTCGGGACACTCGCCAACGGCCCCGATCTCTACCCCGCCGATCTGGCGGCCCAGATCGACGCGCTGAACGATGCGATCTATCCCGCGCTGAACAACGGCGTCTATCGCGCGGGCTTTGCCACCACGCAGGCCGCCTATGAATCCGCCTTCCACGATGTCTTTGCCATGCTGAATACGCTGGAGACCCGGCTTTCCGACGGGCGCGCATGGCTTCATGGCGACCGATTGACCGAGACGGACATCCGCGCCTTCGTCACGCTGATCCGCTTTGACGCCGCCTATCACGGCCTGTTCAAATGCAACCTGCGACAGCTGGCCGATTATCCCCACCTGACCGCCTACACCGCCCGCGTCTACCGCCTGCCCGGCATCGCCGAGACAGTCAGCATCGATCACATCAAGCGCGGCTACTATTCGATCAAGGCGCTCAACCCCAAGGGCATCGTACCGCTTGGGCCAAGGCTGGATTGGCTGGACGCCCTGTAAGAAACCTGTCCCGGGCCAGCCCGGGACAGCCACCCAACCCACCGGGCGGCGGGGCCATCCCGGCGCCTGCGCGCCGGGATCACCTCACCCGGCAACCACCACCCCGGTCCCCCATTCGGCACATTTCCGCGCCAGTTCGGGCGGCAGAGGCTGATCCGTGAACAAAGTCGTCACCTCCGACAGCGACGCCAGCCGTGCCGGTGCGCTCCGGTCCAGCTTGGAATGGTCGCAGACCAGAAACACCTTGCGCGCCTGCCGGATGATCGCCTTCGACACCCGCACCTCGGCCAGATCGAAATCCAGCAGATCGCCGTCCTGATCCAGCGCCGACGCGCCAATCACCGCGTAATCTACCTTGAACTGCTCAAAAAACTGCGTCGTCAGCTCCCCCACCAACCCGCCATCCGACCGCCGCAGCGCGCCACCCGCCACCATGATCTCGCAGCCCGGATTGGCGGCCAGCGTGTTGGCCACGTTCATGTTGTTGGTCACCACCGTGATATTGCGATGGGTCAGCAATTCCCGCGCCACCGCCTCGGTCGTGGTGCCAAGGTTCATGATCAGCGAACAGTTCTCCGGGATCGCCGCCGCACAGGCCCGTGCGATGGCGGACTTCGCCGCCTCGTTCATCTGGCGGCGCTGCTCATAGCCAAGGTTCGTCACCCCGGTGCGCGGTACCGCCCCGCCATGCACCCGGTCCAGATGGCCCATATCCGCCAGATCCGTAAGATCGCGCCGGATCGTCTGCAAGGTCACATCAAAGCGCTGCGCCAGATCCTCGACGACCACCCGCCCCTCGGCGCGGGCAATCTCAAGGATCTCGGTCTGACGGAAACTCAGCGCCATTCCGGCATTCCTTTTTCTTCACTCGTGATCGCCCACCTTCGGAAAGGAAAGCCGGGCAATCAAGCCGAAAAAGTTTCTGCACGCGCACGCGGCAATCACGCCGCATTGCAGCGCGAAAATGCGCGTATCAGGGTCAAGTCCCTGATATTCAGCCATTTCCCTTACGTCACTTGCGCGCAAATGTTCGCTTCAATAAGAAACGCGCAAATCCGAAAAATGGGCATTGACCAATGGCAAAGATTCGTTCCAACCTGCCCCCGCTAGGGAGGAGACTGGCGTGATACCGAAGAACAGGCCCGAAACGGCCGATCTGTTCATCATCGGCGGCGGCATCAACGGATGCGGCATCGCCCGCGACGCAACGGGTCGCGGCCTGTCGGTGGTGCTTGCCGAACAGGGCGATCTGGCTCAGGCCACATCGTCAGCTTCGACCAAGCTTTTCCACGGCGGCCTGCGCTATCTGGAATATTTCGAATTTCGTCTGGTGCGCGAGGCGCTGGAGGAACGCGAAACCCTGCTTGTCGCCATGCCCCACATCTCGTGGCCCATGCGTTTCGTGCTGCCCTACCATCCCGACATGCGGTTCGAAGGCGATACGCCCACAGGTCGCCTCCTGTCGCGCCTGATGCCCTGGATGAAGGGGCGCCGCCCTGCATGGCTCATTCGGCTTGGCCTGTTCCTCTATGACACGCTCGGTGGCCGTAAGATCCTGCCTTCCACCCGCACGCTGGACTTGACAACCGATCCCGCAGGCAAACCGCTGCAATCGCGGTTCCGCCACGCCTATGAATACTCCGATTGCTGGGTTGAGGATTCCAAGCTCGTCTCCCTCAACGCCCGCGATGCGGCCCAGCGCGGCGCCACCATCCTGACGCGCACCCGCGTCATCTCGGCCAACCGCACCGGCGAGATGTGGGAGATCACCACCGACGGCCCCGATGGCCAGCAGGTCCACCACGCCCGCGCGCTGGTCAATGCAGGCGGCCCTTGGGTCGAAGACGTGATCCGCAATGTCGCGCGGATCAATTCATCCGAAGGCGTCCGTCTCGTGCGCGGGTCGCACATCGTGACCAAGAAACTCTACGACCATGACCGCTGCTATTTCTTTCAGGGCACCGATGGGCGCATCATCTTCGCCATTCCCTATGAACAGGATTTCACCCTCATCGGCACCACCGATCAGGATCACAAGGGCGCACCCAAGGATGCGGTCTGTTCCGATGCGGAACGCGATTACCTGCTGAATTTCGCCAGCCAGTATTTCGCCAAGCCCGTCACGCTGAAGGATGTCGTCTGGACATATTCCGGCGTCCGCCCGCTTTATAACGATGGCGCGAAATCGGCCACGGCGGCCACTCGCGACTATGTTCTGTCGCTGGATGGCAACGGCGCGCCGCTGCTCAATGTTTTTGGCGGCAAGATCACCACCTATCGCCGCTTGGCCGAGTCTGCTTTGGAAAAGCTGACACCCTATTTCCCGCAGGCAAAGGGGCCGTGGACCGCCCGCGTCGCCTTGCCCGGCGGAGATTTCCCACATGATGGCGTGGCCGCGCTGACCGCATCGCTCAAGGCCAACCACCCCTTCCTATCCGATTACTGGGCCGCGCGCCTGATCCGCGCCTACGGGTCTGAGGCGGCCACCCTCCTGCGCGGGGCCACCTCCGCCGCTGATCTTGGCCGCGATTTCGGCGGCACCCTGACCGAGGCCGAGGTGCGCTGGCTGATGCAGCACGAATTCGCCCGCGCCGCCGCAGATATCGTCTGGCGGCGCACAAAGCTTGGTCTGCGCATGACCAAGGAACAGATCGCCGCACTGGATGATTTCATGGCAGGCGCGGCAACCCACGGGGCCATCAGCCCCGCGGCAGAATAAGGGGGACGGATGGCGCTGGAACTGAAAGCCATCAGCCGGGTCGTAAAGGGGCAGGTTCATATCCACCCCACGACCCTGACGCTGGAAAAAGGCACCATGAACGTGCTGCTTGGCCCCACCTCATCGGGCAAGACCTCGCTGATGCGGCTTATGGCAGGCCTTGATGCGCCCAGCACCGGCACGCTGCATTGGCACGGGCAGGATGTCACCGGCCAGCGCGTGCAGGACCGCAAGGTCGCTATGGTCTATCAGCAGTTCATCAACTACCCGGCGATGAGCGTCTATGACAACATCGCCTCGCCCCTCCGCCTGATGGGCAAAACAAAGGCCGAGATTGACCGCGCGGTGATGGAAACCGCCGACATGCTCAAGCTCACCCCGATGCTGACCCGCAAACCGCTGGAACTGTCGGGCGGCCAGCAACAGCGCTGCGCCCTCGCGCGGGCACTGGTCAAAGGCGCAGGGTTGGTGCTGCTCGACGAACCCCTCGCCAACCTCGATTACAAACTGCGCGAGGAACTCCGCGCCGAAATCCCCCGCATATTTGAGGAATCCGGCGCGATCTTCGTCTATGCCACCACCGAACCCGAAGAAGCCCTGCTTCTGGGCGGCAACACCGCCACGCTCTGGGAAGGCCGCGTCACGCAATTCGGCCCCACCCCGACCGTCTACCGCCAACCCGCCGACGCCACCACCGCGCGCGTGTTCAGCGATCCGCCGATGAACTTCGTCCCCTGCGTCAAGGAAGGCCACCGCGTCAATTTCGGCGGCCACGCCAATGCCCCCGCCGACGGCCCCTTCGCCGCCCTGCCCGATGGCCGCTACACTGCCGGCTTCCGCGCCAATCATCTTCATCTGAACACCCATTCCGGGCAGGCGGTCGAATTCCGCTGCACACTGGGCGTGACGGAGATCACGGGATCGGAAACCTTCCTGCACCTGACCCATGGCTCCGACCGCTGGGTCGGCCTAGTACATGGCGTGCATGACCTGACCGCCGGACATGAGGTAAGCGTCTGGCTCGACCCCGCCCATGTCTACATCTTTGATGCCGAAGGCCGCCTCGCGGCACCTGCGGCCTATGCGGCGGCAGCCTGACCCATGGCACAGATCACCCTCAAGAACCTCGCCCACAGCTACTTTCCCAACCCGCGCGGCGAACATGACTTCGCCTTGAAGGAAATGGATCACGTCTGGCAGGACGGCGGGGCCTATGCCCTTCTGGGCTCATCCGGCTGCGGCAAGACCACGCTGCTGAACATCATCTCGGGCCTTCTGAAACCGTCTCAGGGCCGCGTGTTGTTCGGCGACCGTGACGTGACAGACTCCGAAACCGCCGAGCGCAACATCGCGCAGGTGTTCCAGTTCCCGGTCGTCTACGACACCATGACCGTGCGCGAAAACCTCGCCTTCCCGCTGCGCAACCGGGGCATGGACGCAGCCTATATCAAGGCGCGCGTCGGCCAGATCGCCACCATGATCGGGATGGAGGCGACGCTGGATCGCAAGGCCCGCGGTCTGACGGCGGATGCCAAGCAGAAGATCAGCCTTGGCCGCGGCATGGTGCGCGAAGATGTCAACGCCATCCTCTTCGACGAACCGCTCACCGTGATCGACCCGCACATGAAATGGGAGCTTCGCACCCAGCTCAAACAGCTGCACCGCGAATTCGGCCATACGATGATTTACGTCACCCATGACCAGACCGAGGCGCTCACCTTCGCCGACAAGGTGGTGGTGATGTATGACGGGCGCGTCGTGCAGATGGGCACGCCAGAAGACCTTTTTGAAACCCCCGCCCATACCTTTGTGGGCTATTTCATCGGCTCGCCGGGCATGAACCTTCTGCCCGCCGACGTCCGGGGCGACACCGCGCATCTGCAAGGCGCGGCTGTGCCGCTGGGTGCGGCCTACGGGCCAATCACGGGCCGCACCCAGATCGGCATCCGCCCTGAATATGCCGTGCTGACCGCAGGCGATGGCCTGCCCATCACCATCAAACGCGTCGAAGACGTGGGCCGCCACCGCATCATCCGCGGCGAAGTCGCGGGCAGCACCGTCAACGTGATCGCCCCCGAAGGCATGGCCGTGGGCGCAGAACTGACCCATGTCCGGTTCACACCCGACCGTATCAATGTCTATGCCGACGACTGGCGCGTCGCACCGCTCGGGGGGGCCGCCTGATGGAAAAGACCCAGAACAACAAGGCCTGGTTCCTTGTCCTGCCTGTCCTCGTCGTGGTGGCCTTCTCGGCCATCATCCCGCTGATGACGGTGGTGAACTATTCGGTCAACGATACCTTCGGCGACAACCAGTTCTTCTGGGCGGGGCTGGAGTGGTTTGAGGAAATGGTCACCTCCGACCGCCTGCATGGCGCGCTGGGGCGGCAGATCCTGTTCTCGGCCATCATTCTGGCCATCGAGGTGCCTCTGGGCATCTACATCGCCCTGAACATGCCGAAAAAAGGCTTCTGGGCCTCGGTCTGCCTTGTTCTCATGGCATTGCCGCTGCTGATCCCGTTCAACGTTGTGGGCACCATCTGGCAGATCTTTGGTCGCGTCGATATCGGCCTTCTGGGCCACTATCTGGCCGAGCTTGGCATCGACTACAACTACACCAACGATCCCATCGACGCCTGGGTAACCGTGGTGGTCATGGATGTCTGGCACTGGACCAGCTTGGTCGCGCTCCTTTGCTATGCAGGCCTGCAATCCATCCCCGAGGCCTATTATCAGGCCGCCCGCGTGGATCAGGCCAGCCGTTGGAGCGTGTTCCGCTACATCGAACTGCCCAAGATGGCGGGCGTGCTGCTGATCGCGGTCCTGCTGCGCTTCATGGACAGCTTCATGATCTATACCGAACCCTTCGTCGTCACCGGCGGTGGCCCCGGCAACGCGACCACCTTCCTGTCCATCGACCTCGTGAAGATGGCCGTGGGCCAGTTCGACCTTGGCCCCGCCGCCGCCTTCTCGATCATGTATTTCCTCGTGATCTTGCTGGTGAGCTGGGTGTTCTACACCGTGATGACCAACCTCGACAAAGAAGAGGGCAAGTAACATGCGCCTGCGCGGCTCCGCCCTGGTAATGACGCTCTACCTGCTGTTCCTGCTGATCCCGATCTATTGGCTCGTGAACATGAGCTTCAAGACCAATACCGAGATCACCTCGACCTTCACCCTGTTCCCGGCCGATTTCACGATCCAGAACTACGTGACGATCCTCACCGATCCATCCTGGTACATGGGCTATGTGAACTCGATCATCTACGTCACGATGAACGTGGTGATCTCGCTGACGGTCGCCCTGCCTGCCGCCTATGCGTTCTCGCGCTACAGCTTCATGGGCGACAAGCACCTGTTCTTCTGGCTGCTGACCAACCGCATGGCCCCGCCTGCCGTCTTCGCCCTGCCGTTCTTTCAGCTCTATTCCTCGGTCGGCCTGTTCGACACGCACATCGCCGTGGCCTTGGCGCATTGCCTTTTCAACGTCCCCCTCGCGGTCTGGATCCTTGAAGGCTTCATGCGCGGCGTGCCCAAGGAAATTGATGAAACCGCCTATATCGACGGCTACTCCTTCGGGCATTTCTTCGTGAAGATCTTCATGCCTCTCATCGCTTCAGGCATCGGCGTCGCGGCCTTCTTCTGTTTCATGTTCTCATGGGTGGAACTGTTGCTGTCGCGCACGCTGACTTCGGTCAACGCCAAACCCATCGCCGCCACCATGACCCGCACCGTATCCGCGTCTGGTATGGATTGGGGCGTGCTGGCCGCCGCAGGGGTGCTGACCATCGTGCCGGGTGCCTTGGTGATCTACTTCGTACGCAACTACATCGCCAAGGGCTTTGCCCTGGGCCGCGTGTGACGGGGGAACAACCATGACCAAAACCCGCTGGAACACGATCTACCTGACCACCTTCGCGGCGCTTGCGGCGATCTTTGCCGCCCTTCTTGCCGCCGTGCCCCGCACCGAAGACGGGATCGACTGGTTCGCCCCGCTGATTGAAGGCGGCTGGATGGCCTGGACCTTCCCCATCGCCTTGTTCTTCTATTGCATCGCCTGCCTGCTGATCCTCTTCACGCTGCTGGCGATCCGTTACCCCGAAACCCCGCGCCGCGGCATCCTGCGGATCGAAACCACGCGCGGTGACCGGCTGTTCATTTCCCTTCTCGGGTCGGCCTTCATCTGTGTGGGCTGGCTCTTCGCCTTCGGTGCGCCCCTCACGGGCGCGCTGATCTGTTGCCTGATCTACGCCGCAGCGGTCTTCCGCTGGGTGTGATCCAAGGCATGAAAGCGCCGGGGGGGATGGATGCGACCCTTCCCCCCCGGCGAAACGAAGACGACACGTCTCAACTTCTGGGAGGAAAACGAATGAGACTCAGACAAACCGCAACGGCGATGGCGCTTGCGCTCATTGCCTTCGGCTCGGCCCCGGCCTGGGCTGACATGGAGGCCGCCAAGGCCTTCCTCGATGCTGAAATCGGCGATCAATCCACCCTGTCCCGCGCCGATCAAGAGGCGGAAATGCAGTGGTTCATCGACGCCGCTGCCCCCTTCGCGGGCATGGACATCAAGGTGGTGTCGGAAACCATCACCACCCACGAATACGAAGCCAAGGTCCTTGCTCCGGCCTTCACCGCCATCACCGGCATCAAGGTCACCCATGACCTGATCGGCGAAGGCGACGTGGTGGAAAAGCTGCAGACGCAGATGCAGTCGGGCGAGAACATCTATGACGCCTACATCAACGACTCTGACCTGATCGGCACCCACTGGCGCTATCAGCAGGCCCGCAACCTGACCGACTGGATGGCAGGCGAAGGCGCAGCGGTCACCAACCCGAACCTCGATCTGGCCGATTTCATCGGTACCAAGTTCACGACCGCCCCGGACGGCAAGCTCTATCAGCTGCCCGACCAGCAGTTCGCGAACCTCTACTGGTTCCGCTATGACTGGTTCAACGATCAGAAAACCAAGGACGACTTTAAGGCCAAGTACGGCTATGACTTGGGCGTTCCGCTGAACTGGTCCGCATACGAGGACATCGCCGAATTCTTCACCGGCCGCGACATGTCCTATGCGGGTGGCCCGGCAACCGGCGTCTTTGGCAACATGGACTACGGCAAAAAGGACCCGTCCCTCGGCTGGCGCTACACCGATGCGTGGATGTCCATGGCCGGCATGGGCGATGTGGGTGAACCCAACGGCCTTCCGGTCGATGAATGGGGCATCCGCGTGAACGAAAACTCGCAGCCTGTCGGCTCCTGCGTTGCGCGTGGCGGTGCCACCAACGACGCCGCCGCCGTCTATGCCGTGACCAAGGCCATCGACTGGCTCCAGCGGTTCACCCCGCCGGAAGCGCAAGGGATGACCTTCGGCGAAGCCGGTCCGGTTCCTGCCCAGGGCTCTATCGCCCAGCAGATGTTCTGGTACACCGCCTTCACCGCCGACATGGTCAAGCCGGGCCTGCCCGTCATGAACGAGGATGGCACGCCCAAGTGGCGCATGGCCCCCTCGCCGCACGGCGCCTACTGGCAGGACGGCATGAAGGTTGGCTATCAGGACGTGGGTTCGTGGACCCTGATGCAATCGACCCCGGTCGATCGCGCTCAGGCCGCATGGCTCTATGCCCAGTTCGTCACCTCGAAAACCGTGGACGTGAAGAAGTCGCATGTCGGCCTGACCTTCGCGCGTGAATCGACCATCCAGCACCAGTCCTTCACGGATCGTGCGCCGCAGCTTGGCGGTCTGGTCGAATTCTACCGCAGCCCGGCCCGCGTGCAGTGGTCGCCCACCGGCACCAACGTTCCTGACTATCCGAAGCTGGCCCAGCTGTGGTGGCAGAACATCGGCGACGCCATGTCGGGGGCCAAAACCCCGCAAGAGGCGCTCGATGCCCTGTGCGAAGAGCAGGAAAAGGTGCTGGAACGTCTGGAACGCGCAGGCGTGCAGGGTGACATCGGCCCGAAGATGAACGAACCGCAGGATCCGCAGGTCTGGATCGACGAACCCGGTTCGCCCGTCGGCCCGCTGGAGAACGAAAAGCCCCAGGGCGAAACGATCTCCTATGACGAACTGATCAAGTCCTGGCAGCAGGGCTGATCTGACGGGCGGGGCGAAAGCCCCGCCCGCTTCTGCCTGCAAGGCGGATGACACATCAAACTCGGCCTCGGGTGGGTGTCGTCCGGCCATCCCGACTGGCCAGATCTCCGGGTGATGCACCTATCGAGAACAAGGGACCAATGCGGTGATGCCACGATTGTATCATTCCACGCACGATGCCGTGACAACCGTAACGGTGCGGCTGTCGCAGGAGTAACGGCCTGACGTAACTCCAGAGGACGGAACCCACCATGTCGATCGCATCTTCCACATCCCCCCGCTCGGGCACATTGCCAGCCATCAACGCCCAAACACTCGGCCTTCTCTTCGTCGCGGGCTTTTTTGCCAGCAACGCCTTCGATCTTTGGGGGCAACTGATCAGCCCCGCCTTGGGCTTCGCTACCCTTTCGCCCCATGGCCTAGCCAAAAGCCTGCTCGGCGCACTTGGCCTGCCCAACAGCGATTTTGCGGGCTATTTCATGCACTTCTATCTCGTCGGGCTGATCGGCTATCCGGTCGGCTGGCTGTTCATCTTTGCGCCCATCTGGCGCAAGGTGATTGGCCAATCGCATTGGCTCCTGCCCTCGACGATCTACGGCTTCGGCCTGTGGGTCTTTGCCATCGGCGGGATCACGGCCATCGCCGGACTGCCCTTCTTCCTCAACTTCACCGGTATCACCTGGGTCGCCCTTGTCGGCCACATGCTCTACGGCATCGTCCTTGTCGCCGTAATGCAGATGATCCAGAAAGACTGACCCCTTCTCCCGGCGCGCCGCCATCACGGCGCGCCGGGCACCAACGCCGCCGCAAGGCGCATCGCACCAACCAGAATCCCGCGCAGGGACAGCACAGCCAAGGGAGGCCCCGCATGACCCATATCCTCGCCATTGATCAGGGCACCACCTCTTCGCGCGCGATCATCTTCGACGCATCCCTTGCCGTTAAGGCCGTCGCACAAGAGGAATTCCCCCAGCACTACCCCGCCTCCGGCTGGGTGGAACATGACCCGTCCGATCTGTGGTCCACTGTCGCCGGCACCGCCCGCGCCGTGATCGAAAAGGCAGGCATCAGCACCACCGACATCGCCGCAATCGGCATCACCAATCAGCGCGAAACCACCCTCATCTGGGACCGCGCCACCGGCGAGCCGATCCACCGCGCCATTGTCTGGCAGGATCGCCGCACCGCCGACACCTGCACCGCGCTAAAAGACGCGGGACATGAACCGATGATCACCGCCCGCACGGGCCTGCTCCTTGATCCCTATTTCTCCGGGACAAAGATCAAATGGCTGCTTGACCACGTCCCCGGCGCCCGCGCCCGCGCGGCCAAGGGCGAGCTTGCCTTCGGCACTGTCGATACCTTCCTCATCTGGAAACTCACAGGCGGCAAGGTCCACGCCACCGACGCCACAAACGCCGCCCGCACACTCATTTACAACATCGCCAAGGGCGAATGGGACGCCGACATCTGCGCCCTTCTGGACATCCCCATGTCCCTCCTGCCCGATGTTCGCGACTGCGCCGCCGATTACGGAACCACGCGCGCCGATCTGTTCGGTCGCGAAATCCCGATCCTTGGCGTCGCCGGTGACCAGCAGGCCGCCACCGTGGGCCAGGCCTGTTTCGCGCCGGGAATGATGAAATCCACCTACGGCACCGGCTGTTTTGCGCTTCTGAACACCGGCGCTGACATGGTGCCGTCAAAGAACCGCCTGCTCACCACCATCGCCTACCGGCTGGATGGCAAGACGACCTACGCCCTCGAAGGCTCCATCTTCATCGCAGGCGCGGTCGTCCAATGGCTCCGCGATGGGCTCAAGATCATCCGTGAGGCAAAGGAAACCCAGCCCCTCGCCGATGCCGCCGACCCGACACAGGACGTGATCCTCGTCCCTGCCTTCACCGGCCTCGGCGCACCCTACTGGCGCCCCGATTGTCGCGGCGCGGTCTATGGCCTGACCCGCAATTCCGGCCCCGCCGAACTCGCAAAGGCCGCACTGGAAAGCGTCGGCTACCAGACCCGCGACCTTCTTGAGGCAATGCGCTCTGACTGGGGCGCCGCCGCCGATGGCGTCTTGCGCGTCGATGGCGGCATGACGGCCAGCGATTGGGCCATGCAATTCCTCTCCGACATCCTCGGCGCGCCGGTCGATCGCCCTGTCGTCACTGAAACCACCGCGCTGGGTGCCGCCTATCTCGCCGGCCTCAAGGCGGGCCTCTGCCCAGCCCCTGCCGAATTCCAAAAGACATGGGCGCTGGAACGCCGCTTCACCCCCGCGATGGACGCCGCCACCCGGGATGCCAAATACACGCGCTGGGGCCGTGCCGTCGCCGCCACCATGACAGTGTGACACCTGCCTGCCGGGGGCCACATGGCCCCCGATCCCTTGATCACCGGACCAAAGCCATGCCCCGCGCCGTGCTTTCCATCTGATCCCCCTTCTCCCTTCCCCATCCAAGGGGGAAGGGTCGGGGCGGGGGTCGCCTTCTTGCCAGAAACGGACCCGCCATGCCCCCCTTTGCCATCGCCATGCCGCAACGCATCCTCTTCGGCCGGGGCGAGGCCAGCAAGGCCCCCGCCCTCATCCGCGCCTTCGGTCCGCGCGGCCTGATCGTGCATGGCGCAAGCCCCGCCCGCGCGCAATGGCTGATCGAAGGCCTGCACGCTGCCGGGGCCGAAACCATGGCCATCGTCTGCGACCGCGAACCCACGCTGATGATGCTGGAAACTGCCATGGCCACGGCCCGCCGCTTTCGCCCCGACTGGGTCACCTCCATCGGCGGCGGCGCAGCGCTCGACCTCGGCAAAGCGCTGGCCGCGCTGATCCCCGCCCCGGGCGGCGCGATGGACCATCTTGAGGTGGTGGGCAAAGCCCTGCCCCTTTCCGTACCACCGCTGCCCTTCATCGCCCTGCCCACGACATCCGGCACGGGGGCCGAGGCGACCAAGAACGCCGTCATCGGCCTGCCAGATCATGGCCGCAAAGTCTCGCTCCGCGAAGACCGGATGCTCGCCCGCCTCGCCATCATCGACCCGGCGCTCACCGACCACACCCCCCGCGCCACGACCCTCGCCTCCGGCCTCGACGCGATCACTCAGGTGATCGAACCCTACGTCTCGTCCAAGGCCACGCCCTTCACCGACGCCCTCACCGCCCCCGCCATCCCGCAAGGCCTCACCGCCCTCAAGCGCCTGATGGAAGCCGAAGACGCTCAGGCCCGCGATGCCCTCGCCTATGTCTCCCTCACCGGCGGTATCGCGCTTGCCAATTCTGGCCTCGGGGCAGTCCATGGCCTCGCAGGCGTCATCGGCGGTGTCGCCCCCGCCCCGCATGGCGCGATCTGCGGCGCACTTCTTGCCCCCATCCTCCGCCTCAACCGCACCCATGCTGTGGGCGAGGTTGCGCACCGCCTCGACACCGTCTTCGCCCATATCGCAGCCACTTATGGCGGTCGCCCCGAGGACGCCCCCGAAACCCTCGCCGCCTGGGCGCGCGCAACCGGCCTGCCGGGCCTCACCGCCCAAGGTCTTCCCCCCGCCCTACACCGGCAAACAGCCGAAGCCGCCCTCTCCTCCTCGTCGATGAAAGGCAACCCCGTCAAATTGACGGTCAATGAACTCATCGATGCGTTGAACGCTGCGGCTGGCGCCTAGCCCTGAAATCCGACAGGCGGCCCCTGCATGCGATTTCGTTGGCCGCGATGCGGCCCAGGCGGGTTAGCAGGGCGATACGCCGGCAAGGCCCTTGTGTCGCCAAAAGCCTCCCTCTCCTTGCGACGATCCGGGCGAGGTCCGGAAATGCGAAAGGGCGCAGCAAGCTGCGCCCTCCCGCGAATGTTCTGTGCTCACTTGCCCCAGATCGCAGCATAGGCCTCGCGATAGCCATTGTCGGGATCAAAGGTATTGCCTTCCGTATTGGCCAGACCCTCTTCCGTCACCAGCGCAGGTGCGGTGATATAGCCGGAGCAGGCCTCACCCGAAATGGCGCGGTTCAACTCGTCCACCAACTGCCAACCCTGCAAGTTCAAGGGTTCTGCCACCGTCACGGCCTGATACTGGCCCGAACGGATGCGCTGGAAGGCGGCTTCCGACCCGTCACCGGCAGACCCCGCCTTCGGCGAGCCCTTGCCGTCGATCCCGGCAGCCGCAAGCGACGGTCCCATGAAATCGAAATACAGATCGTTGATCGCCAGCGAATGTGTCCATGCCGCGCCATGCTGCTGCAAAAGCGTGGTGGTCAGCGGGCCCATCCGGGCCGAGGTTTCAGCGATGGGCGTATCCACCCATTGCAGCACCGTGCCGCCACCTGCTTCGATCACTTCCTTCAGCTTCGCCGCCTTCAGGATGGCAATGGTATAGGTGCTGTCGGTAAAGATCACGACGCCGGGCTTGCCGCCACCGTCTTGCAGGGCCCATTCGGCAGCCTTGACCGACACATCCATCGCATCGGTGGACACGTTGGCAAAGATCCCGCCGGGCGCATCACACCCGATCTTCGGCCCGGAATGCCATGACACCATCGGGATACCCGCCGCCACCACGCCTTCGAGTGCGGCCTGCTGCTCGGCCGCGTCAAAGCCGTTGATCACGATCCCATCCGGGCCAAGCGCCAGCGCCTGCCCGACGGCGGCCGACCGGCTTTGAACGGAACCTGCGCCGTCCAGAACCTTGACCTCCCAGCCGATCTTCGCTGCGGCCTCTTCGATGCCGGTGGTGACGCCAAGGATGCCACCGTTCTTCATGTCTCCGGCAAGAACGACAATCGTCTTGCCCTCTGCCGCCTTGGGGCCGGTGGTCGGCCCGTCAAAAGCCTCTTGCGCAAAGGCGGTCAAACCTGTGGCCGCCAGAATGGTGCCCGCAAGCAATCCGCTCATAAGGGTTCTCTTCAGCATTTTGATCCTCCCGATTTATTGCTGATCATTTCGATTTTGCCCCCTTCTTCCGTTGCGCATACCCGGCAATGCCGATCGCAATCAGAAGCGTGGTTCCGTTGAACAAGGGTTCGACCCAGAAACTTCCGCCGAACTGCTGGATGCCGGAAATGCCAACCGCCAGGATCATCACACCAACGATGGTTCCCCAGACGTTGACGCGACCCGGCTTGATGGTGGTCGATCCAAGAAAGGCCCCGACAAGCGCAGGCAGCAGGAACTCCAACCCCACCGACGCCTGCCCGATCCGCAGCTTTGACGCGAGCAATACCCCCGCCAGCGCAGTGAGCGCGCCAGAGGTGACAAAGGCGCCAATCACGAATTTCCGTGTCGGAATGCCGTTCAGCTCGGCCGCGCGCTGGTTCGCCCCGATGGCATAAAGGTAGCGCCCCGTCGGCGTGTATTCGAGGATGATCCAAAGCGTGACGGTGATCACCAGCACATAGAACGCCGTGATCGGCAGGCCAAAAACAAAGGTGCCGTTGATGGCATAGAACGCGTCCGGCAATGCGCCAACCATCTGCCGCCCACCCGTGTGCCACAGAGCCAGCGCATAAAGAACCGTCCCGGTGCCAAGCGTGGCGATAAAGCTGTCGATCCGCGCCACTTCAACCAGAAGGCCGTTCAGCGCGCCCGTAATCACGCCCAGCACCAGCACGATCCCAACAGCGAACGGCCAAGGCAGGCCATACATCGTCTGCAGGCTGATCGCCAGAATGTGCCAAAGCACGATCCCATAGCCCACCGTCAGGTCAATCCGCCCTGCCACCATCGGGATCATCGCCGCCAGCGCCAGCAGCGCAATGATCGCCTTGTCGCTCAAAATCGACCGCAGGTTCAGCAGCGTCGGAAATGTCGTCGGCAAAAGCACCGAAAACAGCAGGATCAGACCCAGCATCAGGATCACAAGCCCATAGGTTGGCGCCAGCCGCAGCGCCTTGCGCAGGGGCGAAAGGCCGCGAAGTTCGTCCTTGGTCGGCTCGACAGCGTTGGAATCTATTCCGGGCATGTGATGTCCTCAGGCGGCTTCACTGGCCGATGCGGCCTGGATCAGCGATTCAGTGGAAAGTTCGACACCGCTCAGTTCGGCAACGGGCAAGCCCCGGCTGAACACGATGGCACGGTGACAGATGGCGGCGATTTCCTCGAAATCGGTCGATACGACAAGAACGCCCATACCGCTGGCAAGGGCTTCGTACAGCAGATGGTAGATCTCGGCCTTGGCCCCCACATCCACGCCTGCTGTCGGATCCTCGGTAATCAGCAACCGGCGGCCCGAGTCGAGCCAGCGCCCGACCACCACCTTCTGCTGGTTCCCGCCAGACAGCGCCTCGATCGCAAGGGTCGGGTCGTTTGGCGAAAGTCCCACCCGGCGACCGATGGCTTCGGCAATGGCCTCTTCGCGGCGCGGCGACATGAGCGATAGCAGCCCCCGTCCGGTCGCCGACGGGTTCAGAAAGGCATTCTCTCGGATGGCAAGGCCAAGGGCCACGCTTTCCCCGATCCGGTCCCGCGCGACCAGCCCGACACCGGACCGCATGGCCGTTTGCGCGCTGCGCAGGTCGGGGGCTTTTCCGTCAAGCGCGATCCGTCCGGCATGGGGGATCACCCCGAACAGCGCCCGGCCAATATCTTCATGCCCCGCGCCCCGCAGGCCTGCCAGACCCAGCAGTTCACCCCGCCGGATGTCAAAGCTGACCGGGCCAACCGCCGGTGTAGCAAGCTCCTCGACCTTCAGGATCGACGGGCCATCCTGCACGGCGGGCCGGGCGATTTCCCGCGCCTTGCGACCCACGATCAGGCTGACCAGCTCTGCCGGTGTGGTGTGTTCGATGGGGCGCATCCCCACCATCTGCCCGTCACGCAGCACCGCCACTCGGTCGGCAATGCGAAAAATCTCGTCCAGCCGGTGGCTGACATAAATCATCCCGACGCCCCGCGCCTTCAACGGGCGCAGCGCCGCAAACAGCCGCTCCACCTCATCGGCAGGCAGGCTGGCGGTGGGTTCGTCCAGCACCAGAAAATCGCTGCTGGCAGCCAGCGCGCGCGCAATGGCGACCAGCGATTTCTGGGTGCGCGTCAGGCTCGACACACGGGCCGTGGCGGGAAACTCCGCCTCGACCAGTGCAAGCGCCGCATCTGCGGCGGCTTCGGTTGCGGCCCAGTCAATCCGGCGGCCAAAACCGCCACTCTTGCGCACATAGCCAAGCGCAAGCGCGATGTTTTCCGCCACGCTCATCCATTCGATCAAGCCAAGGTCCTGATGGATGAAGGCCACCTTCTGCCCACCGGCCTTGCCCGCCTCATGTGCATAGGGAACACCGTCGATCTGCACGGCGCCTTCGTCTGGCCGGTGGATGCCACCCAGAACCTTGATCAGCGTGGATTTGCCAGCTCCGTTCTCACCCAGAAGCGCCACGATCTCCCCACGGCCGACCGTCAGCGACACCCCGCGGAGCGCTTGCGTGCCGCCAAAGGACTTGACGATACGGTCAAAGAAAAGGCCGTCAGAAGACGGGTGCATGGCGGTTCCTCCCTGGTCGAGACCGAACATAGCCTGATCTTGCGCCAGGTTTACCGGTAACGTATCAACAGATGACCGCAGGGCCCGCCTGCTGTCAAGCAAAAAAGTTATCGATACCATTGCCGCCTGAACGTCCCGATACGAACGACAAGGACCCGCCGTGAAAGCCAATCTGGAAGACATCGCCCGCGCTGCCGGAGTGTCGAAGATGACCGTCAGCCGGGTGCTGCGCGGTGGAACCGGCTTTTCCAACGATACGCGCGACAGGGTCGTGAAAGTTGCCGAAACCATGGGCTATGTCCCCAACCGGCTTGCCGCTGCCTTCGGGTCGGATCAAGCCAGCACGTTGGTCGGCATGTGCGTCCCAAGGCTCACCTCGGGTCTGTTCGGGCATGTACTGGACGGCGTTGATCGGGCCCTGTCCCGTTTGGGCTATCAACTGATGATCGGTGCCAACAGCCATTCCACCGATGAGGAAGAAGCCTGGGTCCGTCAGGTGATCAGCTGGCGTCCTGCCGGGCTCATTCTCTCTGGGCGCACCCATACGCAGGGAACGGTGGACCTGCTCCGTCAGGCCGCATCCCCCGTGGTCGAGATCTGGGATCTGACAACCAGCCCCATCGACATGTCGGTCGGCTTTTCACATTTCGACTGCGGGGCCGAAATGGGGCGCTTCCTGATCGGGCGCGGGCGGCGACGGGCGGGCTATGTCGGTGCTCTGGCGCGGGCCGATGTCATGGGCGCGGCCCGGATGGATGGGTTCAGGACCACCCTCGCCCGCGCCGGCCATCCGATCATTGCCAGCGAGGTTCTGCACGATGCGCCCGGCTTCTACGCCGGATACTACGGGCTTGAAACGCTGCTCAGCCGCGAATCCGGTCTGGATGTCGTCTACTTTCACAATGACGAAATGGCGATTGGCGGACTGGCCTATGCCCAGTCGCGGGGCCTACGCGTGCCCGAAGACATCGGCATCGCCGGTTGGGGCGGGATGGAGGCAGCCTCGATCCTGCCGCGCCGGTTGACCACCACCGTTGTTCCGACCACCGCCATCGGCAAGGCCGCAGCCGAGGCTCTGGTCGCCCGCCTGAAGGGCGAGCAGGGGCAGGACGTGACGGTGGTGCCCACGCGGCTGGTGCCGGGCGAAACCGGCTAGATCAGCCGCGCCAGTCCATCACCCCTCGGCCCATGGCCCATGCGGGCGATCAACACCATCCAGCCGCTTGAACCCGTGCAGCCCAAAGAAATCGCGCTGCGCCTGGATCATGTTCGCGGTGCCCCGCGCCGTCCGCATCATGTCAAACCACGCAAGACCAGATGACAGGGCCGGGCAAGGCAAGCCCTGCTCCGCGCCTATGGCCACCACCCGCCGCAATCCGGGAAGCGCCCGGCGCAAATGATCGGCAAAAAACGGCGCCAGCATCAGGTTGCGCACCGGATCTTCGGCCAGCGCATGCGCCATGTCGTTCAGCATGGCCGACCGGATGATGCAGCCCGCTCGCCAGACCCTTGCAATGGCCGGCATATCCAACGCCCAATCAAAATCCGCCGCCGCTGCCGTCATCATGGCAAAGCCCTGCGCATAGCACAGGATCTTCCCCGCAATCAGCGCCTGTTCCAGATCCTCCGTCGATAGCCCTTCAACGCGGGCCGGGGCCGGACCGAACACCGCCTCGCCCGCCGCGCGCTCCGCCAGCAAGGCCGACACGTTGCGCGCCATCACCGCCGCCTCGATCACCGGGATCGGGGACCCAAGGTTCTGCGCCTCGATCACGGTCCAGCGGCCAGTGCCCTTCTGCCCGGCCGCATCCAAGATAACGTCCAGCAACGCCCCGCCTGAAATCGGATCCACCGCTTGCGCGACAGTGGCGGAAATCTCGATCAGATAAGACCGCAGGGTACCGGCGTTCCAGCCCGCAAAGGTGGCGCCAATCGCATCGGCCTGCAGCCCCAGCCCGTCGCGCATCATGCCATAGGTTTCGGCGATCATCTGCATGTCGGCATATTCAATGCCGTTGTGAATCGCCTTGACGAAATGCCCCGCCCCATCAGGCCCCATATGATCGGCACAGGGGGTGCCGTCCTCGGCCCGCGCGGCAATGGCCTGCAAGACAGGCGCCATACGCGCCCAATCTTCTGCCATGCCACCCGCCATGATCGCGGGGCCGTGGCGCGCACCCTCTTCGCCACCGGAAACACCGATGCCCATGAACCGGAACGGCAACCGGGCGGCATTGCGACGGTTGGTGTCATGAAAATTGGCATTGCCCGCATCAATCACCAGATCATCGGGGCCAAGCAATCCGCTCAGCGCCGCAAGTTGGTCATCCACCGGCTGCCCTGCCGGAACCATCAGGATGATGGCGCGTGGCGGGCGGATCGCCGCCACCAGATCCGCCAGCGTCACTGTCGGCGTGATCCGATCCGACAACACCCCGGCCGCGGCGTGGAAATCCTGCGCCACCTGCGTCGTGCGGTTCCACACCGCGATCGGGAACCCTTTTTCCGCGATGTTCAACGCAAGCGCCGCGCCCATCGTGCCAAGCCCGATCAACCCGATCTGCGCTTCCGGCTGCCCCTTCGTCACGGCCATTGCACACCCTTCCTGTTCAGGATCACCGAATAGACGCTGGTGGTCGCGGTGATGAATAAACGATGCTTGGCCCGCCCGCCAAAGCAGATGTTCGACACCAGTTCCGGCACCAGTATCTTGCCCAAAAGGCGGCCGTCCGGTGCAATGCAATGCACGCCGTCCGCAGCTGATGACCACAGGTTGCCGTCACTGTCACAGCGGATGCCATCCGCGCAGCCGGGGCTGATCGTGTGGAAAATCCGCCCGTTGACCGGCTGTCCCTCCACCATATCGTAAACCCGGATGTGCTGCGGGTCGGCGCTGAACATCCGCCCCGTGTCCGCAACGTAAAGCCGCGTTTCGTCAGGGCTGAAAGCCAGACCGTTCGGACAGGCCATATCGGTCACCATCGCCTCGATCTTGCCCGCAGCCCCAACCCGATAGACATGACAGGGCAGTTCCTGATCGGATCGAAATCCTTCGTAATCCGTCATGATCCCGTAATGCGGGTCGGTGAACCAAACTCCGCCATCCCGCGCGACGATCACATCATTCGGGCTGTTCAGCGACTTGCCCTCATAGCCCTCTGCGATCACGGTCACCGTCCCGTCCCACTCTGTCCGTGTGACGCATCGGGTGCCGTGCTCGCAACTGATCAGCCGCCCCTCGCGATCGCGCGTATGGCCGTTGGCAAAGTTGGATGGCTGGCGGAAGGTGGTCACCCCCTCTTCCGTCCAGCGCAGGATGCGGTTGTTCGGAATGTCTGAAAACAACAGTGCTTGCTGGTCGCCCATCCAGACCGGCCCCTCGACCCAGTCAAACCCGGTCGCAAGCCGTTTCACCGGCGCATTGCCCAACACATAGGCCCCGAATACCGGGTCATGGATTTCGAAGAATGACATGACAAAGGCCCCCCTTTTCGCTAATTGTTATCGTTACCAAAGACAGGCGTCAAACCGAAAGGCCCGGCCATGCAGATCACCCAGCCCACCGAAAGACTAACCGATGTGGCGCTCTTGGCCATGTTGCACGCCGGCGCGGAAAAGGCACAGGCCATGGGCCAACCACAATGCATCGTGATCGTTGATTCCTCGGCGGTGGATCTGGCGGTGCTGCGGATGACGGGCGCAAAAGTGCTGTCGCTGCGGTCCGCACGGGCCAAGGCGCAGACGGCCGCTTCAACTGGCAAGCCCTCTGCCGCCCTTCCCGAAGCGGTCCGCCCCGCCATAGCCAGCGCAACGGATGGTGCGATGACCGGGCTCGCGGGTGGCCTGCCGATCTGGCGCGGTGGCATCCTTCTGGGCGGTATCGGCATCGGCTCCGGCACCGGCGAACAGGATGTCGAGGTGGCGATGGCGGCCCTCACCGCCATCGGTGCCAGCAGCGCGCCTTAACCGGAGAACACGATCTGCGCCTTCATCGCCTGGCTTCGGTCACTGGCCAGACGGAACGCCGTTTCCACCTGATCCAGCCCGACCGTATGGGTGATCAGCGGCCTGACATCGACCAGCCCCTTCTGCATCAGCCCTACGCCAATTGCGAATTCGGCGTGAAACCGGAATGACCCGCGCAGGTCCAACTCCTTGGCCGTGATCGCCATCATCGGCAGCGTCATGTCACCGCCCAGCCCCAGTTGCAGGATCACCCCACGCGGGCGCATCGCGGCGATGCCCCCGGCCAAAGCCGCAGCAACGCCCGTGCATTCGTACAGAACGTCAAAGCTCCCTTTATCCGCGCCATAAGCCGCCAGCGCATCAGGCTCCGCCGCCGTGTTGATCACCCGGTCCGCGCCCACCTTGCGCGCCAGCGACAGCGTGAAATCCGACAGGTCGGTCGCCACGATTTCCGACGCCCCCGCCCGCCGCGCCGCAAGGATGGACAACACGCCAATCGGCCCGCAACCCGTGACCAACACCCGCTTGCCCAACATGTCGCCTGCCCGCTTTGTCGCATGCAGCGTCACGGCCAACGGTTCGGCCATGGCCGCCTCACCCGGCGTCAGGCCGGTTGCATCAACGCATTGGCTGGCATCGGCCACAAGGCTTTCCCGGAACGCGCCCTGGATATGGGGAAACGGCATCGCACTGCCGTAAAAGCGCATGTTCAGGCATTGGTTCGCCAACCCTTCAAGGCAGTATTTGCAACGGCCACAGGGACGGCTGGGCGACACGGCAACCAGTTGACCGCGCTGGAACCCCGTTTCGCCGGGATCTTCGACAAAGGCCGAAACCTCATGCCCAAGGATCATGGGCTCCTTCAACCGAACGGCGCCAAAGCCACCGTGGTTATAGTAATGCAGGTCCGATCCGCAGACCCCGCCCGTCGCCAGCCGCAGCCGCACCTGCCCCGGCCCGGGGCTTTCCTCGGCCCGGTCCTCGATCCGCAGGTCCTTTGCGGCATGAATGACAATCGCCCGCATCATGCCACCGGCGTCAAAAGCGGCTGGCCCGCAAAATGCGCCGTCAGATTGTCGCGCACCAGTTTGCCCATCGCCTGCCGTGTCTCGTAGGTGCCGCTGGCATGGTGGGGTTGCACCAACACATTGGGCAGCGTCAGAAAGCGCGGGTTCAGCTTTGGCTCACCCTCAAAAACATCCAGCGCGGCCGACCCGAGCTTGCCCGCTTCCAGCGCCTCCAGCAGCGCCGCCTCGTCAATGTTGGAGGCGCGGCTGATATTGATCAGCATCCCCTCTGGCCCCAACGCCTCGATCACCCGCGCGCCCACGATGTGGCGCGTCTCGGCCGAAGCGGCCAGCGTCACGAACAGGAAATCCGACCGCGCAGCCAGCGCCACAGGATCGGCGATGAACTCCCATCCCTTGGCATAATCCTTGGGTCCCACGTCCGAATAGGCGATCTCCAGATCGAAACCCGCCAGCCGCTTTGCCACCTCAAACCCGATGCGGCCAAGGCCCAGCACGCCCGCCCGCTTGCCCCAGACGCGGCGCTGCAACGGATACAGCCCCTTCGCCGCCCAGGACCCATCCCGCACCCAGCCCTCTGCCCCGATCATGCCGCGCGATTGCACCAGCATCATCGCCACGCCAAGATCGGCAACGTCATTGGTCAGCACATCCGGTGTATTCGTCACCCGAATTCCCCGCGCGCGGCAGGCGGCAAGGTCCACCGCATCATACCCCACACCATAGACACTGATCACCTCAAGCTGCGGGCAGGCCGCAATCATCGCCGCATTGGCCCCAAGCTCGCCCCGCGTGGCAATGCCACGAATCTGCGGTCCCACCTCGGCCAGAAACCCGGCCTTGTCCGGGGCCTCGAAATATCGGTGCATGTGAAAGGCGGCATCCAGCGGAACCTGATCCCATTCCGGATACGGGCCGACTTGCAGGATATGGGGCTTTGTCATGGTCTATACGATCCCGGCTTGACGTTTCTGGTGGCTTGACAGTCTATGTTAACGATAACATAAACAGAGGCAATGTTGCTTGTCGAGAGCGAACTGAAAGGAAACAGACCTTGGGATACCGGCTTTTCGATCTGACGGGGCGGCGCGCGCTGATCACCGGGTCTTCACAAGGGATCGGCTTCGCCTTGGCCGAAGGGCTGGCCGCAGCGGGCGCCTGGGTTGTGCTGAACGGCCGCGATACGGCAAAACTGGCCGCCGCCGCAGCGCGTATCCCGGGGGCGGAAACGCTGGCCTTTGATGCGACAGACCATGACGGCGTCCGCACCGCCGTCGATGCCTTCGAGGCCACGGGAAAACCCATCGATATCCTCGTGAACAATGCCGGCATGCAACACCGCGCGCCTTTGGAGGAATTCCCCGCCGATGCGTTCGAACGTTTGCTGCAAACCAACATCGCATCGGTGTTCCATGTCGGTCAGGCGGTCGCGCGTCACATGATCACGCGGCGCGCTGGCAAGATCATCAACATTGCCAGCGTGCAAACCGCCCTCGCCCGCCCGTCCATAGCGCCCTACACGGCGACGAAAGGCGCGGTCGGCAACCTGACCAAGGGCATGGCAACCGATTGGGCAAAGCACGGGCTGAACTGCAATGCCATTGCTCCGGGGTATTTCGACACCCCCCTGAACGCGGCGCTGGTGGCTGACCCGACCTTCTCTGCATGGCTCGAAAAGCGCACCCCCGCAGGCCGCTGGGGCCGGGTCGAGGAATTGCAGGGCGCTTGCATCTTCCTCGCCTCAGACGCCGCCAGCTTCGTCAACGGCCACATCCTCTATGTGGATGGCGGCATCACGGCGTCGCTATGACAGGCCAACCCGATCTGCGGATCATCCTTATGGGCGTCTCGGGTTGCGGCAAGTCTTCGGTCGGCGCGGGATTGTCGCAGCGCCTTGGCATACCCTATCGCGATGGCGATGATCTCCATCCTGCGGCGAATGTCGAAAAGATGCGCGCAGGGCATCCGCTGACCGATGATGACCGTTGGCCATGGCTGGACCGGGTCGCCGCCGTGCTGGCCGTGGATGCGCCCGTGATCGTCGGCTGCTCTGCCCTGCGCCGCGCCTATCGTGATCGGCTGCGGGCAGGGGCAGGCGGGCCGGTCCACTTCGTCCATCTCGCAGGCAGTCGTGAACTTCTTGCCAAAAGAATGTCTGCCCGCACCGGCCATTACATGCCGCTCAGCCTGCTCGACACCCAGCTTGCCGCCCTCGAACCGCCCAGCCCCGATGAGGCGCTGACCATCGACATAGACCAAGCCCTCGATGCGATCATCACCGCCGCCGCCAAAGGAATACGCGCATGACCGATAAAATCGCCCTGATCGGCGCAGGGGCCATGGGGGGCGCCATCGGCGCGCGCCTTGTGGCCACCGGCACGCGGCTTGCGGTCTTTGATCTTGACCCTGCCAAGCTGGCCCCGCTGGTGGCCGCCGGCGCGACAGCGGCCCCCTCTGCCGCCGATGCCGCAAAAGGCGCCCGCGCGGTCATCCTGTCGCTGAACGCGCCCCACATCGTCCGCGCCGCCGTATTCGGTCCCGATGGCGTGGCGCAGGGTGCCGCCCCCGGCACATTGATCATCGACATGTCCTCCATCGACCCAGCCGCGACAAAGGCCCTCGCCGCCGATGCAGCCGCCATGGGCCTCGCATGGGTGGACAGCCCGCTTTCCGGCGGCATCCCAAAGGCCGCCACCGGCGAGTTGACCCTGATGCAGGGCGGCGCATCCGAAGATGTCGCCGCCGCGCAGGCCGTCTTGGCCAAAGTCGCCTCGAACCAGACACACATGGGGCCCGCCGGGGCAGGCCAGACCACCAAGCTGATCAATCAGGTGCTCTGTGGCCTCGGCTTTCTCGCCGTGGCCGAGGCGACGGCCCTCGCCGAAACCGCTGGCGTCGATGTGGAGAAAATCCCGCAGGCCCTGCGCGGCGGACGCGCTGACTCGGCGATCCTTCAGGAATACATGCCCCGCTTCGCCACGCGCGATTACCGCCGCACTGGGCGGATCGACAATATGGTCAAGGATCTGAACGGTGCCGCCGATCTGGCCCGGCTGACCCATACGCCCATGCCCCTGACCGCGCTTTGCGCGGAAATCCACCGGATGCTCACATCAGCAGGGTTTGGCGGCGAAGATCAGGCCGCCCTGATGGAATTCTTTGCCTTCTCCAAAAAGTAACTGGGGCCTTCGAAAGGAACTCACCCGATGATCACCCGCTATGCCCTTTTCGAAGGCACCGTTCACCCCGGCCAGACCGAAGCCTTCCGCGCCGCCGTGCTGGCCGAAATCCTGCCCGTCTGGCGCCGCTTTCCCGGCGCGCTTGCAATCCATGTCACCTTCGCCGATGACCGCGATGCCGGGGCGCCGGAATTTCCGCTCATCCTAGCGATCGACTGGCCGGATCGCGCCACCGTTGACGCCTTCCTCGACCACCCGATCCGTATGGAGGGCCGCGCCGCAACCGAAGCGGTTCTGTCGCGCTTCTTCACAGGGCGTATCCACCACCACGTCACCACCGCCCACAGCTTTGACCCGGCCTGAAACCGCGTCTGGACGCTGGATTTTCACCCGCACGAAGGCTAGACAAGCCACATGAGCACCGCCCGCAAGTCTCCGACAATGGCCGATGTCGCCCGTCTTGCCGGCGTCTCGCCAATGACGGTCAGCCGGGCCTTCAAGGCCGACAGTTCGGTCAGCAGCGCAACACGCGATGCCATCCTCAAGGCGGCCGATGATCTGGGCTATGTGTTCGACAGCACCGCCTCCAACCTGCGGTCCCAGAAGACAGATTTCATCGCCGTCACCATCCCCTCGCTCAACAACGCCAACTTTGCCGAAACCGTGCGCGGCCTGTCCGAAGGGCTCAAGCCGCGCGGGCTGCAAATCCTGCTGGGCTACACCGATTACGACATGGCCGAAGAAGAACGCCTGATCGAACAGTTCCTTCGCCGCCGCCCCGAAGCCATTGTCGTTACCGGGGGCCGCCACACCCCCCGCGCCCGGCGGATGCTGGAAAACGCAGGCATCCCGGTGATCGAAACCTGGGATCTGCCGAATGATCCCATCGGCCATGTCATAGGCTTTTCAAACGCAGACGCCGTGCGCGGAATGGTGGATCATTTCGTGGCGCAGGGCCTGACGCGGATCGCCTTCATCGGGGGCGATACGACCCGCGACACCCGCGGTGCCGACCGCCGCGTCGGGTTCATCGCGGCGATGCAGGAACACGGGCTGGACGCCACCCGCCTGATCGCGGCCGGGGCGCCTCCGATCTCGATCCGCGAAGGGGCCGAGGCGATGGGTCGCTTGCTGGAAACGCTCCCCGACACGCAGGCGGTGATCTGCGTCTCCGACCTGTCGGCCTTCGGTGCCCTGACCGAATGCCAAAGGCGCGCTGTCGCGGTGCCGGGCAGGCTTTGGATCGCCGGTTTCGGCGATTACGAAATCGCCGGCATCTCTGTCCCCGCACTGACCACGATCAATCCCTTCCCGAACGACATCGGCGCGCGCACTGCGGCGCTGATCCTCGACATACTGGATGGGCGGCAAGTCGCCCCGGCGCGGATCGCCATTTCACCCGAACTGCTGATCCGGCAATCGACCGGCTAGGCCAAAACCCGCGCGCTTGCCCGCTTCACTTTGCGTACTGTCTGGCAGGGTGTTGCTTCGGCCCTGAAACGGCCCCAACGACCGCACCATCACGCCTGCCACCCGAAACCCTCCACTTCGGTCTCCATTGGCAAATGGTAAGGGCGGGAACGGGCATCTACCAAAAGCAAGGGGGCTTCCCCTCAGTACCCCCCGCCCTGCGACCAGCGCCAGGCATCACGGATCATCGCCTCCAGCCCGCGCTCCGGCTCCCATCCCAATTCGTCCCGCGCGCGCTCCGATCCGCAGACCAGCGCCGCCGCATCCCCGGCCCGCCGCGCGCCTTCCACCACCGGCACCGCGCGGTTCGTGACCACGCGCGCATGGTCCAGCACCGCACGCACCGAATAGCCAGTCCCGCTGCCCAGACAGAACACCCGGCTCCCCTTGCCGCCCTCCAGCCAGCGCAACCCCCGCACATGCGCCTCGGCCAGATCGGTCACATGCACATAATCCCGCACGCAGGTGCCATCCGCCGTCGGATAGTCCGAGCCGAATACCGTCAGCGCCGCGCGCCTGCCTTCAACCGCATCCAGCATCAGCGGGATCAGATGAGTCTCCGGTTCGTGCCGCTCGCCCACCTCGCCGTCCGGATCGGCCCCCGCAACGTTGAAATAGCGGAAAACCACCGATTGCAGCCCATGACTCGCCCCGAAATTCCCCAGCATCTGCTCTATGGCCAGCTTCGACGCGCCATAGGCATTGATCGGCCGCTGCGGCGTGTCTTCGTTCAGCACCACCCCATCCTGATCGCCATAGGTCGCGCAGGTCGATGAAAACACGAACCGCTCCACCCCCGCCGCCACACAGGCCTCAATCAGGTTCAGCGCCCCGCCCACATTCACCCGCCAATAGCGCCCGGGGTCCGACATGGACTCGCCGACCAACGACAGCGCCGCGAAATGCATCACCGCCACCGGCTTCCACCGGGCCAGCGCCGCATCAATCGCGGCCCGGTCCATCAGATCGCCCCGCTCCAGCGGCCCGAACTTCACCGCCGCTTCCCAACCCGTCGACAGATTGTCGAAACAGACCGGCACATAGCCCGCCCGCGCCAGCGCCTTGCAGGCATGCGCGCCGATATAGCCCGCGCCCCCCGTTACCAGAACATGCTGCACCACGGCTCTTGCCCTCATCCGTCTCTCATTCCCGCCATGCTAACCGCCTGACCGGACAAAGACAAAGGGGCATCCCTCCTGCCCCACTCGATGCCACCACCAGCCCAGCGCGCGCCGCGTTTTCCTGCCGTTCACCATCGCAAGCCAACCTTCGCGGCCAATCCTCTGGCCAGAAGGTTCCCGATGTCCGACGATACCCCCCTCCTCGCGCTGCCGCTGATCCTGCCCGCCCAGGCGCAGAAACACGTCACCCATAACGAAGCGCTCCGCCTGCTGGATCTGCTGGTCCACCTGGCCGTGATCGACCGCACGCGCAGCGAACCGCCTGCCCAACCGGCCGAGGGCGACCGCCACATCGTGGCAAGCCCCGCCACCGGCCTGTGGCAAGGTCACGAAGGTAAGGTCGCAGCCTTCTGGGGCGGCGCTTGGGCCTTCCTTACCCCCCGCGCGGGCTGGCTGACCCGCGTTTTGTCGGACAGCACAACCCTCGCCCATGACGGCACCACCTGGGTTGCCGCACAAACCCCGCCGGAAACCCTGCCACGCCTTGGCATTGCCGCCACTGCCGATGCCGTCAACCGCCTGACCCTGTCCTCGCCCGCATCGCTCTTCGATCACGACGGCGCAGGCCATCAGATCAAGGTCAACAAGGCCAACCCCGCCGATACAGCCAGCCTGCTGTTCCAGACTGGCTATTCCGGCCGCGCCGAAATGGGCCTGACCGGCGGCGACAGCTTCGCCATCAAGGTCAGCGGCAATGGCACCACCTTCGCCACCGCTCTCACCGCTGATCCCGCCACGGGCAGCGTTACCCTGCCACAGCCGGTGATCCTGCACGGGCTGATGGCTGATCCCGCAAACCCCGCCAATGGCACGATTTGGCACAATGCCGCCACCGATCAGATCCGCGCGCAGGCCGGGGGCCTGACCCACCGCCTTGATGGCCAGCGAGAGATCCCTTCGCTCATCCCGCCCGCCGGTGACCTCGTCCTCACGACAACTGGCGCGGGCGGCGGCACGCTCGGCACGCTGGCCGGGGCTGCCGGGCGCATCGACCTCTTTCCCTTTCAGTCGCGCGCCGACCTGACGGTTGATCGGCTTTTGCTGAACTGCACCACCGCTGTCGCGGGCGCACTGGCCCGCATCCTGATCTATGCCAGCGATGCCAACGGCCGCCCCGATGCCCAGATTCTGGAAACCGCCGATCTCGACCTGTCCACCACCGGGGCCAAATCGGCCACCGTCGCCCTCAACCTGCGTCAGGGGCGGACCGTCTGGCTCGGCATCCGCCATGCATCGACCGCCACCCTGTCGGTCTGGCCCACCACCGCCACCCCCGATGTGAACGGCGGTACGGCCCCCATCACCGCCGCGCGCAAGGTGCTGCGCCGCACCATCGCCTGGGGCAGCCCTGCCCCGGCCCCTTGGGGTTTCACCTCGACAGAGATCAACTCTGCCGCCGCCACCGCCATCTGGCTGCGCGTGGCCTGATCCACGCCCCTGCGCCTTTGTCATCGCAAAGATCGCAGGGGCCGTTTGACAGCACGAATCGCCCTGCCCTACACAGGCTGTGTCAAAGGTCCGTTGGGAACAGGTGCAGAGTCATGAAGATTGCGATGATCGGGACAGGCTATGTCGGCCTCGTCTCCGGGGTGTGTTTTTCCGATTTCGGGCATGACGTGATCTGCGTCGACAAAGACCCCGCCAAGATCGACCGTCTCAACGCGGGCGAAATCCCGATCTTTGAACCCGGCCTTCAGGACCTGATGGCCAAGAACGTCGCCGCCGGACGCCTGTCCTTTTCCCTTGATCTGGCCGAGGCGGTCGCCGGGGCCGATGCCGTCTTCATCGCTGTGGGAACCCCCACCCGGCGCGGCGATGGCCATGCCGACCTGCGCTATGTCATGGCCGCGGCCGAAGAAATCGGACGCGCCCTCACCGGCTATGCTGTCATCGTCACCAAATCCACCGTCCCCGTCGGCACCAACCGCAAAGTGGCCGAGGCCGTCCGCGCCTCCAGCCCCGCCGCCGATTTCGACATCGCCTCCAACCCGGAATTCCTGCGCGAAGGCGCGGCAATCGACGATTTCATGCGCCCTGACCGGGTGGTGGTGGGCGTGGAAAATGACCGTGCCAAAAAGGTGATGTCCGACATTTACCGCCCGCTCTTTCTGCGCGATTTCCCCATCGTCTTCACCGATCTGGAATCGGCCGAGATGATCAAATACGCCGCCAACGCCTTCCTCGCGACCAAGATCACCTTCATCAACGAAATCGCGGCGCTGTGCGAACGCGTGGGGGCCGACATCAAGTCCGTCTCCAAAGGCATCGGCCTCGATGGCCGCATCGGCAACAAATTCCTCCATGCCGGCCCCGGCTATGGCGGGTCTTGTTTCCCCAAGGATACCAAGGCCTTGGCCCGCATCGGGCAGGAAAACGCAGTACCCATGCAGATTGTGGAAACCGTCATCAAGGTCAATGATCAGGTCAAGCTGCGCATGCTCGACAAGATCGTCGATCTGCTGGATGGCACCCTCAACGGCAAAACGGTGGGCATCCTCGGCGTCACCTTCAAACCCAACACTGATGACATGCGCGATGCGCCCTCGCTCACCATCGTGCCTGCGCTTGTGGGCGGCGGTGCCAAGGTCCGCGTGATGGACCCGCAAGGCCAGCATGAGGGCGAGGCGCTGCTTCCCCATGTCCGCTGGGTGGAAAACGCCTATCACGCCGCGCAGGGGGCCGATGTTCTGGTGATCCTCACCGAATGGAACGAATTCCGAGCCCTCGATCTGGCGAAACTGGCGCGCAAGATGAACACCCCCCGCATGGCCGACCTGCGCAACATCTATAGCCGCGAAGACGTGCTGGCTGCCGGGTTCGAAACCTATGTCGGTGTGGGCCGCTGAACGCAAAACACCCGGAAAAACCAAAAGGCCGGGGCACAAACCCCGGCCTTTCCTGTTTCCGATGACGGGCGGTGTTACACCACCCGCTCCACCATCATCTTCTTGATCTCTGCAATCGCCTTGGCCGGGTTCAGACCCTTGGGGCAGGTCTTGGCGCAGTTCATGATCGTGTGGCAGCGATACAGCTTGAACGGATCTTCCAACTGATCCAGCCGCTCCGGCGTCGCCTCATCGCGGCTATCGATGATCCAGCGATAGGCGTGCAGCAGCGCCGCCGGCCCCAGATACTTGTCGCCATTCCACCAGTAAGACGGGCAAGAGGTGCTGCACGACGCGCACATCACGCATTCATAAAGCCCGTCCAGCTTCTTGCGATCCTCGATCGACTGCCGCCACTCCTTGGCCGGGCGGTTCGTCTTGGTCTCCAGCCACGGCATGATGCTGGCATGCTGGGCATAGAAATGCGTCAGGTCCGGCACCAGATCCTTGATCACCGGCAGGTGCGGCAGCGGATAGATCTTCACATCCCCCTTCACCTCATCCAGCCCATAGATGCAGGCCAGCGTGTTGATCCCGCCAATGTTCATCGCGCAAGACCCGCAAATCCCCTCACGGCAGGACCGGCGGAAGGTCAGCGTCGGGTCAATCTCGGTCTTGATCTTGATCAGCGCGTCCAGAACCATCGGCCCGCAGCTGTCCATATCCACGAAATAGGTATCCACCCGCGGGTTTTCCCCATCATCGGGGTTCCAGCGATAGACCTGAAACTTGCGGACATTGCCCCCCGCAGGCTTGGGCCATGTCTTGCCCGTGCGGACCTTGCTGTTCTTGGGAAGCGTGAACTGAACCATCGGGTTATCCCCTCCATTCCGGGAATGAGTAGAGCGGCCGCGTCGGCGGCTGCCCGGATTTCTGATAGACGCAGGTCTCAAAGATCGCCGAAGGATCGCGCCCAAGGATGAAGTCGGACGACACCTCAACCTTCAGCCGTGTCTTTGGCCCGCCATTCGATGTGACCCCGGCGCTGACCTCGCCTCGTGGTTTGGCCGCCAGTTGCGCCCGGTCCAGGCATTGTTGCTCGGCCCGGTCCACCGGGATCGGCCCGCAGGCCGCCAGCGCCACAATCGGCAACAGAACCAGCGCGCGCATCGCTATGCCCCCAACGCCACGCCAGCCGCCGCAAGGCAGCTTTGCGTCTCGCTGCGCGCCACGATGGCCCAGACGGTGGCCTCGGTCGATGTCCCGGCATAAACGCCCACATCCCGCGCCAAGGTCTGCACTTCAGCCGCACTGGCATTCTGCACCACGCAGCGCGTCGCCGCATCGGCCTGCGGCCCGGCCAGCCGATCATCGACGATCGGCCGCACCACGGTTTCCGCCGTACGCCGCCCGATCTTGTCGGCCATGTCCTGCGGCGAACAGGCCGCCAGCAACATGCTGGCACCAACCAAAACGGGAACACCAAAGCGCGCAAGGGAACGGGGCATCGCGGAACCTCCTTTGTCAGAAGTCCCTACCCTGCCACAGCCCGCGCCAGCGCCGCAGACCCACAGGCCAAGGCCCGCGCCAAACGGGCGCTTCCCTGCCGATGAAACCTGCCGCGCCATGCCCATCCTCAGAACTTCCGCTCTGCAGGGGCGATCTTCTTCAGGCTGATCCCGCCTTCCGCTTCCGTCGTCAGCGGCGCGGTATGCACGGCGCGATAGTCCAGCCGCACCTTGTCGCCATCCACCCAGGCCAGCGAATGCTTGCGCCAGTTGGCATCATCCCGCGTCGGGTGATCCTCATGCGCATGCGCACCGCGCGATTCCGTCCGGGCATGCGCGCCATAGATCGTGGCCAGCGCATTGGGCATCAGGTTGCCCAGTTCCAGCGTCTCCATCAGATCGCTGTTCCAGACCAGCGACCGGTCGGTCACCTTGATATCGCCCATCTTGCCCGCAATCGCGGTCATCTTCTTCTCGCCTTCGGCTAGCGTCGCTTCGGTCCGGAACACCGCCGCATCCGCCTGCATCGTGCGCTGCATCTCCAACCGCAGGGCCGCCGTGGGCGTGGCGCCGTTGGCATGGCGCGTCGCGTCGAACCGCGTCAGCGCCTTGTCCACCTCGGCCTTGTTCACCGCCGGCACTGGCGTTTTCGGATCCACGATCTGCCCGGCGCGAATGGCCGCCGCACGGCCGAACACCACAAGGTCGATCAAGGAGTTTGATCCCAGCCGGTTCGCGCCATGCACCGAGGCACAGCCCGCCTCACCCACCGCCATCAGGCCGGGGAACACCGCATCCGGGGTTTCCGCCGTGGGGTTCAACACCTCACCCCAGTAGTTCGTCGGAATACCGCCCATGTTGTAATGCACCGTCGGCAGAACCGGGATCGGCTCTTTCGTCAGGTCCACCCCAGCAAAGATGCGCGCCGACTCTGAAATCCCCGGCAGGCGCAGATCTAGCGTCTCCTTGGGCAGGTGGTTCAGGTGCAGGTGGATGTGGTCGCCATTCGCGCCCACGCCCCGGCCTTCGCGAATCTCCAGCGTCATGCAGCGGCTGACATAGTCGCGCGGCGCCAGATCCTTGTAATGCGGCGCATAGCGTTCCATGAACCGCTCGCCATTGGCGTTGGTCAGATAGCCGCCCTCGCCACGCGCGCCTTCGGTAATCAGACAGCCGGAACCATAAATCCCCGTCGGGTGGAACTGCACGAATTCCATGTCCTGCAACGGCAGACCGGCCCGCGCCACCATCCCGCCACCATCCCCGGTGCAGGTATGGGCCGAGGTTGCGCTGAAATAGGCCCGGCCATAGCCGCCCGTCGCCAGCACCACCATCTTGGCGTTGAACACATGGATCGTGCCATCGTCCAACTTCCACGCCACGACGCCCGTGCAGGCCCCATCCGTGATGATCAGGTCCAGCGCGAAATACTCGATGAAGAACTCGGCGTTGTTCTTCAGGGATTGCCCATACAGCGTGTGCAGGATCGCATGCCCCGTCCGGTCCGCCGCCGCACAGGTGCGCTGCACCGGCGGGCCTTCGCCGAACTCGGTCGTGTGGCCGCCAAAGGGGCGCTGATAGATCTTGCCCTCTTCCGTGCGGGAAAACGGAACCCCGTAATGCTCCAGCTCATACACCGCCTTGGGGGCCTCGCGCGCCAGATACTCCATCGCATCCGTATCGCCCAGCCAGTCCGACCCTTTCACGGTGTCGTACATGTGCCATTGCCACGAATCCGGCCCCATGTTCCCAAGGGACGCCGCGATCCCGCCCTGCGCCGCCACTGTGTGCGACCGCGTCGGGAAGACCTTCGTCACGCAGGCCGTGCGCAGCCCCTGTTCTGCCATGCCCAGCGTCGCGCGCAGACCGGCACCGCCAGCCCCCACGACAACCACGTCATAGTCATGCACTTCGTACGGATAAGCCGTCATGTCAGCCCCAATCAGATCGCGATGCGGACAAGGGCATAGAACCCCGTCGCCATCACCACGTAGGAAAGTGAAATCGCCGCGATGACCAGCGCCTTGCGGGTATGCCCCTTGGCGTAATCCTCGATCATCATCTGCGCGCCCTTGGCGAAATGGCGCATCGAAACAAACAGCACCAGCGCCGTCACGATCGCCGGGAACGGCCGCGCAAAGGTGGCCAGCACCGCCTCATGCCCCTGCCCCAGCGCCCGGCCAAAGATGAACACCCAGATGGGCAACAGAAAGGCCAGCGCCACCGCGCTCACCTGCATCTGCCAATGATGCTCGGTCCCGGTATGCGACGCGCCTTTTCCCACGGCGCGCTTGCGGTCGGTCAGATAACGCATCTCCCGCCCCCCTTATACGATGATGACGGTCAGGATCGTCAGCACGACCGATCCGATGATGCAGCCCCATCCCAGCTTTTCTGCCGTGGGAATGTCCAGCCCCTTGCCGGCATCGAACACCAGATGCCGCAACCCCGCCAGATAGTGATACCACAGCGCCCAGGCCGACAGCGTGAACACCAGATCACCGAACCAGCTTGTCGCCACCGCATCGGCAATGGCGAAGTATTCCGCCGATGTCGCTGCCGCCAGCAACCACCACACCGCAAGCACCGTTCCCACGATCAACCCGTTCCCCGTGATCCGCGTAAGGATCGACGTGATCGAGGTCAGTTGCGGGCGGTAGATCTGCAAATGCGGCGACAGGGGCCGTTCAACCCGCTTCACATCAGCCATCTTCGTTCCCTTCGTCGCTGGCTTGCCCATCCGGTCCGATGATCGGTCCGCACCGGCGGGCGCGCATCCTTTGTCTTATACTACGGTTGAATAGCGTTTTTTGAAGGCAAGTCACGCATCAGAACGCCGCAGTTGCAGCCTGTTGGCGCTAAACGACCAAGATTCTTTGATTTGTGATCACGCCAGAAAAATTTGTGATCACACTTTAACCTTAACCGGGCAAACCATCACGGCGCCGTGGACAGGATATACTCCGCCATCTCGCTGCACATGGTGATCATCTTCGCCTCGGGGTCGTAAAAGGCGTTGGCCTCTTCGCAGGGCGCAACCTGCACGCCCACGGGTTCCGGCAGCGTCCAGATGGAATTCAGGTAGTCCACCTCTTCCAGTATCGCCGCCTCAACATAATCCGCAGGCTCTGCCTCGCCCTGCCATACAAGGCTTTCACCCGGCCCCGCCGCCTCCAGCTCGTCCAGATAAACGCCCCAGGACGCGGCGGCCAGGTCGAACTCATCCGGACAGGTCACCGCGCGGTCTTCGGGCAGGCCATAGTCCTGCGCCAGCGCCTCGCGTTCTTCGGGCGCGCCCCCGTAATAAAGGCAAAGATAGGTGAAATAGCGCCGTTCATCGGGCGAATGGACACCCCAGAAAGCCGGCTCATAGCCCGCTTCCGCCGTCTCGATCGCACTGGTCCACCAGAAATCCGCCGCCGCCGCCACCTTCGCCTCGGACGATTCGGCATCCCACAGCCGGTCGATCATCACGACCGACAGCACATCCGCCGCGTCCTCTTCCAGGCCCAGCACCGGCAGTTGCATCACGTCGATCAGCGCATGGCCCAGCTCGTGATAAAAGATCGACAGCATCACATCGCGGACATGCCATTCGGCATCGGTCAGCTCCAGCTCTTCCCCGGCCAGCGCCTCGCCTTCCGGCGCGACAACGGCCTTCTCCGCCCCCTTGTAGCCAAGGCCTTCCGCCGCCGCCCCAAAGGCCAGCGACAGGTACAGCAAAAGGGAACAGGTCACACGCAACATGATGCCGCCATCATGCCGAAAGCAACGCACCGATCAAGCGGGATTTTGTGATCACACGCCCGCTCACAGCGGCACCAACGCCCAGTAATCCAGATCCAGCAGCACCTCGGGCAGGTATTTCCCATCCGCCCCGCGCAGGGCAAAGGGCTCTGCCCCCTGCTTCACCGCTACCAGCCGCAACCGCAGCGCGCCCACGCCGGGCGCCGATGTCTCGGCCCGGTCCAGCACCTCTGACCACGCCCGCACCGTATCGCCCACGAAACAGGGGTTCGCATGCGCCCCCGCGTTCAGCGCCACGATCATCTGCGCATTGGCCAACCCGTTGAACGACAGCGTCCGCGCCAGTGAAATCACATGCCCGCCATAGATGAGCCGCCGCCCATCCTCGCGCTGGGTCACGTCGAAATGCACCTTGCTGGTGTTCTGCCACAACCGCGTGGCCAGCATATGCTCGGCCTCCTCGATGGTGATGCCATCGACATGGTCGATCCGCTCGCCCACCGCATAATCGCCCCAGCGATGCGGCTCCCCGGCCAGCGCGAAATCATAGCGGCCGAAATTCAGCCCCTCCGGCACCACCAGCGCCTCGGCCGCCACCGCCGGGGCCAACACGGGCACCACCGCCTCGGGTGCCGGCGCGTCCAGCCGCGCCTTCTTCACCATCACCCAGCGCACATAATCCAGCACCACCACGCCGCGCTGGTTCATCCCGCGCGTCCGCACATAGACCACGCCGGATTTGCCGTTCGAATTTTCCTTCAACCCGATCACAGTCGATTCCGACCGCAGCGTATCGCCGGGCCAGACCGGGGCCAGCCACCGCCCCTCGGCATAGCCCAAATTCGCCACCGCATTGAGGCTGACATCCGGCACCGTCTTGCCGAACACCGTATGAAAGGCGATCAGGTCATCCATGGGCGAGGCTGGCAAACCGCAGGCCCGCGCGAATTCATCCGATGAATACAGCGCATGCCGCGCGGGGTAGAGCGCATGGTACAGCGCCCGCTCCCCGCCGCTCACCGTCCGCGGCACGGCATGGATGATCACCTCACCCAGCCTGTAATCCTCAAAGAACCGCCCCGGATTGGTCTTCATCATCATTCCCACAGGCCGCCCGCCTTACTGCTCGCCCAGTTTCACATCCGGCGTATAGGTGCCGGGCACATCCTTCACCACCGCCTGCCCGCAGCGCATCACGCCACGCGCCGCATCAAAGGCATAGGTGGGCGCGCCATGCAGCGCCCAGCCCTTGTTCAGCGCCGCCGTCACCTTGTGGCAAAAGGCCGACGTGTCATCCTCGGACAGGAACCGATACAGCTTCATCCCTTCATCCCCCAATCAACCCCAGGGCTGATAGCCCAGCCAGTTGTGGATCAGCATCACCACCACCGTGACCACCACCGTCGCCACGATGGCCTTCACCTCGGCGCCCGGCTTGGCCACCGGCGGCGTCCATTCCCGCTGCGCGCGGTTGATCAGGATGACCGACACCACTGCCCAGGCCAGCAGCCCGCCAAACAGAATGAACGACGGCAGATCGCCATTCACCAGCAGATGCGCCACCGCCCATGTCTTCACCGCCGTCAGTTGCGGATGACGGATCTTCCGCGCCAGCGCCGATTTCGCACCGGATGCCGCATAAAGGTAAACCGCCAGCACCATCAGCAGGTTGTTGATCCCCACCATGGCGGGCGACCGTCCCCACCAGACCGCCGCATCCGCCTTTGCCGCGCCATAGCCGAAATACATCAGCACGACAGATGCCAGCACGGCGACCGCCACGATCCCTTTCCCGGGATCGCCCAGCCGCGCCCGCGCATCAGGGGCCATGCGTTTGAATAGATGGGCAGCCCACCACAAAGCTACGCCAAGGATCAGCAGGGTCATGGGTCAGTCCTCTTTGGGTTTCGAGTGGGGGGGGTCCGGCGGGGTCAATCCTGCCGCGCACCCTGCCTTCAATCGGCCCCCGCCGCAATCGCCCCCACCTCGATTGCCCGCGCACGCGCCAAAATGCCCTGCGCCGTCGCCACATGCATGTTTTCCACGATCCGCCCGTCCAACACGGCCACACCCTGCCCCTGCCCCCGCGCGGCGTTAAAGGCGGCAATCTGCCGCTCGGCCAGGGCGATTTCGTCGGCACTCGGGGCAAAGGCCGCGTTGGCAATCTCCAACTGCGCCGGATGGATCAGCGTCTTGCCGTCAAATCCCATATCCCGGCCCTGCTCGCATTCGGCCCGCAACCCCGCCTCATCCTTGAAGGCGTTGTAAACCCCGTCCACGATCACCCGGCCCTGCGCCTTTGCCGCCAGCAGGCACAGCCCCAGCCCCGCCATCATCGGCAGGCGGTCCGCCCGGAACCGGCTGTTCAACTCGCGCCCCAGATCGTTGGTCCCTATGACCATCCCCTCCAGCCGGGGATGGGCGGCAATCGCGGCGGCGTTCAGCATCCCCGCCGCCGTCTCCATCATCGCCCAAAGCGGCTTGTCCCCTGCCACGGCCGCGACCGCATCCAGATCGGCAGGGCTGTTCACCTTGGGCACAAGCACCGCATCCGCGCCGGGATGGTTGGCAAAGGCCGCCGCATCCGCGCGCCCCCATTCGGTATCAAAGCCGTTGATCCGCACGATCCGCACGCGCGGGCCGTAATCCACTTCCTCCAGAAACCGCGCCAACGTGACCCGCGCCGCTGCCTTCTCTTCCGGGGCGACCGCATCCTCCAGATCAAAGATGATCGCATCCGCGGCCAGATCGCGCGCCTTCTCCAGCGCCCGCTCCTTTGACCCCGGAATGTACAGAACCGAGCGGAAGGGGCGTGTCATCTGAGTCGTCTCCGCGAAATATTCTTTCGCTCAAAGGCACGATTTCGGAAGTTTCGGCAAGCCCCAAAATGCCGCGTCGCAGCAATTCGTGACGCAGCGATCAGACCGAACCCGGCGTTAACCTTTCTTCAGCGCCTCTGCGCAACGCTTTTCCCGCGGGGGCCGTCCCCGCCCTGCATGAAGGGAGATTGCCATGATCCGCCGCCCCGCCCCCTTGCTGCCCACACTCCTGCTGACCGCCCTGCTCGCCGCCACCCCCGCCGCCGCCCTGCAATGCGGCAAGCGGGACGTCATCACCATCACCCTCGCGGAACGCTACGGCGAAAGCCGCCGCGCCATCGGCCTTGCCCAGACCGGCGTGGTGATGGAGCTTTACGCCGCGCAATCGGGCAGCTGGACCATCACCATCACCCGCCCCGACGGCATCACCTGCCTGGTTGCGGCGGGCGACAACTTCCAGTCCCTTGCCGAAGCCCTGCCCCCGCCCGGCGACCCCGCCTGATCCCAACCGGGCGCGGGCAGGCAAAGCCCCACCTCTTGCGCCCGGATCACACCCCGGTCGCACCATCCCAGATCAGCTTCACCGAAATCGCCAACAGCGCCCAGGTCACCAGCCGGAAGAACAGCTTTTCCGGCAGTACCCGCACCAGCCACACCCCGGCAAAGACCGCCACCGCCGCCACCGGCATCAACAGCACCGCCACATGCAGGTTCGCGGGGTTCAACTGCCCCAGAGCCCAGTAAGGGATCAGCTTCACCGCATTGATCACCGTGAAGGCGATGGTCGACGTGCCGGCAAACACCGTCTTGGTCATCCGCAGCGGCAGGGTATACACCTGATAGGGTGGCCCGCCCGCATGGCAGACAAAACTGGTGAACCCCGACATCGCCCCCCAAAACAGCCCCGGCGCCACCTCGGCCCGGCGCGGCGCGGCATCGCGCTTGGGTCGCAGGATCAGGTTCAGGCTGAACACCAGCCCAATCACCCCCACCATCACCGTGACCCACTCCTCTGGCACCACCGATGCAGTGGCCCAGCCCACCCCGATCCCCGCCACCGCCCCCGGCAGCAGGATCGCCAGCACCCGCCCGTCATAGGCCTTGCGATAGGCCCAGAGCCCAAACATGTCCGACACCACATAGACCGGCAGCAAAAGCCCCGCCGCCGTCAGCGGGCTGATCACCAGCGACAGGACCGGCACGCTCAGCATCCCCACCACGGGAATCCCGCCCTTGCCGGCCCCCACCAGCATCGCCGCCACCACGGCCGCCACCCAGAACCCCCAGCCTTCCATACGCCCCCCCGCATTTCGCCCACGGCGTTTAGCGCAAACACCCCGCGCCTACCACCTTTGCCGCATCCCGTGGCATACCGGAACGCTTGCCAGACGCGCCGCAGGGGCGTAGCAACGCGCCCGACTCACACCAAAAGACGGGAGACCCGGACCATGGCACGACCCAAGATCGCCCTCATCGGCGCAGGCCAGATCGGCGGCACGCTCGCCCACCTCGCCGCCATCAAGGAACTCGGCGATGTGGTGCTGTTCGACATCGCCGAAGGCACGCCGCAGGGCAAATCGCTCGACATCGCCCAGTCCGGCCCGTCCGAAGGGTTCGACGCCACGATGCAAGGCACCAATGATTACGCCGATATCGCCGGGGCCGATGTCTGCATCGTCACCGCCGGCGTGCCGCGCAAACCGGGGATGTCGCGCGACGACCTGCTCGGCATCAACCTCAAGGTGATGAAATCCGTGGGCGAAGGCATCCGCAAGCATGCCCCCAACGCCTTTGTCATCTGCATCACCAACCCGCTTGATGCGATGGTCTGGGCGCTGCGCGAATTTTCGGGCCTGCCGCACAACATGGTGGTGGGCATGGCCGGGGTGCTGGACTCCGCCCGCTTCCGCCACTTCCTCGCCACCGAATTCAACGTCTCCATGCGCGATGTCACTGCCTTCGTCCTCGGCGGCCATGGCGATACGATGGTCCCGCTGACCCGCTACTCCACCGTGGCCGGCATCCCGCTGCCCGATCTGGTGGCCATGGGCTGGACCACGCAGGAAAAACTGGATGCCATCGTTCAGCGCACCCGGGATGGCGGCGCAGAAATCGTGGGCCTGCTGAAAACCGGCTCGGCCTTCTACGCCCCCGCCACCTCGGCCATCGAAATGGCAGAGGCGTTCCTCAAGGATCAGAAACGCCTCCTGCCCTGCGCCGCCTATGTGAAGGGCGCCTATGGCCTTGACGGCATGTATGTGGGCGTTCCCACCATCATCGGCGCAGGCGGCATCGAACGCATCGTCGACATCAAGCTCAACCCTGCAGAACAGGCGATGATGGACAAATCCATCGACGCCGTGAAAGGCCTCGTCGCCGCCTGCAAAGGGATCGACCCGTCGCTGGCCTGACCGCCCGCTTTCATGCTAATCCAAAGGGGCACCCCGCACGGGTGCCCCTTCCCTGTTTCTGAAAGGCGTTTTCCATGGACTACGGCAAAGGCGGCAATCCCAAAGCCGCAAAAGACAGCCACCACCCGCTCGACCAGCCCCGTCGCGGCGCACCCAAGGGTGACAGCAAGGCAGATGCGAAAAAGGCCGAACTCCTCGCCCGCATGAAAGCCGCGGCCGAGGCGCGCAAGCAAGCCGGGGAATAACCGCCATGCGCGCCCTGCCCGGTCCGGCCCTCGCCCTGCTGTTCCTCGCCGCCGCCCCGGCGGCATCGCAGGACATCTCGGCTGAAATCGCCGGCACGGGCCTTACCGCGACCGAGGCACGCCTCGCCGCCCTCCCCGCGCCGACCGAGGCGGATCGCTTCGCCCTTGGCGGCATCCGCTTCCTGCGCGCGGTCGAAGCGACGTTTCAAACCCGCTACCGCACCGGCATGTCTGACCCCACCGGCACCATCCCCTTCCTGCGTCTCGATCAGGGCGCTGCCCCCGATGCAAGTTTCGCCCCCGGCGATGTGGCCGCGCTCTTCACCGCGGCCGCCACCGGCATGGCCGCCGCCCGCGAACCGCTGGCAGACCTTGCCACAGGCCCCGAATTTGCCCTGACCATCCGGCTGGGCGACCTCTGGTTCGACGTCAACGCCGACGCCACCCGCACCCCGGATGAGGATCTGATGGCCCTCCTCGGCCCGTCTCTCCTCGGCTGGCGCTGGTTCGACCGCGACCCCGCCACCCCGGCCCCCACCATCACCTTCGACCGCGCCGATGCGGCATGGCTCTCGGCCTATACCCACCTCCTCGAAGGTGTGTCCGAAGTCATCCTCGCCTATGATCCGACCGACGCCCTCACCCGCGCCGCCGCCGCGCGTGATGGGATGCGGGCCATCTCGCCGCCCTATGCCGAAGAGTTCTTCGTCATCACCCCCTTTGTCGATGCGGTCTGGGTCATGCTCGACGCGCTTGATCAGCAACCCGATGCCGCCCGCTTGTCCAAGGCACAGGCGCATTTCCTGTCCATGGTCGCGGACAACCGCAGCTTCTGGGCAGCGGTGGAGTCAGAGACGGACAACACCGCCGAATGGCTCCCAAATGACCGCCAGACCTCCGCCCTCGGGTTGACGCTGCCTCCCGGCACCGGGGCCACATGGCTGTCGGTGCTCGCCGATGGCGAGGCGCTGCTGAAGGGCGAAAAGCTCATCCCCTATTGGCGTCTGGGCGACGGCGCAGGCGTCAACCTTGCCCGCATGTTCACCGACCCCGCACCGATCGACGTGAAGGACTGGATTCAGGGCACAGGCGCCCTGCCCTATCTGGAAAAGGGCGACACCATCACCCCCGAAAGCTGGCGCCAATTCGAAGCGATGATGGGCGGCGACGCCATGCTCATGTCGCTCTGGCTGAACTAGCCCGCAAACAACCACCGCAAACCAGCGTCCCCGGATCACGTCCGGGCCGCATCACCTCCCGAGCATGGCGGAAGGGCGGGGAGGGACTCACGCCCAACCTCGCAAATTCGCACCATTAACCACATTCCCCCACCCCACCCTGCCGAAATTTGTATGCACGCCCGTCTGCACCGCCTGCTGCACTGCGCGGCTGCACACCCCAAAACCGCAATTCCCCGTAATCGCAGCCAAATTCGCCCGGCATTGACAAGCCGCGCGCCCCACGGCCACATCCCGCCAAAGGGGACATACCGCATGACCGACCACAGCGCCGAACTCACCGACCGCCTGATCCGCTATTGCGCCATCGACAGCCAGTCCGATGCCCAAAGCCCCAGCCAGCCCTCCACCGCCATCCAGCTCAACATGGCCAATCTGCTGGTGCAGGAACTTACCGACATCGGCGCAACGGATATCCGCCTCACCGAGTATGGCACGGTCCTCGCCACCATCCCCGCCACCGCGCCCGGCCCCACCATCGGCTTTCTCGCCCATGTCGACACCGCGCCGCAGTTCAACGCCACGGGCGTCAAACCCCGCGTTATCCGCGGCTACAACGGCGGCGCGATCACCTACCCTGACAACCCCACGCTGACGCTGACGCCCGACACGTCGCCAAATCTCGCGCAAAAACAGGGGCATGACATCATCACCGCCTCCGGCACCACGCTCTTGGGCGCCGATGACAAGGCCGGCGTCGCCATCATCATGACCGCCGCCCGCGCCCTTTTGGCCGATCCCTCCATCCCCCACGGCCCCATCCGCATCGCCTTCACACCGGATGAGGAAATCGGTCGCGGCGTCGACCGCCGCCTCCCGCAAGACCTCGCCGCCGACTGGGCCTATACCTTCGATGGCGGCTCGGTGGGCGAGATTGAGTATGAATCCTTCTCTGCCGACGGGGCCGAGGTAAAAATCGAAGGCGTCTCGATCCATCCCGGCTGGGCCAAGGGCAAGATGGTCAACGCCATCCACCTGGCATCCAAGATCATCGCGGCACTCCCCCAGCACACGATGCTGCCCGAACTCACCGATGGACGCGACGGGTTCATCCACGCCACCGACATGACGGGCGGCTCCTCGGCCATGACGATCCGCTTTATCCTGCGTGATTTCGAACGCGAAGGTCTTGAAGCCAAAGGTGAAATCCTGCGCGCCGTCTGTGCCGCCGTGCAGGCCACGGAACCCCGCGCCACGATCACCTGCACCATCACGCCGCAATATCGCAACATGCGCTATTGGCTGGAAACCGACATGCGCCCCGTTGATCTGGCCCGCGATGCCTGCCGCGATATCGGGCTGGACCCCGTCTCCGTTCCCATCCGCGGCGGCACCGATGGCTCGCGCCTTACGGAAATGGGCATCCCCTGCCCTAACCTTTTTACGGGCATGCAGGAAATTCACGGCCCCCTCGAATGGATCAGCGCGCAAGACATGGCCCGCGCGACCGACCTTATGCTCGCCCTCGTCCGCCGCGCCGCAACGGTTGAATGACCCTCCCCTCCCCCTATCACGCCCCCGGCTTCTATGATGACGCCCTCGCCAAGGGCCGCCACCGCGACATCGTGGGCGGACGGTGGGAAGAAACCCCCCGCATCGTGCTGCCCCTGCTCACCCGGCACGGCCTGACCGCGACCGACCACCTGCTCGACATCGGCGCAGGCTCCCTCCGCCTCGGTCGCCACCTCGCCCCGCAGGTTGCGGGCTACTGGGCCACCGACCTCTCCCGCGCGCTGATGCTTAAGGGTTGGGAAACCGAACTGGATGACGCTGTCCGCGCCAAACTCCCACAGGACCATCTGATCGAAGACGCCACCTTTGCCTTCCCCGAAATCCCCCCATCGATCACCTTCGCGCTGGCCTTCGCCATCTTCACCCACCTGCCCGCCGATCACCTTTCGACCGCACTCACCAACATCCGCCCGCGCTTTCCCGACCTGCGTCGCCTGATCTTCACCGTCTTCCTCGCGCCGGAAAACCACCCCGGCCCTTGCCGTCAATCCGATGGCGTCGTCACCCATCCCGACCGCTTCCCCTGGCACATGACGGAGGCGCAGGTCCTGACCCTCGCCCGATCCGCGGGGTTCAGGGCCACCCGCCATGATCACCGCCTGCCGCGCGGACAGGTCATGTTCACCGCCGAACCTTAAGGCCGGGTTAACCCGCCAAGACGCGCGAATCACCCTTTATCGCTAACGTTTTGTAACTTGTGATCACACTTTTTCCGCGTGTGATCACAAAATGCCGATTTTTCCCAGCAAACGGCTGTATACCGTAGAATACCGTTTCAACGCTGCCCATTTCCATGGCAATACCCGTCAAAACCACTAGGACGGGACAGTTGCGATGAACATCCACGAGTATCAGGCCAAGGCGCTCCTGCGCTCCTACGGCATTCCGGTGTCCGATGGCCGCGTGGTGCTAAAGGCCGAAGAGGCCAAGACCGCGGCCGGCGAACTTGATGGCCCGCTCTGGGTCGTCAAGGCACAAATCCATGCCGGCGGTCGCGGCAAGGGCCACTTCAAGGAACCCGAAGCCGGCGAAAAAGGCGGCGTCCGCCTCGCCCGCTCGGTGGAAGAGGCCAGCCAGTTCGCCCGTCAGATGCTGGGCCGCACCCTCGTCACCATCCAGACCGGCGACACCGGCAAGGTCGTCAACCGCATCTACATCGAAGACGGCTCCGACATCGACCGCGAGTTCTACCTCGCCCTGCTGATCGATCGTCAGACCAGCCGCATCTCCATCGTCGCCTCAACCGAGGGCGGGATGAGCATCGAGGATGTCGCCCACGACACCCCCGAAAAGATCCACACCTTCACGATCGACCCGGCCACGGGGTTCCAGGATTTCCACGGCCGCCGCGTCGCCTTTTCGCTGGGCCTGTCGGGCAACCAGGTCAAGCAATGCGTCAAGATCGTCCGCGATCTCTATCGCCTGTTCACCGACAAAGACATGGACATGCTGGAGATCAACCCCTTCTGCGTGCTCAAGGATGGCAGCCTGAAACTGCTCGACGCCAAGATGGGCTTTGATGGCAACGCGCTCTACCGCCACCCCGACATCGCCGCCCTGCGCGATGAGACGGAAGAAGACCCCAAGGAACTCGCCGCGTCCAAGTTCGATCTGAACTACATCGCGCTCGATGGCGAGATTGGCTGCATGGTCAACGGCGCGGGCCTTGCCATGGCCACCATGGACATCATCAAGCTCTACGGTGCCGAACCCGCCAACTTCCTTGACGTGGGCGGTGGCGCCACCAAGGAAAAGGTGACCGAGGCCTTCAAGATCATCACCTCCGATCCCAACGTCAAAGGCATCCTCGTCAACATCTTCGGCGGTATCATGCGCTGCGACATCATCGCCGAAGGCGTGATCGCGGCGGTGAAAGAAGTGGGGCTCAAGGTGCCGCTGGTCGTCCGTCTCGAAGGCACCAACGTGGAACTCGGCAAGGACATCATCCGCAAATCCGGCCTCAACGTCATCGCCGCCGATGACCTGAAGGATGGCGCGGAAAAGATCGTCAAGGCGGTACGCGGATGATCCGCGCCGCGATCCTCGCCCTGCTGTCAACCCTGCCGGTCGCCGCGCCCGCGATGGCGCTTGACCTCTTCATGGCCGAATCCTCCCTGCGGACATTGAATGACAGCGACCCCACCCGTGCCTACGGCGCAGCCCTCGCGGCCTGCCTTGTCGGTCAGGGTGACGCGGCCCGCACCGCTGCTCTCTTCACCGATGCCGGCTGGGCCCTGACTGCCGAAACAGAGATGGGCCTTAACCAGATCACCTCATCGCATGCAGCGCTTTACGTCCTTGCTGCCATCGACGGCAGTTTCTGCGCTGTCTACGCCGAGGATACCGGCACCGACATAGCCGCCGCGCAGATGATGCAGCTGGTCGCGTCGACAGGCCTTGGCACCAGCGTCATGCCCGGCACGTCCGATTGCGTCTCGGTTCAACTGACGCCCACCATCGGGATCGAGGTCACTTCCTCGGGCAACGATCCGGTCTGCGACGACGCGGCAACCAGTTCTGTGCGTTTTACCTTTGGGCCCGGCCAATGACGGCCGCCCCTCAGCCCATTCTCTGAAGGAGGCCCCGATGGCCGTTCTCGTCAACAAATCCACCCGCCTCATCTGCCAGGGCTTCACCGGCAGCCAAGGCACCTTCCACTCCGAACAGGCCATTGCCTATGGCACCAATATGGTCGGCGGTGTGACGCCCGGCAAAGGCGGCACCGAACATCTGGGCCTGCCCGTGTTCGACAGCGTCCATGACGCGGTCGCCAAAACCGATGCCAACGCCACCGTGATCTACGTCCCGCCGCCCTTCGCGGCCGACTCGATCCTTGAGGCGATTGATGCCGAGATTCCGCTGATCGTCTGCATCACCGAAGGCATCCCGGTGCTGGACATGATGCGCGTCAAGCGCGCGCTGATCAATTCCAAGTCCCGCCTCATCGGGCCGAACTGCCCTGGCGTGATGACCCCCGGCGAATGCAAGATCGGCATCATGCCGGGCAGCATCTTCTCCAAAGGCTCCGTCGGCGTCGTCTCGCGCTCCGGCACCCTGACCTATGAGGCGGTCAAGCAGACCACGGATGTGGGCCTCGGCCAAACCTCGGCCGTGGGCATCGGCGGCGACCCGATCAAGGGCAGCGAACACATCGACATCCTTGAAATGTTCCTCGCCGACCCCGACACCCACTCGATCATCATGATCGGCGAAATCGGCGGTTCCGCCGAAGAAGAAGCTGCCCAATTCCTCGCTGATGAGAAAAAACGTGGCCGCTGGAAGCCCACCGCAGGCTTCATCGCAGGCCGCACCGCACCTCCGGGCCGCCGCATGGGCCATGCTGGCGCGATCGTTGCAGGGGGCAAGGGCGATGCCGAGTCCAAGATCGAAGCGATGAAGTCCGCAGGCATCGTCGTCGCCGAAAGCCCCGCCCATCTGGGCGAGGCGGTGATGAAGGCAATCGGAAAGTGAAAAGGGGAACGGCCATGGAGACTACGGGAATGGACATACGGGCAAAGACCGTCATCGCCACGTTCCTTGCGCTCCTTGGCCTGCTTGCCCTTACAGCCTGGGCCTCATTGGGCCAGGCACAACCCAACACGGCGCTGACCCGCGCCCTGTTCGGGCAGACCGAATAAGCGTTTCCATCCCGGCGGCCAAGGACGCTTTGCCGCCAATCCCATCACGGGGAGGACACAGACCATGACCGAACATTCGCCCAACGACCAGTTCCACGCCTCAAGCTTCCTGCAAGGCCACAACGCCGATTACATCGACCAGCTTCAGGCCCGCTACGCGGCCGACCCGAACGCCGTCGATGCGCAATGGGCCGAGTTTTTCCGCGCCCTCGGCGACAGCGATCTGGATGCGAAACGTCAGGCCGCCGGTCCGTCCTGGGCGCGCGCCGACTGGCCACCGCAACCCACCGATGACCTGACCGCCGCCCTGACGGGCGAATGGCCCGCCCCCCCGGCGCGCGAGGCAAAGGCCGCCGGGCAGAAGATCGTTGAAAAAGCCACGGAAAAGGGCGTCTCGCTGACCGACGCACAGCTTCAGCGCGCCGTGCTGGATTCCATCCGCGCCCTGATGATCATCCGCGCCTACCGGATCCGGGGCCATCTGGTGGCCGATCTCGATCCGCTGGGAATGCGCGAAGTCACGCCGCACCCGGAACTTGATCCCGCCTCCTACGGCTTTGCCGAAGCCGACATGGACCGCCCGATCTTCATCGACAAGGTGCTCGGTCTGGAAATGGCGTCCATGCGCCAGATCATCGACATCGTCAAACGCACCTATTGCGGCACCTTCGCGCTGCAATACATGCATATCTCCGATCCGGAACAGGCCAGCTGGCTCAAGGAACGGATCGAAGGCTACGGCAAGGAAATCGCCTTCACCCGTGAAGGCCGCCGCGCCATCCTCAACAAGCTGGTCGAGGCCGAGGGTTTTGAAAAGTTTCTCCATGTCAAATACATGGGCACCAAGCGTTTCGGCCTTGATGGCGGCGAAGCACTGATCCCGGCGATGGAACAGATCATCAAGCGCGGCGGTGCGCTGGGTGTGAAAGAAATCGTCATCGGCATGCCCCACCGGGGCCGCCTGTCGGTTCTGGCCAACGTCATGGCCAAACCCTACCGCGCCATCTTCCACGAATTCCAGGGCGGCTCCTACAAGCCCGAAGATGTGGGCGGCTCGGGCGATGTGAAATACCACCTCGGCGCGTCGTCAGACCGCACCTTCGATGGCAACACCGTCCACCTGTCGCTGACCGCGAACCCCAGCCACCTTGAGGCGGTCAATCCCGTCGTCCTTGGCAAGGTCCGCGCCAAGCAGGACCAGCTCGGCGATCAGACCGACCGCCACTCCGTCCTGCCCATCCTGCTGCATGGCGACGCGGCCTTTGCCGGTCAGGGCGTCGTGGCCGAATGCTTCGGCTTGTCTGGCCTGCGCGGCCATCGCACGGGCGGCACCATGCATATCGTGGTGAACAACCAGATCGGCTTCACCACGGCCCCGCACTTCTCGCGTTCTTCGCCCTATCCCACCGACATCGCCCTGATGGTCGAAGCGCCGATCTTCCACGTCAACGGCGACGATCCCGAGGCCGTGGTCCACGCCGCCCGCGTTGCCACCGAATTCCGTCAGAAGTTCCACAAGGACGTGGTGCTGGATATCTTCTGCTACCGCCGCTTCGGTCACAACGAAGGCGACGAGCCGATGTTCACCAACCCGGCGATGTACACCCGCATCAAGCGGCAGAAGACGACGCTGCAACTCTATACCGAACGCCTCGTCAAAGACGGCCTCATCCCCGAGGGCGAGATCGAGGATATGAAGGCCGCCTTCCAGGCCCGCCTGAACGAAGAGTTTGAAATCGGCAAGAACTTCAAACCAAACAAGGCTGACTGGCTTGATGGTCGCTGGTCCGGGCTGGACCGCGAGAAAGAAGAATATCAGGCCGGTCAGACCGCCATCAAACCTGAAACGCTGAAAGACATCGGCGCAGCGCTGACCCGCGTCCCCGAAGGCTTCGACATCCACAAGACCGTCGCCCGCCAACTGGACGCCAAGGCCAAGATGTTCGAAACCGGCCAGGGTTTCGATTGGGCCACGGCCGAGGCGCTGGCCTTCGGCTCGCTCGCTACCGAAGGCTATCCCGTTCGCCTGTCAGGGCAGGATTGCACGCGCGGCACCTTCTCGCAGCGCCATTCCGCCTTCATCGACCAATCGACCGAAGAACGGCACTACCCGCTCAACCACATCCGCGCCGGGCAGGCGCGGTATGAGGTGATCGATTCCATGCTGTCGGAATACGCGGTCCTCGGGTTCGAATACGGCTACAGCCTCGCCGAACCCAATGCGCTGGTGATGTGGGAGGCCCAGTTCGGCGATTTCGCCAACGGCGCGCAGATCATGTTCGACCAGTTCATCAACTCGGGCGAGGCGAAATGGCTGCGCATGTCCGGCCTCGTCTGCCTGCTGCCGCATGGCTATGAAGGCCAGGGTCCGGAACATTCCTCAGCCCGGCTTGAACGCTTCCTGCAAATGTCGGCCAATGACAACTGGATCGTGGCGAACTGCTCGACACCCGCCAACTACTTCCACATCCTGCGCCGTCAGATCCACCGCACCTTCCGCAAGCCGCTGGTGCTGATGACGCCGAAATCCCTGCTGCGCCACCCGATGTGCATCTCGGATGCCGATGATTTCACCACCGGCTCCACCTTCCACCGCGTGCTGTGGGACGATGCGCAAAAGGGCCATTCCGACCTGAAACTGAAGGCCGACGCCAAGATCAAGCGCGTCGTCATCTGCTCGGGCAAGGTCTATTTCGACCTGCTGGCCGAACGCGACAAGCGCGGTCAGGACGACACCTATCTTCTGCGCCTTGAACAGTTCTACCCCTTCCCGGCCATGTCCATGGTCAAGGAATTGGAACGCTTCAAGAATGCCGAAGTGATCTGGTGCCAGGAAGAACCCAAGAACCAGGGCGCATGGTCCTTTGTCGAACCCAACCTCGAATGGGTGCTGTCCCGCATCGGGGCCAAGCACAAGCGCGCCACCTATGCCGGCCGCACCGCCTCGGCCTCGCCCGCCACCGGCCTCGCCTCTCGGCACAAGGCCGAACAAGAGGCGCTGGTGAACGAAGCGCTTGGCACCACCGCCTGATCTGATCCCGCCCGCGCCACCCCGGCGCGGGCACCCCCCGTATTGACCACAGGCGCCCGAAAGCGGCGCGGAGGAACCGAAGATGACCGATGTTATGGTGCCCGCCCTTGGCGAAAGCGTGTCCGAAGCAACCGTTTCGACCTGGTTCAAGAAGCCGGGCGATTTCGTGAAGCAGGACGAAATGCTCTGTGAACTGGAAACTGACAAGGTGTCGGTCGAAGTGCCCGCCCCCGTGTCGGGCGTGCTGTCCGAAATCCTCGCCCCCGAAGGTGCGACCGTGGCCGCAAATGCCCGCCTCGCCATCATGACCGAAGGCGCCGCCGCACCCGCACCCAAGGCGCCGGAACCCGTCGCCGCCGCGGCCCCCGCTCCCACCCCGGCCGCCGCCGAAAAGGATGTCGAAGACGCCCCTGCCGCGAAAAAGGCCATGGCCGAGGCTGGCCTGACCCGTGATCAGGTGCAGGCCACAGGCCGCGATGGCCGCGTGATGAAGGAAGACGTCGCCCGCACCATCGCCGCCCCGGCCCCTGTCGTGGCCGCCGCCCCCGCCCCCGCCGCCATCCCCCGCGCGCCCGTCCCCGCCGACGATGCCGCCCGCGAAGAACGGGTCAAGATGACCCGCCTGCGCCAGACCATCGCCCGCCGCCTGAAAGACGCGCAGAACACCGCCGCCATGCTCACGACCTATAATGAGGTCGACATGTCCGGCATCATGGAACTGCGCAACGAATACAAAGACGCGTTCGAAAAGAAGCACGGCGTCAAACTGGGCTTCATGTCCTTCTTCGTGAAGGCCTGCACCCATGCCCTGAAAGAGGTGCCCGAGGTCAACTCTGAAATCGACGGCACCGATATCGTCTACAAGAACTACGTCCACATGGGCGTGGCCGTCGGCACCCCGTCCGGCCTCGTCGTCCCCGTAGTCCGCGACGCCGACCAGATGGGTTTCGCCCAGATCGAAAAGAAAATCTCCGAGCTTGGCCTGCGCGCCCGCGATGGCAAACTGTCCATGGCCGAAATGCAGGGCGGCAGCTTCACCATCTCCAACGGCGGCGTCTACGGCTCGCTCATGTCCTCGCCCATCCTGAACCCGCCGCAATCCGGCATCCTCGGGATGCACAAGATCCAGGACCGCCCCGTCGTGGTGAACGGCCAGATCGTCATCCGCCCGATGATGTACCTCGCCCTCTCCTACGACCACCGCGTCGTGGATGGCAAAGGCGCGGTGACCTTCCTCGTCCGCGTGAAAGAAGCGCTGGAAGACCCGCGCCGGTTGCTGATGGATCTGTGAGGTTGGAAGTTAAGCGGCAAAATACACGTCTTGAGGCGGAGGGCGCGGAATTCCTTGTCTGCGCCCATCTGCTGATCGAAGGAATTCCCGCTTACAAAACTTACACTCAAATGCCGGGATACGATCTCATCGCTGTAAATCCAGAAGCGGGAAGGTCAGCCAGGATTCAAGTTAAGAGCCGCTGGGCGTCAGACTCTGACCACGGCTTTCCCCTGAAGAACCTTGACGCAGATTTTGTGGTGTTCGTGCTTTTGAACCGGGGAAACCGATACCGGACGAAAGAGATCGTAAAGCAAGCACCTGAAATGTTTGTCTTTCCGATGGGTGCGGTCGCAGCTGTTCGGCGGGACGATGGATGGAAGAAGGTCATGACTAAGAAGATCCCAGATCGGGACTCCTACCGCGAAAACTGGGAAATCATCCGAAACTTTTTGGCGCAAGACCGGACTTTAGCTCCATGACCCCCGAACTCACCGCCCTTGCCCTCGCAGGCCTGCTCCAGATGGTGCAGTTCGTCCTCTTCGCCGTGCCCGCCAACATGGAGCTTGGCGTGGGCTACACCTCCAGCGCCCGCGACCGCCCGCCCTCGCGGCCCATGTCACCGCTGACAGGTCGCCTGCAACGCGCGATGAACAACCACTTCGAAGGGCTGATCCTCTTTACCCTCGCCGTCGTGGTCGTCACGCTCGGCAATCAGTCCACCGCCCTCACCCAAGCCTGCGCCTTTGCCTATCTTGGCGCACGCATCCTCTACATCCCGGCCTATGCCCTTGGCTGGCGTCCGTGGCGGTCGGCCATCTGGTTTGTGGGCTTCGCGGCCACGCTGACCATGTTGATTGCCGCCCTGATCTGACACATTCGTATGCACAGCCGTCTGCACAATCTGCTGCACCACAAGCTGCACGCCGCAAACGGCACCGAACAGAAGGAAACGACCCATGGCAGAGTTTGACGCAATCATCATCGGCGGCGGCCCCGGCGGCTATGTCTGCGCCATCCGCTGCGCGCAACTGGGGCTCAAGGTCGCCGTGGTCGAAGGGCGCGAAACGCTGGGCGGCACCTGCCTGAACGTGGGCTGCATCCCCTCAAAGGCGCTGCTCAACGCGACCCATCACCTGCACGAAGCCCATGAAAACTTTGAAAAAATGGGCCTGATGGGCGCGGCACCCACCGTCGATTGGGCCAAGATGCTGGGCTACAAGGATGATGTGATCGGCCAGAACACCAAGGGCATCGAGTTTCTGTTCAAGAAGAACAAGGTCACCTGGATCAAGGGCTGGGCCAGCATCCCCGCCCCCGGTCAGGTCAAGGTGGGCGATGAGGTGCACACCGCGAAAAACATCGTGATTGCAACGGGTTCCGAATCCTCCCCCCTGAACGGCGTGACCATTGATGAGGAGGTGGTCGTCACCTCCACCGGCGCGCTGACCCTCAAGGCGATCCCGAAAAAGCTGGTGGTGATCGGCGCAGGCGTGATCGGTCTGGAAATGGGATCGGTCTATGCACGCCTCGGCGCTGAGGTCACGGTGATCGAATACCTCGACGCCATCACCCCCGGCATGGATGCCGAAGTCGCCAAATCCTTCCAGCGCATCCTGCAAAAACAGGGCCTGAAATTCATCCTCGGCGCCGCCGTGCAGGGCGTGGACAAGGGCCAGACCGGCGCCACCGTCCGCTACAAACTCCGCAAGGATGACTCCGACGCCACGCTGGAGGCCGACACCGTCCTCGTCGCCACCGGTCGTCGCCCCTATGTGGCGGGCCTCGGCCTCGATACCCTCGGGGTCGAGATGCTGCCGCGCGGCCAGGTCAAGACCGACGCGCATTTCGCCACCAATATCAAGGGCCTATACGCCATCGGCGATGCCATCATCGGCCCCATGCTGGCGCATAAGGCCGAAGATGAAGGCATGGCACTGGCAGAAATCCTGGCCGGAAAATCGGGCCATGTGAATTACAATGTCATCCCCGGCGTAATCTACACCACCCCCGAAGTCGCCTCTGTCGGCCAGACCGAAGAACAGCTCAAAGCCGAAGGCCGCGCCTACAAGGTCGGCAAGTTCTCCTTCATGGGCAATGGCCGCGCCAAGGCCGTTTTTCAGGGGGACGGTTTCGTCAAGATCCTCGCAGACAAGGCCACCGACCGCATTCTCGGCGCGCATATCATCGGGCCGATGGCAGGTGACCTGATTCATGAAATTTGTGTTGCGATGGAGTTCGGTGCCTCGGCCCAGGACCTCGCCCTCACCTGCCACGCCCACCCGACCTATAGCGAAGCCGTGCGCGAGGCTGCCTTGGCCTGCGGCGACGGAGCGATCCACGCCTAGGTAAGCCCGGCCAAGCCCTTTCATCTTGGCCCAAATACCCATGCCCCGGCGGCCACCCAAGCCACCGCCGGGGCATCGGGCGCGCTGGGGACAGCCGTCCCCGCCAACCCTTACCGCAGCGACCGCCGCCGCAGCGCATCGCCCAGCGCGGCCAGAACACAGCCCGCCGCCAACACGGCACAGGCCGCAAAACCGAGCCGCGCCTCAACCGCCCCGAAGACCGGCGTCGCCACGAACATCGCCAGATAGGTCACGCCCGAATTCAACCCCAGCACCGCCCCCCGCCGTGCCGCGTCCAGCCCCGCCAAGCGCCCCACGATCAGGTTCAGGCCCAGATGGTTGATCATGCCCCAAGGCAGGCAAGCCGCTACCAGCCCCCAGGCCGACCCTGCCACCGCCGCGATGCAGAGGTAAAGCACCACCAGCGCCCCGAACACCCAAGGCGCCACCACCCGCGCGCCAAAGCGGTCGATCCACGGATCCCCAAGCGCCGCCGCGCCGAACCCGATGCCGTAGACCAGAGGCACTGCGCCCACCATCCAGACCGGCCAGCCCAGCCCCGCCTGCAAATGCGGCGCGACATAAGCATAAAGCCCATAGAACGCCGCCATATAGCCCCCAGCCACCAGCAGCGCCGGCCCGATCCCCGGCACCCTCAAGGCGGACCACGGACTCCCCCCCTGCGCCGCGCGCACGGCCCCCATCCGGGGTGACAGGAGCAGTGCCAGCAACACCGCCAGCCCAGCCACCGCCAACGCCCCATGCACCGCCCGCCAGCCCGCCACGTCGGCAATCAACGCGGCGGCTGACGCCCCAAAGACCAGCGACAGCGTCCACCCCATCAGCACCCGGCCCAGATAGGTGCTCTCGCGCCCCTTGGGCGCAATCTCGGCTGCCAGCCCATAAGTCGCAGGCAAAGCGACGCCCGACCCGATCCCCGCCACCGCCTGCGCCAGCCACAACACCCCCAGCGATGGCGCCAGCGCCGTGCCTGCCATGCCCAACACCAGCACCACCAACGCCAGCCCCAGCGCGCGGGACAACCCGATCCTGTCCGCCCAGGGCGCAACCCCCACCGCAGCCACCGCCGTCCCGGCCCCGAACAGCGATGCCGCGATCAGGACCTCCCGCGCGCTCGCGCCACCAAACCCCCGCCCCACCTCGAGCGCGATGGGCGACAGCGCCAGCGAGTTTGACCCCACCAACGCCACAGCCGCTGTCAGCAGCACCAAAGGGGACAGTCGGATCAAGCGATCACCCGGCCAGATGCCGCAGGCCCTGCGTCACATCCGTGCGCACCGCCAGCCGCAGCCCCGGCTCATCCCCCGCCTTCAGTGCGGCAAGGATCATGCGGTGGTGCTGTGGCGGCTCTTTCCGGCGCAGCTTGGAATAAAGCGCACGCATTGTGGGGCCCAATTGCAGCCAGACAGTTTCACAGATGGCCAGCATCGCCGGGGCCTGCGCGCGCAAATACAGCGTGCGGTGAAATTCCAGATTGGTCCGCACATAGGCCACTGCGTCCTGCTTCACCACGGCCTCGGCGTTCAGCGCATTGATCGCTGCCAACCGCTCGATCAATGCGAAATGCGCCCGTGGCAGCGCCCGCGCTGCCATCTCGGGCTCCAGCATGGCCCGGATCGCCGCCAATTCCTCGATCCGCTCCGGCGTCAACTCGGGTGTGGAAATCCGGCCGGACGAGGACAGCGTCAGCGCGCCCTCCGCCACCAGCCGCCGCACCGCCTCACGCGCAGGGGTCATGCTCACGCCGAACTGCTTTCCAAGGCCGCGCAGCGTCATGGCCTGACCGGGCGGCAATTCGCCATGCATCACCTGCTGACGCAGGCTGCGGTACAATCGCTCATGCGCGGCGGCGTTTGGGTCGGTCTGGCGCGGGGTAATCGGCATGGGTCGCAGCCAAGCACCGCTGACAGGGGAAAATCAATCCCCGAAACGGTATTGGTGCAATGCCTGTCCCTCGGCATGCAGCCATTTGCGCTGCTCCTGCCAACCGGGATAAAGCCGGTCCACCACCGCCCAATAGGCGGCAGAGTGGTTCATCTCCTGCATATGCGCCACCTCATGCGCGGCCACATAGTCCAACACCGATGCCGGCGCCATGATCAGCCGCCAGGAATACATCAGCGCCCCGTCTTGCGCGCAGGATCCCCAGCGTGACCGCGTATCGCGCAAAGTCACCCGCACCACCTGCCGCCCGATCATCGCGGCATAGCGGTCCGATGCGGCCACCAGCCGCTCCCGCGCCAATGCGCGCAGAAAGGCCCCCGCCCGTGTGCCCGCCTGCGCCGGGTCGCCGGGGATCAGCAGCGAATCGCCCTCCACCCGCACGGCACGGCCCGCCCCCGGTGCCAGCTGCAGCAGCCGCCCCTCAACCGGCAGCACTGACCCGATTCCCACCCCCGCCCGCTGCGGCATGTCGGCCAGCGTTTCGCGGATCCACCCCTCCTGCGCGCGCGCAAAGGCCATCGCCTCCGCCTCTCGCGCAAGGGCGGGCAGCGACAGCGTCACCCGCCCGTCAAGCCGCGACACACGCAGCGAAAACCGCCGCGCGCGGGCCGATCGCTTCAGCACGATCTCGACCGGGGGGGAACCGGGAAGCAGGGGCATTGAACATCCTCTTGAATTCCACGCACAGGATAGCCACTTGCACCCCACAGGCAACAGGGCCAACCCGCCGCGAAAGCCTTTGACACCCGCCTTGCCTTGTGGCAAGCGACCACGACTCTGGACATTCCAGCCCATCGACAGCCAGCCTGAACAAGGGGACCACCATGCCCAATCCTGAATGGGGCACGAAGCGCATTTGCCCGACCACCGGCAAGCGCTTTTACGACCTGAACCGTTCGCCCATCGTTTCGCCCTATACGGGCGAAGTCGTCGATATCGAATCCGCCCGCCGCAAGATGGCTGCCGCCGTCATCAGCCGCGCCGTTCCGGAAAAAGACGATGACGTTCTCGTCGACGATCTGGAAGCCGATGACGAACTGCTGGAAACGGGCGTCGCCGACGATACCGAGCTGGATGATGATCTGCTCGAAGACGATGCCGATGACAACGTTTCGCTCGACGATCTGGCCGATGTGGCCGGCGACGAGGAAGAGGTATAAGGCCACGCTGTCGGCCGTTGCAGGGCGCGGAAATCGGGTGCTTTTTTCACTTGCACCCCACCGCGCCCTCTACTAGACAGCGCCCAACGAAGCGGCAACGCTTCGCCCATCGAAGCCGCAACGCTTCGACCTCCGGTGGGGTCATAGCTCAGATGGGAGAGCGCTTGAATGGCATTCAAGAGGTCGGGAGTTCGATCCTCCCTGGCTCCACCAACATCCTTCCAATTCGATTGACGATCACCGGCGGGCGCCGCTGGCTAACCCAAACTGCGGGAAGAAACGCCCCCACTCTGGCGTCTGAAATCACCCAGTTCCAGCGAACCCGTCGCCTTCGGCGAAGCGTAGGAACAGACCGGGTTCGAGTATCCAGGCACGATCACCAAAAACAAACACCCGCCAATGGCGGGTGCTGCTGTCGTGCGGGTCTGCTGAAATTCAGAAGCTGCGGCCAAGCGCCAAGAACACCAGCGGCGACGAGGCCCGCCCGCCCGCATCATCGCGCTCACGGAAACTTGCGCCGACGTCGAGGCTGGTTTCCTCGGTCAAGGCATAGCTGTAGGTCGCGCCCAACTCGGTTTCCGTAATCTGCTCTGACGGCGCGTCGCTCTGCGCCCAGGACAGGCTCACCGCTATGGCCGAAGCGTCGTTGATGGCCTGTGTCCAGCCGATCTCGATATCCGTTTCGTCCGTCCGCTCGCCCACGCCGGAATCGAAGGTCTGCGCGATGGTCACGCCCAGGCTCAGCGCGCCGACGGGCAGATCCTGGGTGTAATCAAACTCAAGCGATGTGCTGTCTTCGATGTCGCCTTCTTCGCGCGTCAGGAAGACCGCGGCAAAGCCATCAATCATGTCATACTCGACGCCGGCACGGATGATGAACGTATCAGCTACAACGCCGGCGGCATCATCTTCCCGTGTGACGCCCAAGCTGAACACACCATCCATAACTTCGGAAAAGCGAAGCCGAGTACCGGCCGTCAGCCCATAGGTATCGCTTTCAATCAGCGTCGGGTCGATTGTATCCTCGTATTCGGTGGCATCGAATGTCGCCTCGACGAAGATGCTGGCAGGCGAATTCCGCAACGCCTCATAGCGCAGAATCACGCCGTAATCGATTTCCGTCCCGGTGGCGTCTGCAACGGTCAGATCATCGGCCAGCGCGCTTACATCATCGCTGACATAGCGCAGCGCGACCGAAAACAGCGCGTCAGGCACTTCGCGGACATATAGGAAACCCACCTCGGGGCGGCCGAAATCCACTTCCGTTCCGGCCGTATCGGGCGAGTTTTCGATCACCAGCGCGCCAGAGGCGGTAAAGGCCAGCCGATCCAGCGGTGTTTCACTGAACAGACCATAGCTCAGCACCGTCGCGGCGACGCTGCTCGATCCTTCTGCCGGGGTCGCCAGATCGAGGTTGCGCCCGAATTCAAAGCGCTGCTCGACATCAAAGGTCTGGCGCACGCCACCCACGTCCTGCGCAGCGACGCCCGTCGCGGCAGTTCCTGCCGCAAGGGCAAGGCATGCACCCCGGATCAACCCCATATCCCGCATCCCCGCGCTTATTCGAACAGTTTGCGCTGCGGAATGACGATCACATCGCCATCAACAACGCGGGTCGTGCCCACGTTCGACACGCCACGTTCGATCGCATCGTAATCAACACGGTAGATCTTTTCATTTCCGGCCTTGTCGACACGGCGCAGTTGCACCCGCTTGTCTGCCGCGAACGGTGACAGGCCGCCTGCAGCGCTCAGCGCCTGCAGCAGAGTCGATCCCGGCGGGATCTGCACGCGACCCGGTGCATTGGCAGCGCCGATGACAAAGATATCGATGGTGCGTTCGGGCCGGTCGATGATCGGCGCAAGCGAGGACAGCGTGACGAACACCGTCGGCGGCGTTGCAAAACTGGGTGCAAGGCGTTGCGCAACATCTATCTGCAACTGCTCCAGCGTGCGGCCTGCGGCGCGAACGGTGCCAACTTGCGGCACGGTGATCTGCCCATCCGGCAGCACCAGTGTCGATCGGCTCAGGGTGGAATCCTCAAGCACTTCAATCTGAACGGTATCCCCGCGCTGCAGGCGATAATCCTGGGCGGCGGCATCCACAGCAAGAAATGGCAGTGCCATCAGCGCCGCCAGCATCATTTGCACAAATTTCATCATTCTTCCCTCTTCCTTTCCGCGGGCGCAGCCAGATTGCCTGTGTTGCGACCGTGGACGCGGATCCTACCGGTTCTCTACAGACGCAATAGCCGTTCCCCGGGCACCGCGACAGCGTTTTTAACATTATCTAATAGCATGACACGCTTGCAAAGCCTCAAAAGTGACCAATTTGCCCGCTTTTGCGTGGTTTGCCCGCAGCGCGCGGCACAGGAAGCCTGCGCTTCGGTGACGCAACCCACCCCGATCGGCCCGGCATGGCTTGCCGCTGGGGGGACAGAGGGAATAAACTATGGTTCTGGAAACAGGCTGTCGCCAAAATACACACTGGCGTTTGCCTCTTTTTCCTGTCTGAAGGTGGTCATTATTCCGCCATAGAAGCTAGGCATTTCCTCCCTCCGGCGGCGAATGCCCTGTATTGTATCAGTTTTCCGTAAGTAACCAGTGTTTCAGGTGCTGCCGTCCGAAATCGGAAGGCACTGTTTTGAGCGATCAGAAGGTTAACATGGATACGGATGACACCCACATCGCCATCGTGGGGATGGCCGCGCATTTGCCGGGGGCGCCGGATGTCGGCAGCTACTGGACCAATCTGCGCGAAGGCCGTTCCGCTGTCCGCCGACTCACGGAAGAGGAACTGATCGCTGCGGGCGAAAGCCCAGCGATGCTCAAGAATCCCGCTTATGTTCCCTTTGCGGCCCCGCTGGACGGGTTCGACCGGTTCGATGCCGAATTCTTCGGCTTTTCACCGAAAGAGGCCGCGATCCTTGATCCGCAGCATCGGCACTTCCTCGAAGTGGCGTGGGAAGCGCTCGAAACCGCAGGTCACCCGCCCGAATCCTTCAAGGGGCGCATCGGCGTCTTCGCTGGCTGCGGCATGGGCAGCTATTTCTATTTCAACCTCTGCAGCAACCGCGCGCTGGTCGACAGCACCGGCATGTTCCTGCTGCGCCATACCGGGAACGACAAGGATTTCCTGTCCACCCGCGTCAGCCATATCTTCGATCTGAAGGGGCCGTCGCTTTCGGTCCAGACCGCCTGTTCCACCTCGCTCGTTGCGGTCCACTATGCGGTGCAGGCGTTGCTCAACGGCGAATGCGACATGGCGCTTGCGGGCGGCGTGACCATCGAACTGCCGCAGAACCGGGGCTATATCTACAAAGAGGGCGAGGTGCTTTCGCCCGATGGCGTCTGCCATGCCTTCGATCATCGCGGGCAGGGCACGGTCTTTGGTTCGGGCGCTGGCACCGTCGTGCTGCGCCGCCTGTCGGATGCCATTGCAGACGGCGATCATATCTGGGCCGTGATCCGGGGCAGCGCGGTGAACAACGACGGCGCGGCCAAGGCAGGCTACCTTGCGCCTTCTGTCGAAGGCCAGGCCGCCTGCATTGCCGAAGCGATGCAGGTTGCGGGCGTTCCCGCCGACAGCGTTGACTATATCGAATGCCACGGCACCGGCACCTATCTGGGCGACCCGATCGAAGTTGCCGCCCTGACCGAAGCCTTCCGCCGCACCACATCCGACACGGGCTTTGCCCGCATCGGCAGCGTGAAAACCAATATCGGCCATCTCGACACCGCCGCAGGCGTGGCCAGCCTGATCAAGGCCGCGCTTTCGCTGCACCATCGCCAGATGCCGCCCAGCCTGAACTTCGAATCCCCCAATCCGGCGATTGATTTCGACAACAGCCCCTTCCGCGTGAACGACCGTCTGACCGACTGGCCCCGCCGCAAGGGGCCGCGCCGGGCGGGCATCAACTCGCTGGGCGTGGGCGGCACGAATGCCCATGTCGTGCTGGAGGAAGCACCCGAACTGGCCGTCTCTGAAGGCAGCGACTGGCCCTTCCAGCTCATTACCCTGTCCGCCCGCAGCCAGACCGCGCTGAACGAGGCGTCACAGCGTCTTGCCGCCCATCTGCGCGCGCATCCCGAACAGCCGCTTGCCGATGTGGCCCATACGCTCAAGGAAGGCCGCCGCGCCTTTGAACACCGCCGCGTGCTGGTAGCAGCCAGCCACGAAGAAGCGGCCCGGATGCTCGAGGCCGCCGATCCCCGCCGCGTCTTTACCCAGCGCCGCGTGGGCGATACGCCCGATGTGGTCTTCATGTTCCCCGGCGGCGGCGCGCAATACCCCAATATGGCGCGCGACCTCTATGAAACCGAACCGGTTTTTGCCGAATGGATGGACCGTGGCCTTGCCATTCTGGGCAAGCTGACGACCGAGGATATCCGCGCTCTGTGGCTGCCCGAACCGGGGGCCGAGGCACAGGCCGGCGAAACCCTGCGCCGCCCTTCGCTGCAATTGCCGCTGATCCTGATCGTTGAAATCGCACTGGCGCGGCTGTGGGAAAGCTGGGGCGTGCGCCCCGCCGCCCTGATCGGCCATTCCATGGGCGAGAATGCCGCCGCCTGCATCGCGGGGGTCATGACGCTGGAAGGTGTGATCGGCCTTGTCCACCTGCGCGGCAAACTGTTCGACACTGTCCCCGCTGGCGGGATGCTGTCGGTGCCGCTGTCGGAATCCGCGCTCGCCCCCTATCTTGGTGATCTCGACATCGCCTCGGTCAATGCGCCCGAACTGACGGTCGTGTCCGGCTCGGATGCCGGTCTGCAATCGCTGGCCGAACGCCTGCGCGCCGACGGGGTAGAGACCACCCGCATCGCCATCAACATCGCGGCCCATAGCCGGATGCTGGAACCGATCCTCGCCGATTTCCGGGCGCATCTGGCAGGCATGACCCTGTCACCCCCACAGATCCCGATCATCTCCAACCGCACCGGCCAGCCGCTCACGGCGGAACAGGCAACCAGCCCGGATTACTGGGTCGCTCACCTTCGCGGCACCGTCCGTTTTGCCGATGGCATCGCGAAACTGCGCGAAAAGGCCGACCGCGTGTATCTTGAGGTCGGCCCCGGCCGCGCGCTTGCCACGCTGGCACAGGCCAATGGCGCGATGGGCGGCCAGCCCGTCCCCGCCAGCCTGCGCCACCCCGATGATACCGTGTCCGATGACCGCCATTTCATCGCCACGCTGGGCCGCCTTTGGGCCTGCGGCGCGGCGACCGACTGGTCGCAACTGTGGGGCGATGCCAAACGCCGCCGCGTGCCGCTGCCGACCTATCCTTTCCAACGCTCGCGCTACTTCGTCGAACCCAGCCTTCCCGCCGCAGTGCAAGAGGCTGACATCCTGCCCACTCGCCATCGCAATCTGGTGGATTTCGGCTATCGCCTCGCCTGGCGCGCGGCCCCGTCCGACTGCCTTGTCGATGTGGAAAGCGAACTGGGCGCCCCCCTGACATGGTTGGTTTTTGCCGATGAGGCCGGGCTTGCCCGCGCCGCCGTGCAGCGCCTGCGCGCTGGCGGCCATCGCGTCATCACCGTTCATGCCGGCGATGCCTTTGCCCGCACCGGGGATGAAACCTACACCCTCGCCCCCGAACACGGACGCGAAGGGTATGAGGCCCTGATCGCCGATCTCGCCCTGCGTGATCTGACCCCCGCCCGCATCGCCCATTTCTGGCTGGTGACGGATGCGGAAACCTTCCGCCCCGGCTCCAGCTTCTTCCACCGCAATCTGGAACAGGGGTTCTGGAGCCTGTTCTTCCTTGGCCAGGCCATGGGCGAAGCGGGTCTGAAGCCCCTGCCGCATCTGACCGTCATCACGTCAGGTGCCGCGCAGGTCCGCAAGGAGGCGCTGCCCTACCCCGAAAAATCCGCCGTCTCCGGCCCCGTCCGCGTGATGCCGCGCGAATTGCCGGGTCTGACCGCTGCGTTGCTAGATGTGGCCCTGCCCGAAGCGCGCCATGCGATCCCGGCGGAAACCGTCAACCTCGTGCTCGAAGAGATGCTCGCCTCTCCGGCGAACACCGTCGCCGCCCTGCGCGGCAGCCGCCGCTTTGAAACCCGTCTCGCCCCCGCGCCCCTGCCCGAAGCGGTCGATATTCCGCAAGGTTCGGTCTGGGTCATCACGGGCGGCCTTGGCGGCATCGGTGTGACCGTGGCCGAACGGCTGATGCGCGAAAACGGGGCCAAGGTCGCCCTGATCGGCCGCAGCCTGCCCGCCGCAGGCAGCGCCCGTGCGGGCGTCCTGAAACGGCTAGAACAGCTTGGCCCGGTGCTTGCGCTGGCCGCCGATGTCTGCAACCCCGAAGACATGCGCACAGCGCTGGATCGTGTCCGGGTCGAGCTTGGCCCGATCCATGGCCTGGTCCACGCCGCGGGCATGGTCGATGACGCGCCCCTTCTGGGCAAGGATCCCGGCGCTGCAGAATCCGTCCTGTCGCCCAAGGTCCACGGCACCAAACTGCTCGACAGCCTGCTTCCCGATGGCAGCCTTGCGCATCTGGTGCTGTTCTCGTCCACCTCCACCGTGATCGCCCCTGCGGGGCAATCCGATTACGTGGCGGCCAACGAATACCTCAACGCCTTCGCGCGGCACCGCGCGGGGGGCAAGACCAAGGTCACCGCCATCGACTGGGGCATCTGGTCCGGTATCGGCATGGCCGCCGACGCCGCCGCCCGCCGTCAGGGCGATGCCGCCGCCGACGCGCCGCTTCCCGGCCTGCCGATCCTGGAACGCATGGCCCGCACGGATACCGGCGCGCGCTTCTCGACCACGCTCTCCACCGCGCAATGGGTGATGGATGACCACCGCCTGAAGGATGGCACCGCCATCCTGCCCGGCGCCGCATGGCCCGAAATCACCGCCGAGGCGCTTTCTGCCCTTGGTGCAGCGCCCGCCTTTACACTTACCGGTCTCACCGTCCTGCGGCCGATCCGGCTTGAATCTGATGCGCCCCGCGATCTGCGCGTCACACTGACCCGTCAGCGCGATGGCTCTCACCGAATCGAGGCGCGTATCCGCGAAACCGCAGGCTGGGCGCTGGCCGTAGAGGCCGAGGTTGCAACTCTGCCCGACAGCCCCGGCACGCTTGACCTTGCCCCGATCGCCGCCCGCTGTGCAAACCGGCAAAGCGCGCGCGACGGCGTTGCCCTGCCCAGCGCACAAGAAGACCGCGTGGCCTTTGGCCCGCGCTGGCAGGTGCTGCGCCATACGGCCCTTGGCGAAGCCGAGGGTCTGGCGACCCTCTCCCTTCCCGCCCATGCCGTGAAGGACGCCGAAACCTCGGCGCTCCATCCCGCGCTCTATGACATCGGCACCGGCTGGGGCCTCGCCCTGCTGCCCGAAGCGCCAGAAGGCGAAATCTGGGTTCCCGTCACCTCGGGCACGGTCCGCGTCTTCGCGCCACTGCCGTCTGAAATCCGGTCATGGGTCCGCATCAAGGGCACACCCAGCCCGGAAAACGCCAGCTTTGACGTGACCTTGACCGATCCGTCAGGGCGTATCCTGGTCGAGGTCTCCGGCATCGCCTTCCGTTCGGTCAGCGCGGCACTGGTCCTTGCACGCCCCGCCCCGGCCACCCCGGCCGAGGTCATCGCCGACGAATCCGCCGCCCGCTCTGCCTCGCCAGCCGAGGCGCGGATGATGCAGGCGCTGGAAGACGGCATCCGTCCGGCCGAAGGGGCCGAAGCCTTCATGCGCGCCCTTGCCGCGGATCAGGCACAGGTGCTGGTCTCCTCGCTTGATCTGCACGCTTTGGTGCGTCAGGCCGAGGCCAGCGAACGCCCCGCAGATGCCGAAGGCCCGGGCTTCGCCCGCCCCGATCTGGAAAGCGCCTATGTCGCCCCCAGAACCGAGGTGGAACGCACGCTCGTGGGCTTCTGGTCCGAGCTTCTGGGCGTGGCCGAAGTCGGGGTCGAGGATGACTTCTTCGCCCTCGGCGGCCATTCCCTAATTGCCGTGCGCCTCTTCGCGATGATCCGCCGCCAGTGGAAGCTCGATTTCCCGATCTCGGTCCTGTTCGAGGCACCGACGATCGCCCGTTGCGCCGCCCTGATCGCGGAACAGTTGGGCCCCGAGGATGAAAAGGCCGCCGATCCCGCCGCCAAGGCCAACCCGGCGGGGCCGAAATTCACCCATCTGGTGCCCATGCATGCCCGCGATGGCGGCCCGCGCACGCCCTTCTTCCTTGTGGCAGGGATGTTCGGCAACGTGCTGAACCTGCGCCATCTGGCCCATCTCGTGGGCAGCGACCGGCCCTTCTACGGGTTGCAGGCGCGCGGCCTGTTCGGCGACGCCGCCCCGCATGACACGCTGGAAGAGGCCGCCACCAGTTGCATCGAAGAACTGCGCCAGATCCAACCGCACGGCCCGTATCTGCTGGGCGGCTTCTCGGGTGGCGGTCTGACCGCCTGGGAAATGGGCCGCCAGTTGCGCGCAGCGGGCGAAGAGGTGGCGATCATTGTCCTTCTCGATACGCCGATGCCGGTGCCCAAACCGCTCAGCCGCGCTGATCGCGCGATGATCAAGGGCGCCGAACTGCGCAAGGGCGGCGTCCGCTTCCTTGCCGATTGGGCGCGCCGCCGCATCGAATGGGAACGTTCGCGCAAGGCCATCGCCGCGGGCGAACCTGACACGACGGTTCCGTCCTTCCACAACGCCTCGATCGAGGCCGCCTTCCGCCATGCCATCGGCGTCTACACGCTCGAGGGTTGGACCGGGGGCCGCGTCATCCTCTACCGTCCGCCGCTGGACCGGCGCTGGAAGGTGACGGGCGGCAACTGGGTGAACAGTGGCCGCGAATACGTCTTCGCCGATAATGAATGGACCCCCTACGCACCCCAGATCGAGGTGGTCGAAGTGCCGGGTGACCACGATTCCATGGTGCTTGAACCCAACGTCCGGGTGCTTGCCGCCCGGCTGCGCGCCGCGCTGGCCGAGGCCGAAGCCAGCCATCCCGTAGCACCAGAAGCCCGCAAACTTGCTGCCGAATGACAGGACACGATCAATGACCCTTTCTGCACTCCTCATCGGCAATGAAAGCCTGACCGCCGAATGTGGCAACCTCTGGCTTGACCGGGGCCACCGCATCGCCGCGGTCGTCACGCGTGAAGCGCGGGTCGCCGAATGGGCGGCGGGTCGTGGCTTGCCGGTGCTGGCCCCCGGCGCGGGCCTGCCCGCCCGCACCGCCGATCTGACGGTCGACTGGGTTCTCTCCATCGCCAATCTGTCGCTTGTTCCCGATGCCGTGCTGGCCCGCGCCACGCAAGGCGGCGTGAACTTCCACGATGGCCCGCTGCCCGGCTATGCGGGCCTGAATGCCCCGGTCTGGGCGCTTCTGGCGGGCGAGCCGCGCCACGCGATCACATGGCATCTGATGACCAGCGGCATTGATGAAGGCGAGGTGCTGGCCACCCGCGACATCGACATCGCCGCTGACGACACCGCCTTCACCCTGAACGCCCGCTGCTTTGACGCCGCCGTCGACAGCTTCCCCGAGGTGATCACCGCGCTGGCCGCAGGTGGTCACCCGCGCCGCCCGCAGGGCGCAGGCACCCGCCATGTCTATCGCCGCGCTGACCGCCCCGCCGCCGCCGCGCGGCTGGATTTCACCCAATCGGCTGATGTCGTGGCCCGCATGGTCCGCGCGCTGGATCACAGCGGTTATCGCAATCCACTCTCCCTGCCCAAGATCGACGCTGCCGGCCGCATCCTCGCTGTCACCATGGCCGAGGTTGAACCCGGTCACACCGTCCCCGGCACGGTGCTAGAGGCCACACAGGCTGGCCTCGTCGTCGCCTGCGCCAACGGCGCGGTGCGCCTTGCGGGTCTGCGCGCCATGGATGGCACCGCGATTTGCCCCAGCACGCTGGGCATCACCCATCTCGCCCCGCTCACCGCAGACGAAGCCGCCCGCCTGACCCGCGCTCTCGCCCCCGTCGCCGAGGCAGAGGTCCAGACCCGCGCCCTTCTGCTGTCTGCCGATCCCATCGCCATCGGCGCCCCGGCCACGGCGAAACATGACTGGCAGTCGCTTCCCCTTTCCGTTGCGACAGAGGCTTCGACCATCGCCCTCGCCCTTCTGCGCGCCACCGGGCGCAGCATGGGCGATGTCGCCTTCTCCACCGCCCCCTCGGCTGCGCCCGGCTATGTGCTGCCTTGGGCACCGCTGCGCCTGTCGGCCTCTGGCACCGCCGCGCAGGCCGCCGCTTCGGTCACGCGCGCGATGGACACGGCGCGCGCCGCCACGGGCATCGCCGCCGATCTCTCCTTGCGCGAACCCGGCCTTGCCAGCCTCGCCCTGCCCGCGTTTGCGCTGAGCGACAGCGACACCCCGCTCGACGGAAGCGCCGTCACCCTGACCGTCAATCAGTTCCCCCGCCTCTGGTTTGACGCCACTCGCCTGCCGCAGGCCGATGCGCAGGCGCTGGCCGACCGCATCACCCGCCTTGTCGCGGCCATCGCCGCGGCGGGTCCGGATGCCGACCTCAGCACCCTAAGCGCACTGACCAGCGATGAGACCGCCCGCCTGTCCGGCGCGCTGGCCGCCACCGCGCGCGATTATGACCGGTCGCTCACAATCCCCGCCGCGATGCTGCGCACCGCCACGGCAAAGCCCGACCACACCGCCGTCATCGCAGGCACCACCCGCCTCAGCTATGCCGATCTGGCAAAGCGCGCCGCCCGTATCGCCAACGTCCTGCGCAGCATGGGCGTGGCACGCGGCACGCTGGTGGGCCTGTCGCTGCATCGCGGGGCAGACATGATCGCCGGCGCCCTTGGCATCCAGATGGCCGGTGCGGCCTATGTGCCCATGGACCCGGCCTATCCCGGCGACCGTCTGGCGCTTTATGCCGAAGATTCCGGCGCGCCCGTGATCGTCACCGAATCCTCAGTCGCCCCCTCCCTGCCCGAAGGTCCGGCCAAGCTGATCCTTGATACCGATCCGCGCCTGTCCGCGGCATCCGACACGCCCCCGGCAGATGGACCGCAGGCCGAAGACCTTGCCTATGTCATCTACACCTCCGGCTCCACCGGGCGGCCCAAGGGCGTGATGATCAGCCATCGCAACGTGATCAACTTCTTCACTGGCATGGATGATGCGGTGGGGGCTGATCCCGGAACGTGGCTGGCTGTCACTTCCATGTCATTCGACATCTCGGTACTGGAACTGTTCTGGACGCTCGCACGCGGCTTTACGGTCGTCGTGGCCGACGATGCCGCACGGCTCAGCCCGTCGGGCGCGACTGTGACCACCGTCTCCACCCGCCCCATCGAATTTTCCCTGTTCTACTGGGGCAATGATGATGGCGCTGGCCCCAAGAAATATGAACTCCTCCTTGAAGGCGCGAAATTCGCCGACACACACGGCTTTTCCGCCGTCTGGACGCCGGAACGCCACTTCCACGCCTTTGGCGGCCCCTATCCGAACCCGTCGGTCACCGGCGCGGCTGTTGCTGCGGTCACCCGCAATATCGGCGTGCGCGCGGGCAGCTGCGTCGCGCCACTGCACCATCCCGCCCGCATCGCCGAAGAATGGGCGATCATCGACAACCTGACCAATGGCCGCGCAGGCCTTGCCATCGCCTCGGGCTGGCAGCCCGATGATTTCGTCCTGCGTCCGGAAAACACGCCGCCTGCCAACCGTCAGGCGATGCTTGATACGATCACCACCCTGCGCCGCCTCTGGCGCGGTGAGGCGGTGGATTTCCCGCGCAAGGATGGCACCCCCTTTGCCGTCACCACCCAGCCCCGGCCGGTTTCCAAAGAACTGCCGATCTGGGTCACCACGGCGGGCAACCCGGAAACCTGGCGCGATGCCGGGCGGCTGGGCGCAAACGTACTGACGCACCTTCTGGGCCAGTCGGTGGCCGAGGTGGGCGAAAAGGTCAAAATCTACCGCGCCGCGCTGGCCGAGGCTGGGCATGACCCCGCCGCCTTCAAGGTGACGCTGATGCTGCACACCTATCTGGCCGCTGATCGCGAAACCGCCCGGGAAACCGCGCGCGGCCCGATGAAGGATTACCTGCGCAGTGCCGCCGCACTGATCAAGCAATACGCCTGGGCCTTCCCCGCCTTCAAGAAACCGCAGGGAATGGCCAATCCGATGGAGATCGACCTCGGCAGTCTGGATGCCGAGGAACTCGAAGGCATCCTCGACTTCGCTTTCCAGCGCTATTTCGAAGAATCCGGCCTGTTCGGCACCATCGAAGATGCAGTGACACGGGTGGAAGAGGTCAAGGCCATCGACGTCGACGAAGTCGCCTGCCTGATCGACTATGGCATCCCGTCGGCCAAGGTGCTCGCGGCACTTACTCCGTTGGCCGAAGTGCTGCGCCGCGCCAATGGCGCGGTCGAGGCGGATGGTTCACTGGCAGGCTTGATCCGCGCCCATCGTGTAACCCACCTGCAATGCACCCCGTCCATGGCGCGGATGCTGGCCGAAGATGATGGCGCACGCACCGCACTCAAGGGCATCAAACGCCTGATGGTCGGGGGCGAGGCGCTGCCCGGCAAACTCGCCTCGGACCTGTCCACCCTCATCGGTGGCCCGGTGCTGAACATGTATGGCCCCACGGAAACCACCATCTGGTCTTCGGTCGAAGCAACCACCGGGTCCGATGGCACGGTGAACATCGGCCAACCCATCGCCAACACGGCGCTCTATGTGCTGGATGAAAACCGCGCACCGGTTCCCGCAGGCAACGAAGGCGAATTGTGGATCGGCGGCGAAGGCGTGGCACCGGGTTACTTCCAGCGCGACGATCTGACCGCCGACCGCTTCCACCCCGATCCCTTCGCCGGTCACGGCCGGATGTATCGCACCGGCGATCTGGTCCGCCAGCGCGCCGATGGGCGGCTTGATTTCCTTGGCCGCGCCGATCATCAGGTCAAGATCCGTGGACATCGCATCGAACTGGGCGAAATCGAAGCCGCGCTCGACGCTGCCCCCGGCATCCGTCAGGCTGTCGTCATCCCGCGCGAAGACGTGCCGGGCAATGTCCGCCTTGTGGCCTATGTCACCCATGAAGGCCCGGTCGATGAAGCCCGACTGCGCGCCCTGCTTGGTGAAACGCTTCCCGAAATCATGGTCCCCGCCCATATCGTGGCGCTCGACGCCTTCCCCCTGACCCCGAACCGCAAGGTGGATCGCAAGGCCCTGCCCGCCCCCCAAGCGCGCCGGATCGAGGTGCCGACGACCGCTGCTGTCGCCGCCCCCACCGACAGTGTCGAAGCCGCGATTGCCGAAGTCTGGGCCAAGGTGCTCGGCATCCCCTCCGTGGGACGGTCGGACAATTTCTTCAACCTCGGCGGCCATTCCCTGCTGGCCGTTCAGGCGCATCGCGAACTCAAGACGCGGCTGAACTCCACCCGGCTTGCCATCACCGATATCTTCCGCTTCCCGGTGCTGTCCGCGCTTGCGGCCCATCTGGGGCAAGGGCAGGCTGCTGCCCCGGCACAACAGGCCGTGCAACCGATCGCTGCCAGCCCCTTCCCCGCGGGCGATGATGCGAACCGCAACGATGCCATGGCCCGCCGCCGCGCCATGCGCGAGGCGCGGGAAAAAGCCCAAACCTGACCATGCAGTCCGGTCAGGTGATCCCCCCGCTGGAAGCAGCCCTTGCCGGGCTGTTTCCGCCCGGCGTTGCCGTGGCGGCCGTGGTGATTGCCGAAAATGACGAACCCGCCCACCCGGATGAGGCCACAGCCGTGGCCCGCGCCGTGCCCTCCCGTCAGGCCGAATTTGCCGCAGGCCGCGCCGCCGCACGGCAGGCCCTGCGCGCACTTGGCCATCCTGACGTCGCCATCCCCGCCAGCCCGAACCGCCTGCCGCTCTGGCCTGCGGGCATTTCCGGCTCCATCTCGCATTCCGCAGGCATTGCCGTGGCAGCCCTGCGCCGGGGCGCGCCGCTAGGGCTGGATGTCGAACCGGATGCGGGGCTGGACCCCGATCTCTGGCCCGTAATCTGCGGCCCGGATGAACTGGCGGCCCTTCCAATCTTGGACCGGGGCCACTATGTCCGTCAGGTCTTTTCGGCCAAGGAAGCCGCCTACAAGGCACAGTTTCCGCTGACCGGCACGTTGATCGGTTTTGATGCGATGACCGTGCGGCTGACAGAGACAGGGTTCAGTGCACGGTTTTGCCGCCCGGTTGGCGGATTTGCCGCAGGGCAAGACATCCACGGCCGCCTCCTGCGGTCACAGGGCCTGATCTTCACGGGAGTATCATTATGAAACGCAAAGGTTTTTTTGCCGTCAGCGCCGCGATTGTCGCTCTGGTCGCCGGGGCTGTCTGGTGGCGTCTGGCCCCGACCCCGGTCCCTGTCTTGCCGGGCCTGACCGATCAACAGATGTCTTCGCTTTATGCCGAACCCGTGCCTGCGCCGGACAGCGCGCTGCGCGTCTATCACATCGGCCACAGCCTCGTGAACCGCGACATGCCCGCCATGCTGGCCCAGCTTGCCGGCGACGGCCACGGCTATGAAAGCCAGCTCGGCTGGGGCGCCACGCTGAAATCTCACTGGGGCGATGAACCCGTGAACGGCTTTGAACAGGAAAACGCCCATCCGCGCTACCGCGACGCGCGTGAGGCTGTTTCAAGCGGCGATTACGATGCCATCGTCTTGACTGAAATGGTCGAAATCCGCGATGCGCTGCGCTATTTTGACAGCGGCCGCTACCTCGCGCAGTTCACCGAAGCTGCCAAGGCGGCCCGCCCGGACACCCGCGTCTATCTCTATGAAACATGGCACCCTCTGGATGATCCCGAAGGCTGGCTTGAACGGCTTGATGCCGACCTGCCAATCCACTGGGAGGCCGGCATCCTGCGCCCGGCGCTCTACAACCTGCCCGAAGGCACCCGGATCCACCTGATCCCCGCCGGTCAGGCCATGGCCGCCTTGGTGCGTGAGATCGAAGACCGCGGTGGCGTCGGCAACGTGCGCGACCGCAACGATCTGTTTTCCGACCAGATCCACCTCAATGACATGGGCAACTACTTTGTCGCGCTGGTGCACTACGCCGTTCTCTACGGCTCCAGCCCCGAAGGCCTCCCGCATCAACTGCTGCGCGCCGACGGCACCCCTGCAACCGCTCCAGACCCGGAAACCGCCCGCCTGATGCAGGATGTGGCATGGCGAGTCGTCCGCAGCATCCCGGAAACGGGTGTAGGGGCGAATTCGCCATCCTGACGCGCAGTGACGCATGCCTTGCAGGCCACGGTTGTGGCCTGCCGCCGGGGCCTTGGAAAGGCCCAATAAAGGCTGCGATCTCTGCACCTTTCCGTCCGCCTGTCCCGATCAATCCCGATCATGGCCTTTCCTTTGCCAGATTGCGGGATCAAACTGCGTTAACGATTTATGGAGAGCTCCGTGATTGACGTCTTCCGCCAGGTATTCTCGCTTCTCGATGCCCGGGAACGGCTGCGCTTCCTGTTTTTGACCGTCCTGATGGTCGTCGTCGCCCTGATCGAGGTGGCAGGCGTTTCCTCGGTGCTTATCCTGCTGAACGTGCTGGCAAATCCGGAAAGCATCACGACAAATCCGTGGTTGTCCTGGGCCTATGGCCTGTTCGATTTCCAAAGCAATTTCAGCTTTCAGGTCGCCCTTGCCTTGCTGGTGACCGGGGTCGTCATCTTCGGCCTCGCGATCAAGGCCATCGGCAATTATACCATCGTCCGCTTTGGCTATATGCGCGGTGCGGCCATCGCGACCCGCCTTCTTGGCCGCTACCTCAGCCAACCCTATGCGTGGTTTCTGGAACGCAACAGCTCGGAAACAAGCAAGAACGTCCTGACCGAAGTCGACGGTCTGGTCGTGCGCGTGATCACACCGTTGCTCAGGCTCACCTCGAACATCATCCTCGTGCTGGCAACCATCGGCTTTCTCATGGTTGTGGACCCGCAGGTCACGCTTCTGTCGTCTGTCCTGTTGGGGGGCAGCTATGCGCTGATCTATCTGCGGATGCGCGGCAAGCTGCACCAAAGCGGAAAGGACATCATGACCACCCTGGAAATGCGCTACCGCATTGCCCAGGAAGCCACGGGTGGCATCAAGGATGTGAAACTGCTCAACCTTGAACCCGTCTACAGCGCCCAATTCGCCAAAGCGACGCACCTCAGCGCGCAGGCGGCAACCCGCGTGGGGATCATTTCCGAACTCCCGCGCTATTTCCTTGAGGCGATCACCTTCGGCGGCCTGCTCGCGCTGGTGCTGCTGCTCCTGTTCCGCAGCGATGGCAACATCGCGGGCATCGTTCCGACGCTGGGCATCTTTGCCTTTTCCGTCATGCGCTTGCTGCCCGCGTTGCAGCAAATCTACCATGGCCTTGCGACCATCCGCGGCGGCACGCCGGTTCTTCATTCCATCGCGGCCGATTACCACGCGGCCGGTACGGGCGGCACATCGGCCGTTCCGGCAACCCAAACCCTGCGTCTTGACGAAAAACTGGATCTGTCCAAGGTCTCGTTCAAATACGCCTCTGCCGAACGTCAGGCGCTGAACGGGCTCGACCTGACCATCCCCGCCCGGACCACCATTGGCATTGTCGGTGGCACGGGGGCTGGCAAGACCACGCTGATCGATCTGATCCTTGGGCTTCTTACCCCCGATTCCGGCGAAATCCGTGTCGATGGCACACTTGTCACACCCGATAACCTGCGGGCTTGGCAAAAGACGCTTGGCTATGTGCCGCAGTCGATCTTCCTGACCGATGACACCATCGCCGCCAACATCGCCTTTGGCGTGCCGAAAGAAGCCATTGACCGCGCCGCTCTGGAACGTGCCGCCCGCGCCGCGGCCTTGCATGATTTCGTGACCACCGAACTGGCACAGGGCTATGACACCCTTGTCGGCGAACGCGGCGTCCGCCTGTCGGGTGGCCAGCGCCAGCGGATCGGCATCGCCCGCGCGCTCTATCGCTCGCCCTCGCTGCTGATCATGGACGAAGCGACCAGCGCGCTCGACAACATCACCGAACGCGTGGTGATGGAGGCGGTCCAGAACATCCGGGCCGATACGACCATCATCCTGATCGCGCACCGGCTGACAACGGTGCGCGGCTGCGACCGCATCTTCCTGATGGAAAAAGGCGGCATCGCGGCCTCCGGCACCTATGACGAACTGGTGCAGGACAACGCAACCTTCCGCGCCATGGCCGTAGGGGCCTGACAGCCCCACTGAACGGTGCCCCGACTGGCCAACGCCAGCGGGGCCAACCCTTCCACTATGTCACTTGTCGTCTTTGCCCAACCGCCGCACCGGGCGCGACGGTCCATGCCAGTCTGCGCGCCAATCCGCGCCGGGAACCGGTGCGCTCCCCGATGTCTGGCGCGGCCGATCAGTCAACACACCCCAACTCCGCTTGGGTGTATCCAGCACAGGCCCCTCGGCCGGTTTCTCTGCCGGCGCGCGATAGAGGCAGAACCCCGCCAACGCCCCGCCCACCAGCCATGTGATCGGCGTCAGCGTCGCATTGGGCAAAAGATCCAGCAGGTTCGCCGCCATCACCAAAGCCAGCCCCGAGGTGGCAGGCGTCAGGGCAGATGACCTGCGCCCAAAGGCCAGCATCAGCGTGGGCAAGGTCAGCAATCCGAACTGTGCGATATATCCCAACCAGCCATAGCTGCCGATCACGATGATCCAGACCCCGTCGGTCACGCTCACCGCTCGGCCCGTCTCGGAATCATAAAGCTGGTTGCGCCCCCATGTCCCCCATCCGGCAAACGGCTTTTCTGCCGCCCGCGCGCCGAGCGCATCTTCATTGTCCAGCCGGAACTGAAGCGAGGCAGCCCGTTCCGCGCTGACCCCCTCGGCCATGGCGACAATCCGATCGACCGGGATCAGATCCGCACTGCGCAGGATGGGATAAAGCAGAACGATTGCGGCAATCGCACCTGCCAGCAGCATCTGGCCGCGCGTTCCGAACAGCAAAACAGCAGGCGCGAACAGTAGCGCAATGGCAAAGGCCCCAAGGCTGTTCGACAGGAACAGAACCACCAGCAGGTAAAAACCGGCCAGCAGCCACTGACCCGCCCGCTCCCCTTCGAACAGCCGTTGCCGCCACAAGGCACCCGCCGCGATGATGGACATCGCCACCAAAATCGCCAACCACAGCCCATGGTGAAGAAAGACCACAGGCCTGAACCCGCCTGCCCGCATGTGCTGTTCGAACAGATGCGGGAAAAAGCCGAAGAACATGACGTTCAGCTGCGGGCTCATCCGGACTTCGAACAGGATCAGCAGCGAATAGAACAAAAGCCCCGTCACGATCACCTTCAGCAGCACCACATGGCTTTGCGGGGATGCAAGGTATCGCATCGCCAGAATGAACGGCAGTGCGATCAGCGCAAGCCGGCTGATGATCGAGATGGCGTCATAGGGTTGCAAACCGGGCAACAACAGCGGCCCGTAAACCAACGGCTCCGGGTTCGTAAGCACGGTCATGATCGGCGAGGCAAACAGGATAAGCACAAGCGGAAGGAACGGCCCCCACCTCCACCCGTCATCAGCATTGGCAACGGCCACGCCCTGCCCCGCCCTGCCGTGCATATCCCCCACCTTGGCCGCCCCCATGCCAAAGGCCAGCAGCAGCGCCGCCGTCATCGCCGGGATCACATCCTTGTCGATGACAGGCATCAGCGGCAGGTCCACCCCCGCGCGCGTCGGCAAAAGCAGATAGCCGGCAAGGATCGACCAGCACAGCGCCTCGACCCGGGGCAGATAGCGGAACAGCAGATAAACCGCCAAAGGCCAGCTGAAGACCACGACAAAGGCAAATGCATTGGGCATCGGGGCGGTGCAACCTGTCGGACAGCGGATCAATATTCGTTAACACGCACTGTCGCACCAAATGGCCATCGCCGTCCACCCTGCGCGCGGTTCAAATGCCTTTCCTTGCATCAATTCTGCGGCTTGTCGCGGCATCGCGCCCACATTCCGCAGCTTGGCGCTTTCGCGCAGGTCTGCACGGAAACAAGCCGCCCCAAAGCCCGGGCAATGTTGACCGAAAGGCACCATGGCCGCCATTCGAAATCTTAACATTTGCAAATGCGAGGCCTCCAAAGGCATGGTCCCGCAACGATTCCCGATCAACCCTGACCGGCCCCGCGCCGGGCGAAAGGATCCCGTCTGATGACCACAGATGTTGCCGTGATCATCGTGAACTATGGCACGGCAGACATGTCCATCGCCGCTGTCGAAAGCGTGCTGCATCGCGCGCCCGATGGCCTGACGGTCGAGGTGCACCTTGTCGACAATGCCTCTCCCGGCGATGACGCGGCGGTCCTGCGCCAGACCGCGCCGCGCTGGGGCGATGCCGTGACGCTGCATCTGGAATCCACCAATCACGGCTTCGGACGCGGCAACAATGTCGTGCTGCACAAGCTGGCCCAGCGTGCGGCGCCACCTGCCAAGGTGTTTCTGCTCAACCCCGACGCACGGCTTGAAACCAATGCCGTGGCGCAGCTTTCCGCCTTTCTCGACCAACACCCCAAGGCCGCTGTCGTGGGCAGCGCCATCCTGCATGAAGGGTCTCTCGCCCCGGCGACCTGTGCGTTCCGCTTTCCCGGCGCAATCTCGGAATTTGTCGATGCCGTGAATTTCGGCCCCGTCGCCCGGCTGTTCAAGACCAAGACGGTCGCCTTCCCGGCGGATATGCCCTTGCAAGAGGTGGATTGGGTCTCGGGCGCGTCGATGATGGCGCGTATGGATGCGATGACCGCGGTGGGCTTCTTCGATCCCGATTTCTTTCTCTACTACGAAGAGGTCGATCTGATGCACCGGCTGAAACGCAAGGGCTGGCAGGTCTGGCATCTGCCGCAGGCCAAGGTGGTCCATGTCGCAGGCGCGGCCACAGGCGTCACGCGCGTCACCGACGACCGCCCGCCGCTTCCCGCCTATTGGTACAACAGCTGGCGGATGTATTTTGAAAAGCAGCATGGCCGCACCGGTGCACGCCTGACCGCCTTTGCCCGGCTTTCGGGCACGATGATTGGCAATCTGATCAGCCGCCTGCGCGGCAGACCATCCTCCAGCCCGCGCAATTTCGTTGCCGATTTCCGCCGCCATGTCGTCGGCCCGCTGTTCCGCCGCAGCGATTCTGAACAAAATGTCTGACAGGCGGCCATGACCTCCGGCTCACGCATCGCCGCCGTTCTGATCGGCCGCAACGAAGGGGCGCGCCTTGTGGCGGCACTTGCCGCCATCCCGCCCGATGTCTTCCCCGTCGTCTATGTCGATTCCGGCTCTACCGACGGGTCGGTCGCTGCCGCCCAGGCCGCGGGGGCAAGGGTCGTCAACCTGGACATGTCCCGCCCCTTCACCGCGGCCCGCGCCCGCAACGAAGGCTTTGCCGCCCTTGGCACCGACCTTCCCGAATTCGTGCAGTTCATCGACGGCGATTGCAGCCTTGATCCCGGCTGGATTCCAACGGCAACGGCCTTTCTGCAAGCCAATCCCGCCGCCGCCGTTGCCTGCGGCCGCCGTCGCGAACGCTTCCCTGACGCATCGATCTGGAACCGCCTCTGTGATGAGGAATGGGATACCCCCATCGGCAAGGCGCTTGCTTGCGGGGGGGATGCCCTGTTTCGCACATCGGCCTTTGTGGCGGCAGGCGGATATAATCCCACCCTCATCGCGGGCGAAGAGCCGGAGCTTTGCGTGCGCCTGCGCGCCGCCGGATGGGAGATTTGGCGCATCGATGCTGAAATGACCCTGCATGATGCTGCCATGACCCGGTTCAGCCAATGGTGGAAACGGACGCGCCGCGCAGGCCACGCCTTTGCCGAAGGGGCCGCTTTACACGGTGCCCCCCCTGAACGCCATTTCGTGTCGGAAACCCGCCGCGCGCTGATCTGGGGGGCTTTCTTTCCGCTTGCGGGCCTTCTTGGCGCGGTCGTCACGCCTTGGGCACTGCTGCTCTGGCTTGCCCTGCCGCTTCAGATGCTGCGCCTTGCACCGCGCATGGGCCTGACCCGCGCAACCTTTCTGACACTGGGCAAGATCCCCGAAGCGATGGGAGTAGCGGAATACTGGATTCGCCGCCTGTCAGGCCGCCGCGCCGGGTTGATCGAATACAAATAGACCCTCACCCCCGGCCCTGACGGCGCGCCGCCAGCGCCAGCCCCGGCAGAACCACCGCACAGTCGAAATAGCGCTTCGCCAACCGGCGCGGATTGCTCAGCATCCGCCACAGCCATTCCATCGCGATCCGCCGCACCCACAGTGGCGCCCGCGTCTGGTGCCCGACGATGAAATCCAGCCCCGCCCCGATCGACAGGAAGCCCACCCCCGGATGCCGCGCAACACCGCGCGCTGCCAGAACCTCCTGCTTGGGCGCGCCCAGCGCCAACAGGCAAATGCGCGCGCCCGACGCCGCCACCTGGTCCAACAGCGCATCCGCCGCCGCGCTTTCCGGGTCAAACCCCATCGGCGGCGCGATGCAGGCCGCAACCTTCAACCCCGGATGATCCGCTTCCAGCCGCGCCGCCGCCGCGCGCAGCACCGGTTCAGTCGATCCGAACAGGGCGATGGTCACACCCTTCGCCGCCGCCAACGCCACCACCGGCGTGATCAATTCCGATCCCGGCACCAGTTGGACATCGCCCCGCCCCGCCAGATGCGACAGCCAGACCACCGGATTGCCATCCGCCACCACATGCGTTTGCGCCGCATAGGCGCGGCGGAACAGCGGCTCGCGCCGCAGCTTCACGATGTGATCAAGGTTCAGCGTCGCCACAGCAAAACCCTGCCCGCGATCCAGCCTTTCGCCCATGTCGGCCAGCAAGGCGGCTGCCGTCGGCACGTCCACCAACCTCAGCACACCCGCCCCCGCCAGTTCATCTGCCCGGGGTCGCCCTGACGGCGCATTGCTTGCCATGATGTCCTGCGTGATATTTACACTCGTTACCTAATTGCTTGGCCGACTCCGCGCTGCTTGTCCAGACAGCAGCGCTTGTCGCGCCCGGCCTGATACCTCTGCTGTGCCCCCAGCCTTGATCCGTGGAATGCCGATGACCGAAACCGCTGCCGAACCCGCCCTCAGCGTTGTCATCGCTGCCCGCAACGAAGAGGCCTATATCGACACCTGCCTTCGCGGCCTTCTGGCACAGCAGGACGTGGCCACCGGCCCGGTCGAGGTGATCGTCGCGGCCAATGCCTGCACCGATGCGACTGTCGCCCGCGCCCGGGCCCATGCCACCGCCTTTGCCGCCCGTGGCTGGCGGCTTGAGGTGCTGGATTTGGCGCAGGGAGGCAAACTCGGCGCGCTTGCGGCGGGCGAAGGCGTGGCACGGGGCCGCGCGCTTGCCTATCTGGATGCCGATGTTGTCTGTGACCCGCCGCTGCTCGCCCAACTTGCCGCCGCACTCGACACCCCCGCCCCCCGCTATGCTACCGGAACCCTCTCAGTTGCGCGGGCCGCCTCACCGATCACCCGCGCCTATGCCCGCATCTGGACCCGCCTGCCCTTTGTTAAAAGCGGGGCGGTTGGCGCAGGTCTGTTCGCGATGAACCGCGCCGGGCGCGCCCGCTGGGGAAATTGGCCCGCGATCATCTCGGACGATACCTTCGCCCGCCTGCACTTCACCCCAGCCGAACGGATCGAGGTGCCTGCACACTATCACTGGCCCATGGTCGAAGGGTTCGCCAATCTGGTCCGCGTCCGCCGCCGCCAAGATGCCGGCGTGGCCGAGATTGCGCGCCTCTATCCCGCCCTCCTGAAGAATGAGGCAAAGGCCCCCCTCACCCGGTCCGATCTCCTGCGCCTCGCGCTGACTGATCCGCCGGGCCTTGCGGTTTATCTTGCCGTCCATATCGCCGTGCGCCTGCGCCCTGCGTCGACAAACTGGACTCGCGGGCGTTAACCGCGCGTCACCTTCCGCGCACGAAAGATGGTTTCCCCGGCCCGCCGTTCCGGTGGCCCCACCATCGTCAGACCCGCCTCGCGCAGCAGGCCCACAATGGCCCAGCGGGCCGGATAGATGGGATAGGCGGTGGTCCATTTGCTCGGCCGCACCAGAATCTTGCGCCGCATCGCCATGTAACTCGCCGTGTTCACGACCGTGACGACATAGTTCTTCGCCGCCGACAGCCCGGTCAGCACCTGATGGGCCGACCCCAGCAGATAGCGGCTCCATGTACCGCTGATCAGCACGACTTCACCGCCGGGCCGCAAGACGCGGGCAATTTCGCGAAAGGCGGGTACCATGTCGAAATACTGATGCGCCGATACGCACAGCACCGTGTCAAATTGCTCTGCTTCAAACGGCAGCGCCTCGGCACGCCCATCTCGCGCCACAACATGGCTCAGGCCTTCCACCTCGGCCAGAACGCCGCCAATCTGGCGATAGATGGGAACCGGCTCCAGCCCGGTGACCGATTTGGTGACATGCGCAAGCGACATCAGATTCATCCCGCTGCCGCTGCCGATCTCCAGAACATGCCGCCCGGCCAATGTTTCGTGGATCACTTCGGGAATGGCATCGGCAAAGGGCAACTTTCGCGCCCGTTCACGCCAGAAAAAGTATTCGCGCAACGAATCCGCCGCAAACCAGCCTATCGGAGTCAGCGCCGCGCGATCTGCATAGACCCAGCCCAGACGCTCTGCTTTCTGCCGCGTTTGCGCCGCCACCGAAACATCGGCTTGTCCTTCCTGAAGCGCCTTCAAATACACCGCCATCGTCAGCGGATCACTTTCGTGCAAAAGCGTACGCACCTGCATCAGGTCGGTACGAGCTAACTCCATCTGACCCCCAAAAACACAATCATTAAGGTTGTAAGGTCGCTTGGGGTCTGCACAAAGCAAAATGTTGCACCCAAAAATGCGCGGCAGGGTATTGAACTTCGCGCCCCCAACGCAAACCTTTGTTAACGAAACAAAGGTCGCTTCTTGAGCGTTCGCATCGACACGGCTCGCCACCATTCCATTGGAACGCGCGGGCATGCAGAGGCAGCAAGCGCTGGGCAAAGTTGGATGGGGATTCGAACGTGTTGACGGGTATTCAGGGGCGGATTGGCTGCGGCATCGCAGCGGTTGTAATGGCGGTGTTCACCTCCTCGACATTATTCGCTCAGGAACGGATGCCGCCGCGCGAAGCAAGCCCTGTCACCGTCCGGCAAATCCACAGCGGCCACAGCCTTTCGGATATCTACGGCTCCAACCCTTGGCCCGGTCGTCTTATTCTGGCGACTGAAAAGGTGCGTGGTTCGCGCCCCTATGACACGATCATGCGGTCAAACATTCCCGGATCGCCCTTGCACTGGCGCTGGAACAACCCGACCGAATACCCCGATGCCCGCCAGAACATCGACGATTTCGAACTTCTGGTCATCACCGAAGGTGTCCCCTTCACCAACAACGATGCCTATTTTCAAAAGGACACGCTCGACGTCCTTGATCAATGGGTCGCCAACACTTGGGAAAAAGGCAACGGCGGCAAGGGTGCCGAACTGATGCTCTATTCCACCTGGACCTTCTGGCAGCATTCCGGCACGCCGCCCGAATATGACCCCGAACCCGATGTCCCTTTCCGTGAACGGCTGGAGATTGACGGCGCGCGCTGGGAACGGATGCAGGACCACGCCAACGCGAACCGCCCCGAAGGCATGCCGCCGATCTACATGATCCCCGGCCACCGCATGATGATGCGGATCTATGATGACATACAGGCCGGTGTCGCGCCCGGTTTAGAGTCCATCGGTGATATCTTCGCCGACGACATCCACCCCAACGAAATCGGCCAATATGCCATTACCACGCTGGTCTATGCCGTGATCTACCAGCGCAACCCGCGTGAAATTCCGGATCGTCTGGTCGTTCCCGGCGACACGCTGTCGTCAGAACAGGCCCGCTATTTCAAGCAGATCGCCTGGGAAGTCGCCACCGGCTACGATCGCTCCGGCGTCCCTGCAAACTGATCCGGCACGCCGTTGCGGCGGCCTCTTGCGCGGCGCGGCCTGATCAAAAGGCCGCGCCGCCGCAAGCTAACGCCACCGGAGGCGGTGCGATATCAGACGCCAGCGATCAGCCGCGCCAACCCGTCTTCCAGCCGCATATCGGCCGTCACGCCCAGCACATCCCGCGCCCGCGCCGGATTGCCCAGCGATTCCCGGATATCCCCGACCCGCGGCTCGGCATGTTGCACCACCGCCTGCACGCCATGCAGCCGCGCCAGCGTCTCGATCAACCCCATCAGCGTGGTCGTCCGCCCGGTGCAGATGTTGAACACCTGTCCCGCCGCCCCTCCTGCCGCCTCTGGCGCCCGCGCCATCCCGGCCAGCAGGAACCGCACCACATCGGCGACGAACACGAAATCCCGTGTCTGCATCCCGTCGCCAAACACCGTCACCGGCAGCCCTTGCGCCAACCGGTTGTTGAAGATCGAGATCACACCCGAATAGGCCGATGACGGGTCTTGCCGCGGCCCATAGATGTTGAAAGGTCGCAGCCCCACGGTCGGCACGCCATGCACGCTCATGGCAATCCGGCCATGCAGTTCCGATCCCAGCTTGTCCACGCCATAGGCCGTTTGCGGGCGCGGGGCGCGCGTCTCATCCACCGCCCCCGACCCGGCATCGCCATAGATCGCCGCGGATGAGGTGTACACAACCGGCACCCGCCCCGCCCGCGCCGCCGCCTCGAACACAGTCACCGTTCCGGTCTGGTTGGTCAGATGCCCTTCGCGCCAATGCTCATTGCAATAGGCAACCGACGCGATGCCTGCCAGATGAAACACCCCCGCACAGCCCGCTATTGCCCGCGCTACCGCTTCGCGATCGGAAACGTCCCCCTCGATCACCCGCACCTCGGGCGAAAGATTGGCCCGCTTGCCGGTGGACAGGTTGTCCAGCACCACCACCCCGTCGCCCCGCGCCAGCAGGGCATCCGCCAGATGCGATCCGATGAACCCGCATCCCCCTGTGATCAGAAAATCCGCCATGCCCCTGCGCCCCGCTTTCAAATCCCGATCATCCGCAGGCGCAACCGCGCTGCGTCATCATGCCGTCCTACCGCCACGCGCGGCAGCGCAAACAGATCCGCCCCCTGCCGCCACAACCCACCATCCAGCGCCGTCGCCGTTACAAAACCCAGCGCCGTCGCCTGCGCCCGCAAGGCCGCCGTGTGGTTGCCGTTGGGCCATGCGAAATGCGCCACCGCTTGCCCCGTCCAGTCGCGCAGTAGATCGCGCGACCGCGCCATGCTGGCCGCCGCTTCCGCCACGGCCAACTGATCCAGCAGGTTGTGGCAATGACTGTGCGCCCCGATCGTCACCCAGGGGCTTGCTGCCAGGGCATCCAGTTCCGCCCGCGTCAGCGGCGCCAACGGTGCGCGCCCGGCAGGCAGCGGATGCGCGGCCACAATCCCATCCGTCAGGGCCTCGCGCCGCGCCGGATCGACCGTCTTCATCGCTTCTAGCAACCCGCCCAGCACCGCCCAGCGCGCATTGCCCGGCGCCGCAGGCAGGTCCCATTCCCCAAGCCCCGGCACCGTCACGTGATGCGCGGCAATCCCCAGCGCGCCCATCACCCGGTCAAACCAATAGGGCTGCCCGCTTTCGATCTGCGCCGTGGCCACATAAACCAGCACCGGCACACGCAGCTCATCCAGCATCGGCAACAAATGGCGAAACAGCCCCGCCTCGCCATCGTCAAATGTCAGCACCGCGCGCGGTCGCCCACCGCCAGCCCGCCCCGGCCCATCGGCCAGCGCCTGATCCAGCGAGATGATCTCATACCCTTCGGCCAGCATCGCCAGATGTGCCCGGAAATCCGCCGCCCGCAGCACGGTCCAGGCATCCGGCCCGCCCTGATCCGGCCCCAGCGTGTGATAGCACAGCACCGTCACCGGATCGTCCGACAGGGCCCTTGCCCGAAGCACACCGCGCAGCGGCGGCGATCCCAGCGCCCCCCGCGCCAACCGCTTCAGCACCGCCGTCACGCCTTCTGTCCCTCGGCAAACAACGCGGCCAGCTTCGCAGCCTCGGTGTCGATGTGATGCCGCGCCCGCGCCCGGGCCATGCCCGCCCGTCCCATCTCATCCAGCCGCGCATGCGGCATGGACAGCGCGCTGTCCATCGCGGCGGCCAGACTCTCGATCTCGCCCGCCGGCACCAGCCAGCCGGTCCGCCCCGCCTCGACCAGTTCCGGGATCCCGGCGATATAGGTGGATATCACCGCCCGCCCCTGCGCCATCGCCTCCATCAGCACGACAGGCAGGCCCTCCATCAGGCTGGGCTGCACCACGATCGTGGCCTGCGTGATCAGGCGGCGCACTTCGTCGCTGCCGATCCAGCCGGTGATCTGCACCCGGCCTTCCAGCCGCAGGTCACGGATGCGCGCCTCGATCAACGCGCGAAACTCGCCATCCCCAGCAAAGACCAGCTTCACGCCGGGACGGTCCAGCTTGGCAAAGGCTTCAAGCAGGGTCAGATGCCCCTTTTCCGCACAAAGCCGCCCGATGCACAGCAGCACCGGCTCGGCGGGCAATTCCGCCGGGGTCTCGGCAAAGAACCCTTCATCCAGCCCGCAATGCACCACCTTCAGCTTCGGCCAGTCCACCGCCGGAAGAACCCGCATCAATTGCGCGCGGGTATAGCTGCTGACCGTCACCACGAACCGCGCCGCCGCCGTCTTGCGCGGGAAAGACAGCACGCGCGCATTGTCGGATTCGTCCGCCCCATGCACCGTGAAACTGTAGCTTGGCCCCCCCAACAGGCAGAGCAGATGCGCCACATCCGCCGAATTGGTGCCGAAATGGGCGTGCAGGTGGCTGACATTTTCGCCCTCCAACCACAGCCGCAACCGGCAGGCATGGGCCAGCCAGATCAGGTGATAAGGCCAGGACCGGACCGACCGGCGCGACATCGCCAGCGCCGCCTTCAGAGCCGTCCACACCGCCCCCGGTCGGCGCAGCACATTCGTCACCACCGCCGCCGCCAACGGGCCAAGCCCATCCTTCAGCACATAACGCGTCTGCGCCTTTTCGGCATGATCCAGCGGGTCAACCACTTCGGCATCCCAGCCCCGGATCGAAAACCGCAGGACCGTCACCCCCTGCCGCTCCAGCGCCAATATCTCACGCCGGATAAAGGTATGGCTCACCTTGGGGTACTGGTTGACCAGATAAGCCACGCGAAGCGCGCCATCCGGACCCTTGCTCGGGGCTTGGGGGCGAGGATCAATTGTCAAAATACTCTCCCGTCAATCCCGCCGCAGCATCCGTTGACCCAAAGAAAAACCCCACAAATTGGCCATGTTCAGTCGCCCCGCGCCCGCGTCAGATGCGTGCGGATCAGCTCGGCCCGATGGTGGAACACCGTTTCATCATCAAACTGTTCGCCGTCGCGTGCCGCGCGCCGGACAAGATCGGCCAGATCTCCGCGATTGCCTGCAAGGGCTGCCATCGCTTCTGTCAGGGCAGGCACATCATTTCGTGCAACCAGACGCCCGCCGCCGTTTTCGGCGATCAGATCCTTTGGAAAGGCGCTTTCGTACCCCACGATCGGCGTGCCGCTCATCAATGCCTCGATCAGGCAGCGCGGCGATTCCGGGGTCTTGTGGCAGAACAGCATGACATGCGCGTCACGCAACGCTTCCAGGATCGCCCCGCGATCCCGCACAAATCCGGGCAGGCTCACCCGTCCGGCCAGCGGCCCTTTTTCGATCCGGGCGCGCATCGCCTCAAGCTCGCTGCCTTCGCCCAGCCAAGATGCCTCGAATGCGATGCCTTTGCGTGCCAGACCTTCCAGCACGGCCAGCCAATCCTGCGGCCCCTTCATCGCATCGGCCCGGCCCATATAGCAGATCTTCAGGGGCCCCGCCGTCGCCGCATCCACCTTTGCGTTCAACCGCTCTGGCGAAATATGGTCGGACTTGCGGATATGGATGTCATGCACCACCTGCGGATTGCGGCTCCACGGCGCATAGGTTTCAAACGTCTCGCGCCCGTGAAACAGGCCAAGCTCTGCACGGCGGATCAGATAGCGCTCCAGCCAGACCATCGGCCAGTAATACAGACGCGCCTGCAACCAGCGCTTCCACGGCCCGGACCGCGTGCTTTGCAGCACGACTTGGGATTCAACACGGTCAGTCCAGACGTAAAAGGGCAGCCCCATACGATGCGCCAGATACGCGCTCACCGAACCCCAATCCCCGAACAGCCCGCCAATGGCAAACCCCAGATAATCCGCGCGCTGGATCGCATCGCGCAGCTTGGGCACATTGCCCGGCAAGGCGCGCAGGAAACGGTCAGGCCGATAGGCTTCGGGAACGGTGACGATCTCGATCCGCTCCATCGCCGCGCCCACTTCGGCATAAAGCGGAACCCAGGCTGCCGGTGGCGGGCCATCGGCAACCGGGATCACGACGATCAGCCGCCGGAAATTGTCCGCCCAAAGGCGCAGGCCGTTGCAGGCCTGATTTTCAAGAAAGAACTCGCCGTCAACCTGATGCAGTGGAACCGACACATAGATCAGCAGCGTATCCGACCTTGCGCCATCTCCGACAGCTTGCGCAGCCCGGTGGACGTGCACGGCTTCATCGTGCTGCGCAGGGACGAACGCATCAATACCCGGCATAGCTATAGCCATCCTGATCGCCCATGAACCGGCACTTGTTCAGAACAACGCCCAGCACCGTCGTGTGATCCGCCAATTCCTTGCCGGCGCGGTCAATCTCAGACACCGTGGTCTTCTCGCTCGCCGCCACCATCAGCGCGCAGTCGATCTGGTCCAGAAAGGCCATCGTGTCGTCGATCACCAGCAAGGGCGGCATGTCGAACAGGATCACATCCGGCTTGTAGCGTTCCTCGATCGCATCGACCGCCGCCGCCGCCTGCGTTGATGACAGCAGCTCTGCCGGGTTGGCCACCGGCGCAGAACTCACCCCAAAGGCCAGGTTCGTTCCGAACCGCACCAACCCACGCTCGGGCGGTTCGGTTCCGGCCAGCACCGCAGCCATCCGCGCCCCGCCTTCCAGCCCCAGCGTCTTCATCATTGCAGGGCGGCGCAGGTCCATCTCCAGCACCAGCACCCGCAATTCCGATTGCCGCGCCAGGCTGAAGGCCAGGTTGACGCAGGTCGTCGTCTTGCCACAGGCCCCCCCGGGCGAGGTGACGGCCACCCGCGTCCAGTTCTGTTCGCGCAGATGCCGCATCAGATTGGTCCGCATCAAATCATAGGCCGTGGCCTGATTGCCGGGCTGATGCGCCACGATCCGGACCATCTCGAAATGCCGCTGATCAATTACGGCCGCCGGCAGCGCCGACCATGCCGCGATCACGCCCGTGTCCTGTGTGGCCGGCGGTTGCGACAGTGGCACCGTCAGCGACGTTCCCTGCTGGCGTGCGGCGCGGCCCTTGGCGATTGCAGACTGGATACGCTCCATGATGGATTACCTCAATTCTCGGGCTGCCCGGCCTGCGTCAGGCCCGGGGTTGCAACGGCAGAGGCGACGGGATCCGCGCCGGATGTCAGAAACAGGCTGAACAGATACAGCATCACCGGCAGGCAGATCACCGCGACCACCGTTCCCGCGATCAACCGCATCCGCTGGCTGCGATGCTCGTCTTCCGTCTCGATATAGGGGATCGTCCCGAACGGCGTGATGCCCAGCGCACCGACGAGTTCCGCCGGGCGGCGCACCGTGCGGTTCAGCAGGTCCATCAGGAACAGCATCACTAGCGTCAGCACACCCCCAGCACCAAAGCCCGCCGCCACGATCAGGTTACGGTTTGGCGCGGCCGGTTCCGACGGCTGCACTGCCGGATCCACCACGATGATCCGCTGCCCGCGCGATGTCACCTCGATCCGGTCCCCCATCCGCGCATCGGCAAGGCTCTGGACCGCCTGATCATACTGCACGCGCAGGTTCTCGAAATCGCTCCGCAGTTCGCCCAGTACGATGGCATTCTCCGGCGTCGCTTCGATGGATTGCTGGATCTCGACCAGTTCCTCTTCCAGCAACCGCTTCTGTTCTGCCATAAAAGCGATCTGCCCGTCGATATCGGTCACTTGCAAATCAAAGGTGGTCAGCGCCCCTTCACCGGTGCCGCCGCCCAGTTGCTGACGCACTGCTTCCTCCAGCGCGGCCACCTGCGTCTGCAACGCCCGCACACGCGGGTTCTGCGGCGCATAAAGCACCAGCGCCGAAGCCAGTTCCTGCCGCAACTCCTCCAGCCGGGCCTGTTCCGGCGACATGTCCTCCAGCGACGACCCGACCCGACCGGTTCGGTCATAAAGGTCTTCCAGCCGCTGGCGGCGGTCGCGCAGACCGGCCAATTCACGATCCACCTGCAACAGCCGCTCCTGTTGCGCAGATTGCCGCGTCCGGCGATATTCAAGGCTCTCAGGCAACGAGTCGCGATTGTCCTGTTCGAATTCCAGAATGCGCGCATTCTGAAACGCAATCTCACTGCTCAGCCGCTCGACCTCTTGCTGAAAGAAATCCAGCGTCCCGCCCGAAGCGCCGGTCCGCAGTTCCACGTTCTGCCGCAGGATCTGATCGACAAGCGCATTCGTCACCGCCGCCGATTTCACCGGATCGGGCGCATCGAACGACACCGTGACCACGCCCGTCCGCAATTCCATCGGCGGCATTGCCATGGCGATCCGGTCGCGCATGTCGGCCACCCGTGCGTCATCGGGCATCTCAGGCGCCTCGGCATAGATGTCGAACGTCCGCGACAGTTCCAGAAGGTTGGCGCTGGTCATGATGCGCTGCTGAATGGCGATCAGCACCTCTGTCGGGGTGGATCGCACCGTTGATGCCGCCAGTTCGTCGGGGATCTGCGGGCTTTCCACCAGCAACCGCGCCTCGGCCCGATAAACCGGCGGCAGCGTATAGGCCAGAAACACCCCCACCATCGTTGTCACGACAAAGATCGCCACAACATAGGGCAACCGCCGCACCAACAGCGAAAGGTAGAACCTCAGATCGAACGTCTTCGTCATTGCGCACCCTTGGGGTCGTCTGTGTCGACGGGGAAAAAGGCCCCGTCCTGCAACACGTCATTGATGATGGCCGGGTCCACAGATTTGCGGCCGGCGGTAAAGGCATAGACCAGCGCAAGATCACACAGCCGGTTCACCATGCGGGGAACGCCGCCCGTCTTTTCGTGGATCAGGGTCACCGCATCCGCGGTGAACAACCGGCGCGTCCGTCCCGCCACTTTCAGGCGGTGCTGGATGTAATCGCGCATCGTGGGCAGATCCATCGCCGGCAGATGGAACAGGGCCGCCACCCGCTGGGCGAACTGGCGCATGTCCTTGCGGCCCACGATATCGCGCAACTCTGGCTGCCCCACCAGCACCAGTTGCAACAGAACGTCGCGCCCGGTGTTGATGTTGGTGAACATCCGCAGCTCTTCCAGCGCGGCCCGGTCCAGGTTCTGCGCCTCGTCAAAGATCAGGATGACCCGGTGACCGGCGGCATACTCGCTGATCACGAAAGTCTGGAACCGCGAAAACAGGTCGACATAGGTATCTTCGGGCACCGCTGGCAGATCCAGCGACATCAGCACCCAACGCAGCAATTCCTCGCGCGATCCGATGGGGTTCGATACCAGCCCGACCCGCACTTCCGGCACCAGCGACCGCAGCAGATGCTGCAAAAGCGTGGTCTTTCCCGCACCTACCTCACCCGTGATCAACGTGATGGGCGCATGGGTCATCACCCCGTATTCCAGCATGGCATAGGCCCGCTTGTGCGCAGGCGACCAGAACAGGAAATCGGGGTCAGGTGTCAGGGAAAAGGGCTGCGCGGTCAGCCCGAAATGCTCTGTATAGATGTCCAGCGACGCAAGTACGTTCTTGCCTGTGGCCATCGGCGCAGGTTCCACCCGCGGGGTCGCCGCCTGCCCGCGCGGCTTGCGGCGGGTGCCGACCGTCGGCAGTTGCGGGATTTCTTCCGCTGTGGGCGTGCGGGGCATGGGCGGTTCGGCCCGCGCGGCCTTGCGCTCGTCTTCTTCCACGGCGGCATCGGTCCAGCCACGGCCGACAAAGCGGCTCAGGCCCGGGATCACACTCCACATACGCGCTTTTCTCATGGCCTGCCCCGATCCCGCCGGATCGCGGCATTGTCCCGGCAAGGAGCCGTGCAGAACGCCCCCCGTTCCGACGAACCGTCCACGGGGCAACACAGCACGATGTAAGTCAGCGGCAGCACGATGCGCATTCAATCCAGTTCACCACGCGCAGGGCGTGATCCGTTCAAGTCATGACGGGCCCGCGCGATCAGGCCCCTAAGGACCGAATCGCCAAGACCCAAGCAAATTTAAACACTGGTTAACACTACTTTCGGCTCGTATTCACCCTGTCAGGGCGAACTGGCCGCACTCAAACGGAAGAATGCGGCGTCACATCGTCAATCCCATGTCCGCCTCGCGGCCTTACAAAGACCGGGCCGGGCCTTCTGGGGGGTGGCGAGTTCCCACCGCGCACCGCCCAACAGCATCCCGGCGCGGATCGTCACCGCCGAATTTCCCAGCCTTTGCAGGCCCCTGCACGGCTTTGGCTGAAACCCGCCGGTTAATGCCCACATGACGCCCTATTTTTGCCACGAATCGACGCAAAGGTTACGGTGTTGACATACGGATCACGTGGCGCAGGGGGAAACACTGCATGATGGCCGGACTGCTGATCATCTCGATGGTTTCGGGCGCTGCGGCCTCGGTCGCGGCCTTGGCCATGTCGCAGCCCTTCTGGGTTGCACTTCTGGCCTACCCGGTCACGGGTATGATCACGCTGCTCGCCGTCGCCATCCTGCTGGGCCTTCGTGCATCAAATGGTCAGCGCCACTCAGGCTTCGGTCCGCTCTCCGCCGCTCAGGCACGCGCGCCGCACTGATCAACACATACCCCAGCGACCCGCCACCGGCATGCGCAGATCACTGCCCCGTGCCGCGCAGCACAACCCCAACCGTCGCAAAGATCACCCGCACATCCGTCAGGAACGTCACCTTCTGCTCATAGGCGGCGTCAAATTCCGCGCGCTGGGCAAAGGTGGATTCGTTGCGGTCAGACACTTGCCACAGGCCGGTCAGACCGGGGCGCAGGCTGAAATACGCGCTGCCGGAATAAAGCGACCGCTGCTCGGTCATCATCGGGCGCGGACCAACCAGGCTCATGTCGCCTTTCAGCACGTTCCACAGTTGCGGCAACTCATCCAGCGACGACTTGCGCAGCAGATGCCCGACCACCGTGATCCGCGGATCGCAGGTCAGCTTCTGATAGGCGTCCCATTCCTGACGGGCCTCGGCATTCTCGGCCAGGTACTGCTCCAGATGCGCCTTAGCATCGGGCACCATCGTGCGCAGCTTCCACAGCTTGAACACCTTCCCGCCACGCCCGACCCGCTCCTGCAGGTAGAACGGCGAATGGCCGTCCCGTGCGATCATCAGCGCCAGCATTGCGACCACCGGCAGAACGATGGGCAGGGCCAGCACGACAAGCACAAGATCAAGGATCCGCTTGAAGCCGTTCCTGTAAATCCCACCGCGGCGCGGGGCCGTCCGGGCCACTTGCTTGGCGGTCCCGGGACGTTCGAAATCTGTCAGACCATCGTGAATTCGTGTGCTCATCGTCAGAGCCTCCTGCAGCGGATCTTTTGGCGTAACGCGACCAGCCAGCTCAAAAGCCGTCAGGCAGGTCGCGTTGGAAAACCGGCTTCAGCGCGACCGCGCCGCAAACCGGGTCAGCGTTGACCCTTAACCGGTGTTCGCAATCCGTTGCTGCGCGGGAAGGCGCAGACCACCAGGCAGACCGGGCAGCTCGGTCATCTGGTCTTGAAAAAGAACCTTGTGCAGCATGTCATTCCTACTTGCAGTGTCGGGTCGTTTGGTTCGACCGCGTTCCATTGCCCCCACTTGTTAACCTATCTTAATTTCGACCTTGGTCTAAACGAAAGTTTGGGTTTTGCCGCCTTTGGGTCATAGTTTTGCCTCGATTGCCCCCTGCAATCGCTGATAATTCAAAGGTTTTCGGGCTATTCGTTGCCAAATTGGGAACAGACCCGATTTTTCCCTGCGTCAACTTGGCCGAAATTCTGGCGAAACCAAGGCGCGGCATCCGATGGATTTCTCTCTCTGGTTGATCAATTGCGCAAGATGATAACCAACGGTTATTGGGCCACTGCCGAATGATTCGGTTTTCCGTGCTGCCAGTCGCTGTCGTTTTGCCCCTGCCAACAAGATATGCCCCGGCGGCTTGGCCGTCGGCGGCAGGCCGCCGAAAGTCAGAAAACTGCAAGCCATCGGCGCGGATCACCTTTGGGTTGCATTCCCGCCTGCCCTTTTCACCCGTGAAACGCCCCGCCATCTCCAGCAGGGACTGGCCCGCCGTTCAAATGAATTGGGCCTGCCCGGCCAATATCGGGCCAATGTCCGAAAAGGACAAACAGCGCCAAAAACTCTGAATCGACCCTTCCCGGTGAAATCGGCTACAAGAGATATAGAATTAACTAAAGTTACGAAGGACAGGTCATGTCGCGCGTTCTCCCGCTCCACGCCTCGCTTGCGGTTCTGCTCTGCGCCGGCCTCCTTCCCGCACCCGCCCCCGCACAAGAAGCGACAGGCGTGGCCGATCCGACCGTCTCATGGGGCCTTGCAACCCTGTCGGACTGGGATACCGCGATGCCCTTTCTGGACATCGCCCGCACCATGCGCCCGTTCTTCGCCTATTCCGGCGACACATGGGAAGCACTGGATCACAAGACGCTGGTCGAGGGCGGCTATATTGATGAAGACGGCTATCCGATCCGTATCCCTGACGGGGTCGAAGGGCTCCGCACCACCTGGGCCTGGAATGACAGTCTGGGAACGCAACAACGCAAAGGCCTCTATATCCTGACGTATGAGGGCCGCGGGAACATCACCATCGGCGGCTCGGCCAAGGTCGTCCGGAACGCACCCAACCGGATCATCTTTGAAAATCCCACCGGTTCCGGCTTCTGGCTCAACATCACCGGCATCGATCCGGGCGACCATATCCGCGCCATCTCTGTCCTACGCGCCGATCACGTCGCATTGGCCGAGGCAGGTGCCGTCTTTCATCCTGATTGGCTGGCCCTCGTTCAGGATGCCCGCGAATTGCGCTTCATGGATTGGATGAACACCAACCACGCTACAGCTGTAAGCTGGGCCGACAGGCCCCGCCCGCAAAACGCCACCTGGACGGAAATCGGTGCCCCGGTCGAACTCATGGTCCGTCTTGCCAACGAAACCGGAACCGACCCGTGGTTCACCATGCCACACACCGTCGACGCCGACTATGTCCGCCAATTCGCCACCTATGTGCGCGACAATCTCGACCCGCGCCTGAAAGCCCATGTCGAAAATTCGAACGAAACCTGGAACGCCGCGTTCGAGCAGTTCAACTGGCTGCGCGCGCAGGCCATTGCCGAATGGGGCGACGAGGTTTCCGAAGATTGGGAAACCATCTTCAGCTATCACACCAAACGCGCCACCGAGGTTGCGCTGATCTGGGAAGAGGTTTTCGGAGACGAGGCATCCGCGCGGCTGGTCAACGTTCTAGGCACACAGGCCGGCCATGTCTGGCTGGCCGAACGGCAGCTCATCGCGCCGGGCTGGCAGGAATATGATCCCGAAACCTATGTCGATCCCGCCACCGTCTTCGAAGAACTGGCCGCCACCACCTATTTCGGCGTGTCCTTCGTCGGCAACCCCGATCTGCGCGCCGAACTGGACCAGCGCATGCGCGATACGGGCGACCGGGCCTATTCCTGGATCTTCGAACTGCTCTCGCAAGAAGGGCAGGTCGATGACTCCATCCCCGCCGTGATGCGCGCTCTGACCGAACAGAAGGCGATGGCCAACAGCTATGGCCTGCGCTTCACCGCCTATGAAGGTGGTCAGCACCTTCACCACAGTTTCGCCGTCGGCGATCTGTCCGAAACGCAGGCCGAAGAACTCGGCGTCTTCCTTGCCGATTTCGTCCGCAGCCCGGAAATGGGCGCGCTCTATGCCCAGCTTTGGGATGGCTGGCGCGAAATCGGCGAAGGCCCGTTCATGCAATTCACCGAAACCAGCTCTCCGTCGCGCTGGGGCTCATGGGGCATCCTGTCCCACTCGCGCGACAAGACCCCCCGCTCTGATTTCGTGCGCAAACGTCAGGCCGAGGGCGGGTCATGGTGGGGCGAAGGCGGCGGTCCGCAATACCTGCAAGGCCGCACCGAAAGCGGCAGCGAAAGCCCCGATCAGATGACAGGCACGGATGAAGAAGATTTCTTCGCCGGTATGGGGGGGGATGACACCTTCATCGCCAGCCCAGGGCAGGATGGCATCAACGGCGGCGAAGGCAACGACACCTATACCCTGTCCGAGGCGGCAGATCGCTACACCGTCACGCCCGAAGGGGCCGGCTACCGGGTCACCGGCCCGCAGGGCAGCGCCTATCTTGTTCAGGTCGAAAACATCGCTTTCGGCGACGGCACCATCCGCGCCCTCGACTGACACATCCGCCGCGTCGGCCGCGTGTCGATGCGGCGGGGGACGCCGGTTCTTGCTCCCATGCCGTCAAGGCGGCACGGGTCGGGACAGTCCCGTTACGCCAAACCGGAAACGGCCCCGCGTCCAGCCTTCACAACCCGGCCCAGACCCGCTTTCTGCGCCCCGAAACCCGGCGCGGCAAGGCCGTCACGCAGTCAGAAAGGGTTAACCTTAACCACTGCCACCGTGCGCTGCGTGCATACGCTGTGCTGCACCGCCTGCTGCACCGGGCGCTGCACAGCCATTTTCGGACAAACCCCTGAAATCGCGCCGGATTACCGCGCCGCACGCACGGGCGCAAAGACAAACCCGCAAACCGTTCCGCGCGCTGCCATGTGTGAAAAAGGGGGCCAGCGGCCCCCTTCCCTCAATCTTCCGCCGTGCCAATCTGCGACAGCGTATCCCCACGCCCCCGCGCCCGCAGGATCATCGGCACGATCAACGCCACCGCCGCCAACACCAGCAATCCCGCCGCGATGGGCGATTGCACAAGCGTCGTCCAATCCCCCTGCGCAATTGCCAGCGCCCGCCGCAACTGCTGTTCCGCCATCGGCCCCAGGATCAGACCAACCACAACAGGTGCGATGGGATAGTTGAACACCCGCATCAGATAGCCCATCGTCCCGAACAGCACGAGCATCATCAACTCGACCGGAGACGGGTTCACCCCCAGCGTGCCCAGCGTCGCAAAGACCAGAATGCCGCCATAAAGCCATGGCTGCGGGATCTTCAGCAGCAGGATCCAGAACCGGATCAACGGCAGGTTCAGCACCAGCAACATCACATTGGCCACCAGAAGGCTGGCAATCAGGCCCCACACCAATTGCGGCGCCGTGACAAACAGCAAAGGCCCCGGCTGCAACCCGAATTGCTGAAACCCAGCCAGCATGATCGCGGCCGTCGCCGTCGTCGGCAAGCCCAGCGTCAGCAACGGCACCAGCGTCCCCGCCGCCGCCGCATTGTTCGCGGCCTCCGGTCCGGCCACCCCTTCAATCGCGCCTTTTCCGAATTCTTCCGGGTACTTGGTCATGTTCCGCTCGGTCGCGTAAGACAGGAAAGACGCGATATCCGCCCCGCCTGCTGGCATGGATCCGATCGGAAACCCGATTGCCGTGCCGCGCAGCCAGGCCTTCCATGACCGCGCCCAATCCTGCGCCGTCATCCGCACCCGGCCCTTGATCGCCAGCACCCCGGTCCCGGTATCCGGCCCCTGCGCCGCCACGAACAGCGCCTCACCCAGCGCGAACATCGCCACAGCCAGCGTCGTTACCTCGATCCCGTCCAGCAGTTGCGGCACCCCAAAAGCAAGCCGCGTCTGCCCGGTCAACTGATCGATCCCCACCATCGCCAGCGCCAAGCCGATGAAAAGAGACACCAATCCCTTCAACGCGCTTTCGCCGAACGCGGCCGAAACGGTCACAAAGGCCAGCACCATCAGCGCGAAATACTCGCGCGGGCCAAAGATCAGCGCCAGCTTCACCACATGCGGCGCCAGAAAGGCCAGCATCAGCGTGGCCAGCAACCCCGCCACGAAAGACCCGATCGCCGCCGTCGCCAGCGCAGGCCCGCCGCGCCCGGCACGGGCCATCTTGTTGCCCTCCAACGCGGTGATGACCGATGCGCTTTCGCCCGGCGTGTTCAGCAGAATGGAAGTGGTCGATCCCCCATACATCCCGCCATAATAGATGCCCGCAAACATGATCAGCGACCCTGCCGCGTCCAACCCATAGGTCACCGGCAAAAGCAGTGCCACCGTCAGCGCAGGCCCGATCCCGGGCAGCACCCCCACGGCAGTGCCCAGCGTCACCCCGATCAGCGCGTAAAGCAGCATCATCGGTTCAAAGGCTGTGCTCAGCCCCTGCAAAAGAAAGCCGAATGTATCCATCTCAGCGCCCGAAGATCAGCATTTCAATCGGCCCCGCCGGCAGGTTCAACTGCAGCAGAACATCGAAGACCAGATAGATGAACAGGCCCAGCACCACACCCGACACGATCGCCCGCAGGAACCGCCGTTCCCCAAAGGCCGCGGCGGCAGAGGTGAACAGGATCGTCGCGCCCAGCACGAAACCGATGGTGTGGATCGTGGCGACCATCACCACCATGCCACCCAGCAACCACAACAGCGGAACAGGTTGCTGCTTTGGCCGCGGCGGGCCGGGATTGCGCCAGCCCTGATAGGCCGTTCCGAACCCAAGAAAGACCAGAACGCTCCCGATCAGGCGCGGTACATCCCCCGCCCCCACACCGGAATACCCAGCTTTCGAGGTGATGCGCGATCCGTCCCACAGCATCAGGATGCCGATGGCGATCAGAAAGACCGCGATGGCAAACGCCGCCCCATCGGGGCGGCGTCCGGTTTCACCTTGCGGTGTCATTGCACCAGACCAATGTCCTTGAGGATCGCGGTCGTGGCCTCGATCTCGGTGGCCAGCTGCGCCTGGAAATCGGCCCCGGCAAGGTAGGTGTCAGCCCAGCCCTTGTCGGCCAGCGCCTTCTGCCAGCCTGCCGATTTCGCCAGCTTTTCGATATCTGCCGAAACCTGCGCCTTCTGTTCGTCGCTCAGGCCCGGAGCCGCGGCAACCATGCGCCAGTTCTGCACCACAACATCATAGCCCGCCTCGGTCAGCGTCGGCGCGTCAACGCCTTCCAGCCGCTCACCCGACGATACGGCCAGCAGGCGCATCGTGCCCGCTTCAACCTGCGGCAGGAACTCGCCCAGGCCGGAAATCCCCGCCGTCACCTGATTGCCCAGGATGGCCGCCGTCGCCTCACCACCGCCCGAGAAGGCGACATAGTTGATCTTGGTCGGGTCCACACCCGCCGCCTTGGCCAGCAGGCCCACGGTGATGTGGTCCACGCCGCCCGCCGAACCACCGGCCCAGCTGACTGCACCCGGATCGGCGGCCATCGCATCGACCAGACCCTTGATATCCTGAATGGGCGATGCCGCAGGCACCACGATGGCCACCGCTTCGCCGGTCAGGCGCGCAATCGGCGTCACGTCGGCCAGCGATACGGGCGAAGCGTTGGTCAGGATCGCGCCGACCATAACATAGCCACCGACGATCAGTTGCGACGGATCACCGGAAGCCGAGGCTACGAACTGCGCCAGCCCGACCGTGCCGCCCGCGCCGGGAACGTTGGTCACCTGAACAGAGCCGGAAATGCCTTCGGCCTGCATCACCTCTTGCATCGTGCGGGCGGTCGAATCCCAGCCGCCGCCGGGGCTTGCCGGGGCCATGATCGCATAGTCATTCGCAAAAGACGGTGCTGCCAGCGCAGCGGCGAACATCGCGCCGATAAGGGCGTGTTTCATCTTGGTCTCTCCTCCCAAAGTCCCGGCTTGTGCCGGGCAAACTGTCACGGACGGCACCTCCTCGTGCCTCCCATGCGCTACACAAGCACATCAACCTGTCATCTACCTGACATGTTCCCTAGTCGCCGGGTTGCGTCTCGTCGGCCCAGCGACGCAACAGCCGCTTGCGCTTGGATTGGTCCAGATAAACCAGCAGGCCGGGGCTGACGCCCACCGGCTGCAACTGGGGGCCAAGGATGGCCTGCATCATCCGCGCGCTATTCGCATCAGACACCTCAAGCGAAATCGCCGGCAGGCGCAGCTTGCGCGCCAGAATCTCCTGCCCTTCCCGGCTCATCAGAAAGGCCAGAAAGGCCTCACCCAGATCGGGGTTGCGCGCCGCGCGCGGCACAAGCGCCACCCGCGACACGACCACCGTGTAATCCTTCAGCAAAACCAGCCCGATCTCGGGCCTTTGCCGCGCCTGATCAGCGGCATAAGAGCCAAGGATGTTATAGCCCAGCTTCAACCGGCCATCCGCCACCCTGTCGATGATGTCCTGACTGGTGGGAAAAACCTCCAGCCCTGCCCGGGCCATCGCGCGGATCAAGGCCCAGATATCGCCGAACAATTCCTCATCCCGCGCCAGGAACAGATAACCCAGAGCCGACCGCGTGATATCATAGGTTCCCACCGCGCCTCCGTCACCGGGGGGCTTCGCGCGCAACCAATCCATCAGCGCCAGCCGCGATGTCGGCGGCCCGTCGGGAAAGCTGGGACGGTGATAAACCAGCACGGCAGGCTCATAGGTCAGCGCATAGGCCATGTCCTGCCATTGCGCCCAATCTGGCCAATCCCGCGCCGCAGGCGGTGAAACAGCCCGGGCATAGCCATCATTGGCAAGGCTCATCTGCAAATCCATGCCCGACGAGAACACGAAATCCGCCGTCGCCCCGATGCCATCCGTCTCTTGCCGCACCCGGTCGCGAATCGCGCCAGTCAGCAGATCCTCGTATCGCACGGCAACATCGGGGTTCTGCGCCTGAAACGCCGTGATCATCGGCGCTGCAAGCCCTTTATCCAGCGTGGAATAGATCGTCAGTTCCTGCGCCGCCTGCCCGGCGGGTGCATCGAACAGAAACACCTCGGCCATCGCTGGCCAAGCCGCGCCGATCAAACCCGCAAGAAACAGCCCCCTCACCCTCATGGATCACAGCTTGCCCCATGGCAGCCCCGTTCACAACGCCGCCGTTCCGCCCTAGTCTTCCGGGCGGAGGCCCCATGCGCATCATGCTCGTCGAAGATGACCGACCACTGGCCGAGGCGTTGACCACGCTTCTGGTGCAGTCGGGCTATGCCGTCGATACCGTCCATGACGGCCTGTCGGCCGAAGCCCTCGGCGCATCGGAACGCTTTGATCTGGTCATCCTTGATCTGAACCTGCCGGAAATGGATGGGCTGGCGGTACTGCGCGCCATGCGCGCCCGGTCGGATGATGCCGCCGTGATGATCCTGACGGCCCGTGGCGCACCCGAGGATCGCGTGCGTGGGCTGAACCTTGGGGCGGATGATTATCTGACCAAACCCTTCGACATCGCCGAATTCGAGGCGCGGGTCCGGTCGCTCCTGCGCCGTCAGGCAGGTCTGCGCGCCTCGACCTTGACTGTGGGCGCGGTGACGCTGGATCTGATCTCGCGCCGCCTGTCCACCGCCTCTGGCCCCATTGACCTGCCCGCCCGCGAACTTGCGCTGGTGGAGTTGCTGTTCACCCGCGCGGGCAAGGTCGTCAGTAAGGAAACCATCGTCCAGTCGCTGACATCGCTCGATGACAGCCTGTCCGACAATGCCATCGAACAATATGTCTCGCGCCTGCGCCGCCGACTTGCCGTGCATGGCGTGGCGCTGCGCACCGCGCGCGGTATCGGCTATTACATCGACAAGGCCCCCGGCGCATGACGGCATCCGCTGCCATCGGTCGCTGGTCGCTGCGGCGCAGGTTGCTTGGCTGGTTGTTCCTGTCGACGGCCCTGCTGGGCCTTGCCGCCCTTCTGGATACTTGGGGCGAGGCGCGGCGCACCGCTCAGGGCGTATCAGACCGCGTTTTGGCCGGGTCTGCGCTGGCCATCGCTGAACGGATCAGCGTCGATCTGTCCGGCACGATCGAGGTGGACATCCCCTATTCCGCGCTCGACATGCTGGCCTCGGCGGCCGAGGATCAGGTCTTCTACCGGGTCGATGGCCCTGACGGTTTCCTTACCGGGTATGAAGCGCTGGCCACCGTGCCGCGCGGGCAGGATGACGATACGGCCTTCACCGATGGCCTCTTCGGCGCCACACCCATCCGCATCGCCACCCTTTACGGGCAGGTCTCCACCGGCGAGGATTTTCTGCCCTATTCGGTCACCGTCGCCGAATCCACCCGCGCCCGCGATGCACTGGCGCGCACCATCCTGATCCGCTCTGCTTTGCGCCTGACCGGGCTGGCCATCGGGGCAGCGCTGATCGTGTGGTTCACCGTGACCAGCGCCCTGCGCCCGTTGGACCGGTTGGCACAAACCCTGTCGACGCGCGCACCCGATGACCTTAGCCCGCTGCGCGCGGATATTCCCTCTGAAGTGGCAAGCCCGATCGAGGCAATGAACAGCTTCATGGAACGCCTCGATGCGGCGGTGGCGGCCTTGCGCAACTTTACCGGCAATGCCGGGCATCAGTTGCGCACGCCGCTGGCCACTGTCCGCGCCCAGCTTGCACTGATTGCCCGCACCACACCCGACGCAGGGCAGGACAGCATCGCCAAAGCCGAGGCTGCGCTTGTCCGCGCCGAACGTGTGCTGGCGCAGCTTCTGATGCTGGCGCGGATCGACGCCGCCGCCGCCCGCCGCGCCCTGCCCGCCACCGATCTGGCCGCCATCGCGCGCAGCACCACCGCCGACGCTATCCCCGAGGCCAACCGCTTCGGCCACGACCTTGGGTATGAGGGGGCAGACACCCTGATCGCCCGCGCCGATCCGGTGCTTTGCGCCGAACTGCTGACGAACCTTGTCGACAACGCCATCCGCTATGCCGGCCCGCAGGCTACCATAACCGTCCGCGCCCTCGCCACGCCCGATGGGCCCGTGCTGGAGGTCGAAGATGATGGCCCCGGCCTGCCGCCCGATGCCCTGCCCCGCCTGCTCGCGCGGCAGGATCTGCGCGCCGATGCCGTGCAAGGCACCCATGGCCTTGGTCTTGCTGTCGTGGGCGAAATCGCCCGCCTGTTTGAGGCCCGGTTGGAGTTTGCCGCCGCACAAGGCAAGCCCGGGCACGTCATCCGCTGCCGTTTTCCCGATCCCGGCCCCGTTCCCGGTGCCGTCTGATCAGAACGCGTTGACGATCAGGAAAATCGTGGCCTTGGCCAGCGCCCAGACCACGCCGGATACGATCACCATCGACAACGCGCCGACAATCGCACCGATCACCACCCATAACCCGTCACGTTCCAGCACACCCAGCGCCATCAACGAAATGGCAAGTGCCGGCAGCATGTTGCCCAACGGGATAGGCATGGCCAGCACGATGGCCAGGGCAAGGCAAATGCCGCCAATGATCCGCTCACCTGTAACAGAGGTCACGAACAGAAACCGTGGCTTCAGGAGCCGTTCCAGCCGCGCAATCAACGGCGTCACCCGTCCGACAAACGAGTTGAAATCGCTGCGAGTCATCGAACGATCCGCGATGATGGCGGGCAACCACGGCAGTTTCCCCAGCATCATCTGCGCGGTCAGATAAAGCAGTGGCAGACCCAGAATCGACGATGTCCCCGGCGGCGTCGGCACCACATTCGGAAGGGCAAAAAGCAGGATCAGCGCCGCCACGGCACGCGCATCCATCGCCTGCATCAGATCGGATACAGACACGCGCTCACGCCGCTCATCAGCCCCGATCGCGTCCAGGATCTGCGAAAACCGCTTCTTCCCCTCGGGCTGTGCCCCTTCGATCTTGCCAAAACGCCGTGCGATCTTTCGTCCCCTGCCCATCGGGCCCTTGTCCCCTCATGCCACCCTTACAAACTTCGTCACTTGAAGGGCCAAGCGCAACCCCGTGGGTGCCTTGCTATCACATTAACCCGCTGTCACGGGATCACTTCAAAGCGGTCTACATCCACCATGCCGTGATCCGTGATCTTCAGATGCGGGATCACGGGAAGCGCCAAAAACGCCAGCTGCAGGAACGGCTCCTCCAGCACCACCCCCAACCCCGCCGCCGCAGCGCGCAGGGCCACAAGACGTTCGCGGACAAATTCGAACGGTTCAAGGCTCATCAGCCCGGCCACCGGCAAGGGCAGTTCCGCCAGCACCCGCCCCCCCTCGACCACCACGAAACCTCCTTCGATCTCGCCCAGCCTGTTGGCGGCCAGCGCCATGTCGTCATAGTCCGCCCCGACCACGGCAATGTTGTGATGATCGTGACAGACGGTCGATGCGATCGCCCCCCGTTTCAGCCCGAACCCCTTTACAAATCCCGTGGCACGATTGCCGTTCCTGCCATGGCGTTCAATCACCGCGATGCGGATCAGGTCACGGTCCAGATCAGGCCGCTTGTCGCCATCGGTGGGCGCGATGTCATAGGTCAGGTACTCGGTGATGATCTTGCCGGGCAGGATGCCGATGACTGGGGTCTCTACCCGGTTGCCCCCACAGCGGAAATGATGCGCTTCCACCTTCGGCGCCTTGACCGAATGCCGCGCCACGGGCGGGATAATCTGCCGCGCGGCAAAGGCTTCCTCCGTCACCTCAACGCCGCCTGCGAAAACCCGCGATGCGTGGCAGCCGTTAAGACTGTCGATCACCACGATATCGGCCCGCTTTCCGGGCGCGATCAGACCGCGATCCTTCAATCCAAAGGCCTCAGCCGCCGAAAGGCTGGCCGCGCGATAGACAGCCAAAGGTTCCGCCCCAAGCGCGATGGCCGTGCGGATCATGTGGTCCAGATGCCCATGCTCGGCGATGTCCAAAGGGTTGCGGTCATCGGTGCACAGGCACAGATAAGGGGCATAGCGTTCGATCAGCAGCGAGGCCAGCGAAGCCAAGTCCTTCGAAACCGATCCTTCGCGGATCAGCACCCGCATCCCCTTGCGCAGCTTTTCCAGCGCCTCCTCGGCGGTCGTCGCCTCATGCTCCGTCCGTATCCCCGCGGCGATATATCCGTTCAGGTCATTGCCGCGCAAAAGCGGGGCGTGGCCGTCGATATGCCGGCCCTGCCACGCCTCCAGCTTGGCCATACAGCCCGCGTCTTGCATCAGAACACCGGGGAAATTCATGAACTCCGCCAGCCCGATCCCGCGCGGATGGTCCATCAGCGGGATCAGGTCCGCCGCTTCCAACTGTGCGCCGGCCGTTTCCATATGGGTTGACGGCACGCAGGACGACAACTGAACCCGAATGTCCATCAATGTGCGGCTTGATGCGTCCAGAAAGTAACCGATCCCCTCCAGCCCGCAGACATTCGCAATCTCATGCGGATCGCAGATCGCCGTCGTCACTCCACGCGGCGTCACGCAACGGTCAAACTCGAACGGCGTCACCAGCGAGGATTCGATATGCAGATGCGTGTCGATGAACCCCGGCACCAGCACCTGCCCTGACACGTCGATGACGCGCTTGCCCTCATAGCTGCCAAATACACCGACAATCGTATCGCCACAGATTGCCACATCCGTTTCCACCAGATCCCCGGTGATCAGGTCAAACACACGCCCGCCCCGCAGCACCAGATCGGCAGGCACAGTGCCACGCCCTTGGGCGATGCGGTCGGAAAGAGGGGCCTTGGGGGCGATCTGCGGCATGGACAACACTCCTTTGTTCCAGCAAACCCCAAGCCTTCGTGATGGTCCACCCCCCTTGCACCCGGAGCGGAAGGATGGTCCACCTGAGCCAACGCCAGAGGTGAACATGCGCCCGCTCCGCGGCATTGCCCTGAAACTCGGCTCCGTCCTTGTGTTCATCGTCATGGTTTCGATGATCAAGGCCACCGCCGACCATGTCCCGGCCGGGCAATCGGTGTTCTTCCGGTCCGCTTTCGCGATCCCTGTCATCGTGATCTGGCTTGTGATGCGGCGGGAACTGTCTACCGGCCTGCGCGCCGCAAGCCCGATGGGCCATGTCTGGCGCGGTTTTGCAGGCACCTGCGCGATGGGGCTGGGCTTTGCCGGGCTTGGCTATCTGCCTTTGCCCGAAGTCACGGCCATCGGCTACGCCGCCCCCCTGCTGACCGTGATCTTTGCGGCGATGTTTCTGGGCGAAGATGTCCGACTGTTCCGACTGTCCTGTGTTGCGCTGGGTCTGGTGGGGGTGTTGATCGTCCTGTCACCGCGCCTGACCCTGCTGGAAGGCGGAGCCAGCCATGCCGAGGCCTTCGGTGCCCTGCTGGTTCTGGGCGGCGCAGTCTTTGCCGCTCTGGCGCAGGTCTTCGTGCGCAAGCTGGTGCAGACGGAAAAGACACCGGCCATCGTGTTCTACTTTTCACTGACAGCCACGGTTCTGTCTCTGGCCACTCTTCCCTTTGGCTGGGTCTGGCCAAGCCCAACGGAATTGGCCTTGCTGATCGGTGCAGGGCTTCTGGGCGGTGTCGGTCAGATTCTGCTGACATCCAGTTACCGCGAGGCCGACGCCTCGCTCGTGGCGCCCTTTGACTATGCCTCGATGCTGTTCGCACTGGCTATTGGCTGGTTTGTCTTTGCCGAAATGCCCAGCCGGACCGTGCTTGCCGGCGCGGCCCTGATCATTCTGGCAGGCATTCTGATTATCCTGCGCGAACGCAAGCTGGGAAAGAACCGGGCGCAGCAGCGCAAGGTCACCACGCCGCAGGGATAGATCCGGCCCGGACGTAAAGACAATAAAGCGGGGCGGGTCTTACCCCGCCCCCTTCAGATCAGCGCGAGAACTTCTTGTACTTCACGCGCTTCGGTTCAATCGAATCCGGGCCAAGACGACGCACCTTGTCATCCTCATAGGCCTGGAAGTTGCCCTCGAACCATTCGACATGCGCATCGCCTTCAAACGCAAGGATATGGGTGCAAAGCCGGTCAAGGAAGAACCTGTCGTGGCTGATGATCACCGCACAACCGGCAAACTCTTCGATCGCCGATTCCAGCGCCTGCAGCGTTTCCACGTCCAGATCGTTGGTCGGTTCGTCCAGCAGCAGCACGTTGCCCCCGGACTTCAGCAGTTTTGCCATGTGAACGCGGTTGCGCTCCCCGCCCGACAGGATGCCCACCTTCTTTTGCTGGTCCGATCCCTTGAAGTTGAATGACGAACAATAGGCGCGGCTGTTCACCTCGGCATCGCCCAGAACAACGATATCCAGCGCGTCAGTGATCTCTTCCCAGACGTTCTTGTTGGGATCCAGCGAATCGCGCGACTGGTCGACATAGGAAAGTTGAACCGTATCGCCCAGCGTGATGGTCCCGCTGTCGGGCTGCTCTGTGCCGATGATCATTTTCATCAGCGTGGATTTCCCGGCCCCGTTCGGACCGATCACACCAACAATCCCGCCCGGCGGCAGCGCGAAGGACAGGTTTTCGATCAACTGCTTGTCGCCCAGCGATTTCGAGACATTCTCAAATTCGATGACCTTGGACCCCAACCGCGGACCATGCGGAATGATGATCTGCGCCTTGCCAACCAGATCCTTGACCGACTCATCCGCCATCTTTTCATAGGCCGAGATACGCGCCTTGGATTTGGCCTGCCGGGCCTTGGCACCGGCACGGATCCATTCCAGTTCCTTTTCCAGAACCTTCTGCTTGGCCTTGTCCTCGCGCGCTTCCTGCGCAAGCCGCTTGGCCTTGGCATCCAGCCATGAGGAATAGTTGCCCTCATGCGGCAGCCCCTTGCCGCGTTCCAGTTCCAGAATCCAGGTCGTGATATCGTCAAGGAAATAGCGGTCGTGGGTCACGGTCAGGATCGTGCCCTTGTATTCGATCAGGTGCTTTTGCAGCCAGGCGATCGTTTCGGCATCAAGGTGGTTGGTCGGTTCGTCCAAGAGCAGCATGTCGGGTGCTTCCAACAGCAGCTTGCACAGCGCAACGCGGCGCTTTTCACCACCCGACAGCGTTTCGACATTGGCATCATCCGGCGGGCAGCGCAGGGCCTCCATCGCCACGTCGATCTGGCTGTCCAGATCCCACAGGTTTTCCGCGTCGATCTGATCCTGCAACTGCGACATCTCTTCGGCGGTTTCATCCGAATAGTTCATCGCCAACTCGTTGTAGCGGTCCAGCTTGCCCTGCTTTTCCGCCACGCCCAGCTTGACGTTCTCGCGCACGGTCAGGTTCGGGTCCAGCTGCGGTTCCTGCGGCAGGTAGCCCACCTTGGCCCCCTTGGCGGCCCAGGCTTCGCCCTGAAAATCCTTGTCCCATCCGGCCATGACGCGCAGCAGGGTGGATTTCCCCGCCCCGTTCACACCGACAACGCCGATCTTTACCCCGGGCAGAAAGTTCAGGCGGATGTTTTCAAACACCTTCTTGCCGCCGGGATAGGTCTTTGACACGCCATCCATGTGATAGACGTATTGATACGAGGCCATCTTGCCGCTCCTGCGTGAATCCTTTGGGATGTTGGGGGGACATGTAGCGATAATGCTGGACAGTGGCAACGTGAGGTGTTTGGGGCAGAGTGGATGGGCATCTGCCCAGAATTGCAGCGGAGGGCGGCGTGCGGGCAGGATTCCCCGTTGCGCGAAAGGGAATGGTGATCGGGCTTCTGGGAGGAAGCTTCGATCCGGCACATGGCGGCCATGTCCACATCACGCGCGAAGCGCTCAAGCGCATGGGCCTGGACCGGGTCTGGTGGCTGGTCAGCCCCGGCAATCCGCTGAAACAGCGCGGCCCCGCCCCGCTTGCCGACCGGATGACGCGCGCCCGTGCGGTGATGCGCGATCCCCGTGTCGTGGTCAGCGATATCGAGGCGCGCCTTGGCACCCGTTACACCGCCGAAACGCTCCGGGCGCTGCGGGCGCATTATCCCGGTGTACGTTTCGTCTGGCTGATGGGGGCGGACAATCTGGTGCAGTTTCACCGCTGGGAACGGTGGGAGGATATTTTGCGCATGGTCCCCGTCGGCGTTCTTGCCCGGCCCGGTTGGGGCGTACGCGCGCGCATGTCCAAGGCCGCCCGCATCTACGGCGGCGATCTTGTGGATCGTGGCGAGGTGCTGCGTAACAAACCCGCCCCGGCCTGGTGTTTCGTGAACCTGCCGATGGACGGGTCCTCTTCCACCGCGATCCGGGCGCGGGGGGAATGGCGGCGCTGACGCCGTGACGCGGCATTTCTTCCGCTTGCTGGATGCCATCGGCTTTGGCTAGGCTCTGCGGGTTCGCTCTGGGGGGAAATGATGGTTTCGCGGCGGTTTGTTCTGGGTGGGATGCTGGCCGGTCTTGCGGCCCCTGCCCTGGCCGAAGGGCTGACGGTCAGCCCGCGCCCCTTGGCGCGGCCCTCCGGTCAAACCACCAAGGCCAGATCGGCTGCCGATCCCAGTGCGTTGATCGAAGCGGCAGGTCTCGGCGGTGTGGTGGGCTATGCCGTGGCCGATGCGCGCAGCGGACAACTGCTCGAGGCCATGGGCGAAAGGCAGGCGCTTCCCCCGGCCAGCACAGCCAAAGCAGTAACCGCGCTTTATGCGCTGGAAAAGCTTGGCGGCGGACATCGCTTTGTCACCCGTATCCTTGCAACCGGCCCCATTCAGGGCGGGCGTGTGAATGGCGATCTGATCCTGTCCGGTTCGGGCGATCCGGAACTCGACACGGATCGGATGGGCGATCTTGCCGCGCAGCTTGCTGCAACCGGTATCCGCAGCATCAGCGGGGCCTTCCTGTTCCACGACGAAGCCCTGCCCGCAATCGCAGAAATCTCGAGCGATCAGCCCGATCACGTCGGCTACAACCCCGCCATTTCCGGCCTGAACCTGAACTACAACCGTGTGCATTTCGAATGGAAGCGTGCGCAGGGCGGCTGGGGCGTGGCGATGGATGCGCGCGGTGAACGCTTTGCGCCGCCGGTCCGGATGGCGCGGATGGAAGTTGTCCGCCGCAACGCGCCCCTGTTCACATGGCGCGAACGCGGCGGGTCCGAGGAATGGACCGTCGCCAGCGAAGCACTGGGCAAAGGCGGCAGCCGCTGGTTGCCCGTGCGCAACCCCGGCGCCTATACTGCCGAGGTGTTCCAGACGCTTGCCCGTGCGCAGGGGATTGATCTGCCCGAACCCAAACGCGCCGCGCGCCTGCCGCAAGGCGCGCAGGTGGTGGCCCAATTCACCGGCGACCCCTTGCCCGATGTCCTGCGCCGGATGCTGCGCTGGTCAACCAACCTGACAGCAGAAGTGATGGGCCTGTCTTCTTCCGGTGCGGGCGGGCTCAAAGCCTCTGGCGCGGCCATGTCAGACTGGGTTCAGGCACGGCTGGGGGCAGAGGGGCGCTTTGTCGATCATTCCGGGCTGGGCAGCGACAGCCGGATCAGCCCGGCTGAAATGGTCAAGGCGCTGGTCACTGCACAGGCCACACCGTCGGGCAGCGGATTGAAACCGATCCTGCGCAATCTCGGCATGCGCAACGGCGACGGGGAGGAAATCGACAGCCCGGTCTCGGTCATCGGCAAGACCGGCACGCTGAACTTCGTCTCTTCGCTTGTCGGTTATGTCCAACCACCCTCGGGGCGCGAAATGGCCTTCGCCATCTTTTGCGCCGATGCGGCCCGGCGTGACAGGCTGTCCGTCGCCGAACGCGAAGAACCCGCAGGCGGCAAGGCCTGGACCCGCCGCGCGCGGCGATTGCAGGGGCAACTGATCGCGCGCTGGGCTGGGTTGTATGCGTGAGGGGTGTGGGGGCGGGGTAAATCCCTCCCCACCTCGGAAGTGCTGCGGCCTTATTCCGGTGCCTTGCCTGTCGTCAGGCCGAAGACGTCGCCCCTCGAGAGGTAGTCGGCCATGCCAATGAAGCTTGCTGCGATGATGCAGTTGTCCACGGGTGCCATGCCCGTCATGTCGGAGGGCAGTCCTCCCTTGGCCCAGCATACAAGGTCGGTTCCGAGCGTGGCAGGCAGGACCGTCCAGGTGCCGGTCGTCGTCTTGCGGTCGCGGGTGTCCCAAAAAAGTGCCTGACCAGAGGGGGCGAAGTGGACGTATTGCCGTCCCCAAACCATGCGGACGAGGAAGGAACTGTTGGCGAGTTCGGCGCGGAGCGCCTCGGTCTGGTCCTTCGAAACGGCGCGGATGTCGCGATAGTCGATCAAGGTTGCCGCATCTGGGACATGCGTCATCGGCCTTCCGTCCGTGGTTGGTGCGCAGGCCGAAAGGATAAGGCCGAAGCAGAGGGCGGCGGGCGAAACTGCGCTTCTGGTTGAACTCGTCACGGGAACATCCTTCACTGATTACTTAACTGTTTCACGTGTGATCGTGTCTGTGCTTCGCACGATGCCCGCCGCTTTGCGGAAGGAAGACGCGGTTCTCACGGCTTCAAATGCCGCACCCGCGCACCCCATTCGATGGCCGCCGCATGGAGGCGGTCCACGCGCAACTCCTCGCGCACCTCCTCCAGCATCCGCAACTCCACCTCATTATGGTTGCCATCCGCCGTCACCACATCGCAGGCCAGCGCATAGGCCGTCTCGTTCAACCGCTCGGGCAGGGCTTCGCGGATCAGCCCGAACAGCGCATCCAGCCCATCCTCTTCTTCGAACAGGTCAAACACGATCTGGCTGATGCGGCGAATGCGGTCGGTGTCGTAATCGGCAAATACCGGCATGTGATTGACCATGCGCTGTATGGCCACCAGTTCGGCCGTCCGCATGTTCTGGTCTGATGCCGAACAGGCCACCATCACGGCGATCAGCGCATCCTGGGGTGACATGGCAGATGTGTCGGACATGGCGCTTTTCCTTACCGTACCGGGCCGCTCCGCGACCGTTTCTCGCGGCGACATTATTGACGTGATGCAGGGGCGGCAATAGAGGACGGGGGTTTCCGGGGGCATGGGGCCCCTTGGCGGATGCCAAAGGATGTGAAGCAATGTCTTCCCTGCGCGATGCTGCGATGAAATCGAAAGCCTGGCCCTTTGAAGAGGCCCGCGCCATCCTGAAACGCTATGAGAAGAAAGACCCCGAAAAAGGCCATATCCTGTTTGAAACCGGCTATGGCCCCTCGGGCCTGCCGCATATCGGCACCTTTGGCGAGGTTGCGCGCACCACGATGATCCGCCGCGCGTTTGAGGTGATCTCGGATATCCCCACCCGGCTGATCTGTTTTTCGGATGACGTGGACGGAATGCGCAAGGTGCCCGAAAACGTGCCGCAACAGGACATGCTCCGCCAGCACATGCAAAAGCCGCTGACCAGCGTGCCGGACCCTTACGGAGAATATGAATCCTTCGGGCATCACAACAACGCCATGCTGCGGCGGTTTCTAGACACCTTCGGCTTCGAGTATGAATTCATCAGCGCGACAGAATTCTACAAATCGGGCCGCTTTGACGACACGCTGCTGCTGGCCGCGGAACGCTATGACGCGATCATGGCGATTATGCTGGCGTCGCTTCGGGACGAGCGGCAGAAGACCTATTCGGCGTTCCTGCCGATCCATCCCGAAACCGGACGGGTGCTTTATGTGCCGATGAAAGAGGTGAACGCCAAGGATGGCACCATCACCTTCGACGACGAGGATGGCCGCGAATGGACGCTGCCGGTGACGGGCGGCAATGTGAAACTGCAATGGAAGCCCGATTTCGGCGCCCGCTGGGCGGCGCTGGACGTGGACTTTGAGATGTACGGCAAGGACCACAGCACCAACACGCCGATCTATGACGGGATCTGCGAAGTGCTGGGTGGCCGCAAGCCCAATCACATGACCTATGAGCTGTTCCTCGATGATCAGGGTCAGAAAATTTCGAAGTCCAAAGGCAACGGCCTGACGATCGACGAATGGCTGTCCTACGCGGCCACGGAAAGCCTGTCCTATTTCATGTATCAAAAGCCCAAGACGGCCAAGCGGATGCATTTTGACGTGATCCCGCGCGCGGTGGATGAATACCACCAGCAACTCCGCGCCTATCCCACGCAGGATGTCGACACGCAGGTGAACAACCCGGTCTGGCACATCCACGGCGGCACCCCGCCGGAATCGCACATGATCGTGCCCTTCTCCATGCTGCTCAATCTGGCCAGCGTGGCAGGGGCCAAGGATGCTAAGGGTCTTTGGGGTTATATCCGCGCCTATGCACCCGAAGCCTCGCCCGAAACACATCCCGATCTGGATGCGGCGGCGGGCTTTGCAGTGCGCTACTTCACCGACCGTATCGCCCCCACGCGGGTGTTCCGCGCCCCCGATGCCAAGGAACGCGCCGCGATCGAGGATCTGCGCGCCCGCCTCGCGGCATGGGACGGCGGGCTGGATGCCGATGCCCTGCAAAGCATGGTCTTTGCCGTGGGCAAGGACCATGGGTTCGAACCCCTGCGCGACTGGTTCAAGGCGCTGTACGAAGTGCTTCTCGGTGCCAGCGACGGGCCCCGCTTCGGCGGCTTTGTCGCGCTTTATGGCGTGGCCGAGACCATCGCGCTGATCGACAAAGGATTGTCGGGCGAATTGCTGGCCTGAAAAGGCGATCCTCGCCGCAAATCCAGTCAATTCCGGTCTCCGGGATTGACCCTTTGGCGCATCGGTCTAGCCTTCCTGACGGGGACGTATATCAGGGAGGCCGCGATGCGCCGCATTGCCTTTGGACTTTTGACTGCCCTCTGCCTTGCCTTGCCGGTCTCGGCCCAGGAAGACCCGGTTCAGCAAACCATCCTGAACCAGATCGAGGCCTTCAAGGCCGATGATTACGACACCGCCTTCACCTTCGCCTCGCCCTCCATCAAGTCGATCTTCATGTCGCCCGAAAACTTCGGGATGATGGTCAAGAACGGCTATCCCATGGTCCACCGCCCCGGCGCGATCCAGATGCTGGAACAGCGCGAAATCGCCGGGAGGCTGTGGCAAAAGGTGATGATCACCGATCAGTCCGGGCGCACCCATGTGCTGGATTACCAGATGATCCAGGCTGATGGCGGCTGGCAGATCAATGCCGTTCAGCTTCTGCCCGAACCCGGCGTCGGGGCCTGATCCAGCCCGCCGCCACCGCGCGGCGGGCTGACATCTCGTTAACCCTGCCTTGCTACCCGTTTGCCCGGTGTTAACCGGCGAGGGAAAATATGAACAAGGCAGTTACAGACGGGCTGGTGCTTATGCCTCCGGCCTTTGAGGCAGGGCTGAACCTCTGGTCGCGCGAAGACGGGCTTCCCGGGCAGGGGTCATGGGCGAACCAGCCCAACGCAGCCTTTGTCCCGGCGGATCAGGATTTTGGCGGCTGCCTTGAGGTGCAAAAGACCAATGCCACCCTGAAACTGCGCAGCTTTCAGCAGATCCCCTTTCGCCCCGGCATGTATCTGCGCGTGACAGCCCGCGTGAAATGCCTGTCCGGGGCCTTTCCCGCCGTCCGCATTGCGGCCTTTGCCGCCGCGTCGAACGGATCGAACGTCGCCTCTGCCGTGCAGATCGGGCCGTCCGTGGCGCTGGCCCAGTATGGGCGGGTCGTCACGATCAGTGCGATCATCGGGTCGGGCAACCGGAGTGGGGTCAACATGGTCTGGGGAACCAGCCCCGCCTATGGCCATATCGGGATCGACCTGACGGGTGCGACCGGCGGCATCGTCCGCATCGACGACATCCAGATCGAAGATGCGACCGAAGTCTTTCATCGCGACATGATGACATGGGTCGACGTCCGTGATTATGGCGCACGCGGTGACGGCGTCACCGATGACACCGCCGCGTTCGAGGCTGCCGATGCCGCCGCAGGCCAAAGGTCCGTGCTTGTATCGGCGGGCACCTATCGGCTGGCGGGCAATGTCACCTTTGAAAGCGATGTCCGCTTTGAAGGGACCGTCCTCATGGCCCCCAATGTGCGCCTCGCCTGCACCCGCAACTTTGATCTGAACACCTATTCCGCCGCTTTCGGGAATGAGGAAGCCGGTTTTCGCAAGGCCGTTCAGGCGCTGTTCTTCTTCACCGACCATGCTGAGCTGGACCTGTCGGGTCGTCGCGTCGCCTTGACCGCACCGGTCGATATCGCCGCCTTGACCGGCCTCGACAGCTTCAATCAGCGCCGGGTGATCCGCAATGGACTGCTGGAGGCTGTCGCCAATTCGGCCTGGTCCACGGCGACGGTCACCTCTGTCGCCACCTATGCCGTGTCACAACCCGAAACCCTGACCGGCGTCGCCAACATCGCCAATATCCCCGTCGGGGCGCGGGTCTCCGGCACTGGTGTCGGGCGCGAGGTTTATGTGCGGTCAGTCAATGTCGCGGCCGGAACGCTGACATTGTCGATGCCCCTTTTCGCGGCCGCAGGCACCCGCACCTTCACCTTCCAACGCTACCGCTACCTGATCGACCTGAGCGGTTTTGAAAACCTCAGCCGCTTCGAATTGCGCGAGATCGGCTTCGATTGCGGTGGCCTTGCCAGTGGCTTGATGCTGTCCAAGGTCGGGCTGGCCCTCAGGGTGGACAATTGCGTCTTCAACCGCCCGCGTGACCGGGGGATCACCTCGATCGGCAGCGGGTGCCAGGGCCTGATGGTGGATCTGTGCCAGTTTCTTTCCAATGAACTGGATGTTCCCGCGCAAGACCGCACAACTATCGCCCTGAACGTGAATGCCAATGATGCGAAACTGCGCGAGAACCGGGTGGTGCGCTTTGCCCATTTCGCCGTGTTGGGCGGATCGGGCCATCTGGTGGTGGCCAACCACTTCTTTCAAGGCGATGATCAGGTGGCAGGCCCGCGTCGCGCCGGGATCATCTTCACCTCGACCCATGCCCGCAGCGTGCTGACGGGGAACTACATCGACAATTGCTTTGTCGAATGGTCCAACGAACATGATCCGGAACCGGGTTTCAGCAACGAACTGTCCTTTGGCGGGCTGACGATCACCGGAAACATCTTCATGGCAATCGATGTCAGCGCCGCTTTCCGCTGGCTGGTCGTCACACCGCGGGGACCGGGGCATTTCATCAACGGGCTGGTGGTAACGGATAACGCCTTCCGCGTGGTAAACGGGAGCATTGACCGTGTTGAGATGGTCGATGACAGCTTCGCCACACTGGATTTCGGGCGGATGCGCAACATCACCTTCGATGGCAACGCCTTCCACGCCGTCAGCCAGTTTACAGTAAGCCCGCTGGTCATCGAACACAGCCAGACCACCCCATCTGATACCTGGGTGGTCTCGCCCGGCGCGTTCATGCCCTTCGGGGGGCGGGCACGGGTCGTGTCGAGCCTCGTCCCCGAAGGCCCGGTGCAAAGCGGATCAAACGTCACCCAATTCGTACAGCCCCATGTGCTGGTCGAACAGGGAACCGCGCGCAATCAGGTGCATGTCAAATGGCCAACCGCCGTGCGCGGGCGCGTTGTCGTAACCGTACGGACCGATAACCCGACCTGAGGCGCAAGATGGCCTCCGGCACCCCGAAGATCACAGATCTTCGGGGGTCAACCGAAAGGCACGCGCAAAGCCGCCGTTCAACAGCGCCGATTTCGGCGTAAACCGAACAAAGCTGAAATCGGCGAAATCGACATAGAGCTTTGCCTTGGGATGCCGGGCCAGCCAATCTGCCCGCAATGCACTGCGCTCCCCGGCATCCGGCGCAACAAAGGCGGCACGGGCCTTGATCATCAAACGGGGATGGGTCAGCGGATCCCCCTTTTCCCCCACCTCCCCCACCATCAGCGCGCAATCGGGGTTGCGCAGCAACGCCTCGTGATGCGGGGCCAGCGCCGAGATCAGCGTCAAAAACCCACCCCCCGCTGCCGGACCAAAGGCGATCCGGCTGATCCCCGGCAATCCATCCGCCGGATCGGTCACCGCCAGCGCCGCAAACCGCGCCACGGCAATCAGATCACGCGCCAGCGCGCGCGCCGCATCATCGGCAGAGGCAACAGGATCAGGTCGGTTCGTCATGGCGGCGATGTCCACGTGATTGACAGACGGGGGGCAAGGGGCGTTTGCTGCGCGCACGGCCACTTGGCTAGCACCCGGAACATGAACAGCACAACCCACCCCGCCCCCGAGCCCGAATTCCTGCCCAAGATCCTGACGGTGCTGCGAGAAGGCTACACCCTGCGCGACCTGCGCGCCGATGCCTTGGCTGGGTTGACGGTGGCCATCGTGGCGCTGCCCTTGTCCATGGCCATCGCCATCGCCAGCGGCGTGGGGCCGGAGCGTGGGCTTTACACCACCATCGTGGGTGGTTTCCTCGTCTCTGCCTTGGGTGGTTCGCGCTATCAGATTGGCGGGCCGGCGGGGGCCTTCATCGTGCTGGTCGCCGCCTGCGTCATGGCCATCGGGATTGACGGGCTGATCCTCGCCACCTTCCTGTCGGGTTTTCTTCTGATGGCCGCCGGTGGGCTGCGGCTGGGCACCTATATCCGCTTCATCCCCTATCCCGTGACTGTGGGCTTTACCGCCGGGATTGCGGTGATCATCTTCGCCAGCCAGATCCGCGATCTGTTCGGCCTCTCCCTCAGCGCGCCGGAACCCGGCGAGATCATCGCCAAGGTCGAGGCGCTCTGGGCCGCCCGCGCGACCATCACACCCGCGGCCCTTGCCGTCGCCGCAGCAGTCATCGCCGTGATCCAAGGCATCAAGCTCTGGCGTCCCGCCGCCCCGGGTATGTTGCTGGCCGTCGTCCTCGCCTCGTTGATCGTGGCCGCCCTCGACCTGCCCATCGAAACCATCGGCACCAAATTCGGGGAACTGCCGCGGGTTCCCCCGGCCCCGTCCTTGCCCTCTTTCTCGCTCGACGCGGTTCTCGCGGCCTTGCCTTGGGCCATCAGCTTCACCTTGCTGGGGGCCATCGAATCCCTGCTCTCTGCCGTCGTCGCCGATGGGATGAGCGGCGCGCGCCACCGCAGCAATGCCGAACTGGTGGCGCAGGGAGCCGCCAATATCGGATCGGCACTTGTCGGCGGGTTCTGCGTGACCGGAACGATCGCGCGCACCGCAACCAATGTCCGTGCCGGATCGCGCGGGCCGGTGTCGGGCATGCTGCACGCCTTGTTCGTGCTGGCCTTCATGCTCATCGCCGCACCGCTGGCCGCCTATATCCCGCTTGCCGCACTGGCGGGCGTTCTGGCCGTCGTGGCCTGGAACATGGCCGAGAAAGAGGAGTTCTGGCACCTCCTCCGCTCCTCGCGCGCAGATGCGATGGTGCTCTTGGTCACCTTCCTGCTGGTCGTCTTCCGCGACCTGACCGAAGGCATCGTGGTGGGCTTTGCGCTGGGCGGCCTTGTCTTCATCGCCCGCATGTCCGACGCGGCCGAGGTCGCAGGACAAGACGACACGGCCATTTCAACCGAAAACGGGGACCGCGTGGTGATCCGCCTGCGCGGGCCGTGGTTCTTTGGCGCGGCCGCGCGGCTGGGGTCGGTTCTGGAACGCATCGCCGACCGTCCGCGCGAATTCGTCATCGACCTGACCGATGTGCCGATGATCGATTCCTCGGGTGCCCGGTCCTTCCTGCTGCTTGCGCGCAGGATGGCACGCCGGGATGGCGTGCTAATCGTCGTCGGCGCCCGTGCCCCGGTACGCCAGACGCTGGAACATCATGGGCTGGACAAGCTGCCCGTGCGCTTCCTGCCAGATCTGGCCGCCCTTGACCAAAGCTGATCCAAAGGCGCGCTGACGCGCATTTTGTTTATCTCGCCTGCGCGCATGCGCGCTTCGGCTCGGCTGATGGGGGCCTTGCCCCCAAACCCCAAGGGTATTTGGGCCAAGATGAAAGGGCTGCTTCTGGCTCAGTCCGCAAACGGGTCGGCCGGATAGGAAACGCCCGTCAGATACAAGCCCTGCGACGGGCAGACCGGGCCGCAGGCCGCGCGATCCCGCGCCGCAAGCGCATCACGCACCTCATCGGGCCGCCAACTTCCCGCGCCCACCCGTTCCAGCGTGCCGACAATGGAGCGCACCTGATTGTGCAGGAAACTGCGCGCCCGCAGGGCAAAGCGATATTCCACCCCGCCCGGAAGAAGGCGTTGAGAGATAGTTATCTCATCCAAGGTCTTCACCGGGCTTTTCGACTGGCACATCGTTGACCGGAAGGTGGTGAAATCATGCAGCCCGATCAGATGCGCCGCCCCTTGCTGCATGGCGAGCAGATCCAGCGGGTTCTGCACTTGCCAGACCAGCCCCCGGTCATGCGTCACGGGGGCGCGCCGGGCAACCAGCCGGAACAAATAGCGCCGCTCGGTCGCGCTGAACCGGGCATGGAAATCCTCTCTCACCCGCGCCACCCGCAGGACCGCGACAGGGGCAGGTTTCAGATGATGGTTCAACGCCTCGGACAGGCGGAAGGGATCCCAGTCGCGGGTCAGGTCGCAATGCGCCACCTGCCCCGTCGCATGCACCCCGGTATCGGTGCGCCCCGCCGCTGCAATCGTATGCGGTCCCGGTTCCAGCTTGCCCAGCGCTGCCTCGATCGCGGCCTGCACCGACGGCTGCCCCGCCGCCTGCCTTTGCCACCCGTTGAAGGGTGACCCGTCATAATCAATGAGAAGCGCATAGCGTGGCATGGGGCGGGCCTAGCCCAAGGCGGGCAGGCTTGTCCACCATCGGCTGCGCCAAGGCTACACATCCGCCGCTGCGATCCCTATGTTAAGATGTCAGACAGGGGAAAAGATTGGTCCTTTCATCCATCACCGACGGCATTTCTCGTGGGATCGAAGGGGCAACGGCCAGCTTGTCCGAGGCCCTGTTCGAACCTGTGATCCGCCTTGGCGTGACTGGCCTCAGCCGCGCAGGCAAGACCGTGTTCATCACCGGTCTGGTCGCCAACCTGCTGGACCGGGGGCGGATGCCGCAGCTGTCCGCGCAAGCCTCAGGGCGGATCGAGTCGGTCTGGCTGCAGCCGCAGCCCGATGTGACCCTGCCCCGCTTTGACTATGAAGGGCATCTCGCCGCGTTGACAGGCGACGCCCCGCGCTGGCCCGACAGCACCCGCGCCGTATCTGAACTGCGCCTGTCCTTCCGCGTGCGGCCTGATGGGTGGCTGTCCGGCCTCACTGGCCCGCGAATCGTGCATCTCGACATCGTCGATTACCCCGGTGAATGGCTGATGGACCTTGGCCTCTTGGACAAGAGCTATGCCGACTGGTCGGATGAGGTGCTGACGCGCCTGTCCAAACGCCCCGAAGCGGCGGAGTTCATGGCCACCGCGCGTGCCGAAGACGGCTCCCTTCCCCTGGCAGAGCCGCGCGCGCAAGCGCTTGCCGCGCTGTTCACCACCTATCTGTCCGGAGCGCGGACCGCAGGCTGGGCCGATTGCACGCCCGGCCGCTTCCTGCTGCCCGGTGATCTTGCCGGTTCGCCCGTGCTGACCTTTGCGCCCCTGCCCCGCCCCGCCAGCACCCCGCGCGGCAGCCTTTGGCATGAGATGGAACGCCGGTTTGAGGGCTATAAGGCAAAGGTCGTGCGCCCCTTCTTCCGCGATCATTTCGCCCGCGTCGATCGTCAGATCGTGCTGGCCGATGTGCTGGGCGCCATCCATCAGGGCCCGCAGGCGCTGGAAGACCTGCGCCGTGTCATGGCCGATGTTCTTGCGGCCTTTCGCCCGGGCCGCAACGGCTGGCTCACCGCGCTTTTGGGCGGCAAGCGGGTGGAACGCATCCTGCTGGCCGCGACCAAGGCCGATTACCTGCACCACAGCCAGCACCCTGCGCTGACCAACATCATGCAGGCCATGCTGCGCGAGGCGCGCGACCGCGCCGAGTTTGCAGGCGCCTTGACCGGGGCCATGTCGCTGTCCGGTTTCCGCGCGACGGTTGAGGAGACGGTTACCCGCGATGGCATGGCGCTGGATTGCGTGCGTGGGCGGCTTCAGGATGGCCGCGTCGTCGCCATGTATCCCGGCCGCCTACCCGACGATCCGTCGCGCCTGCTGTCGCCCGCCCGGCAGGGGGCGGATCGCTGGCTGGATGCCGAGTTTGGCCTGATGGCCTTTGAACCGCCCCTGCGCATGGCGCGCAAACCGGGGGACGGGCCGCCGCATATCCGGCTGGACCGCGCCATGGAATTCTTGATCGGAGACAGGCTGTGACCGCCGACAAGCCCTTCATCATCGAAATGGAAGACAGCGCCAATCCCGGGGCTGATCCGTCGCTTGCCCCGCCCGTGCCGGATCTTCTGCCCGACGGGCGGGTGATGCAGGCCGCGATGCGCATCGGGGCCAAACGGCCGCGCTCTGCCCTTGGGCGCTTTGCGATCTGGGCCTTTGGCGCGCTGTTCTCTTTCGTGCTGTCCGTGGCGGCCTGGGATTTCGTGACCGGCCTTCTGACCACCAACACCGCGCTGGGTACCATAGCGCTGATCCTTGTCGGCCTGGCCGTTCTGGCCGCCACCCTGCTTGCTCTGCGCGAGGCCGCCACCTTCGCGCGCTTGGCCCAGCTTGACGGTCTGCGCCTGCGCGCAGCAGGGGCGGCCACTCTCGCCGATGCCAAGCGCGTGACGGGCGAATTGACCGGGCTTTACACCCGCCGCGGCGATATGGCCTGGGCGGTGTCACGGCTCAAGGAACGTCAGGGCGATGTGCTAGATGCCGATGCCCTGCTTCGGCTGGCCGAGGTGGAACTGATGTCCCCCCTCGACACCGCCGCCCGGGCCGAGGTTGAGGCTGCCGCGCGTCAGGTCGCCACTGTCACGGCGCTGGTGCCGCTGGCACTGGCCGATGTGGCAATGGCGCTGTTCGCCAATCTGCGCATGATCCGCCGCATCGCGGAAATCTATGGCGGTCGGGCGGGAACGCTCGGCTCCATGCGCCTGCTGCGTCGGGTGTTCGGGCATCTGATCGCCACTGGGGCGGTTGCCCTGACCGATGATCTGATCGGCTCCGTTGCGGGCGGGGGCGTGCTGTCCAAACTGTCACGCCGCTTTGGCGAAGGCGTGGTCAACGGCGCGCTGACAGCCCGCGTCGGCATCGCCGCGATGGAGATTTGCCGCCCCCTGCCCTTTGCCGCCCTCCCGCGCCCCAGCGTCAGCCAGACGGTCAGCCGCGCCTTGGCAGGGCTGTTTAACCGTGGCGACGACGCGCAGAAGGTCTGACCTTACAACGCATCCGCAATCCGGCGGAACATCGCGATATTGCCCTCGGCCACGCCCGCATCTTCAAACCCGCGATCAGCGGCGTTGACCGCAATCACGATGTTCCGTGCCCGGTCGATCCAGATGTATTGGCCATAAATGCCCTGCGCGTTCACCTCGCCCGGCGCTGCACCATCGGCAATCCACCACTGATAACCGTATCCCGCCCCGCCGGGGGCCGAAGGGACGGTCGATGCCTCAACCCAATCGCGCGGCACGATCTGGCGTCCCTGCCACATCCCGCCCTGCGCGATCATCTGCCCGAACCGCGCATAATCCCGCGTCGTCATGTTCAACCCGCCCAGCACAAAACTGACACCGTACCCATCCGTCAGGTAATAGGGCGCAACCTCCACCCCCAACGGGGCCAGGATATGCCGCTCCAGCAGTTCGGGAATATCCTCCCCCGTCGCACCCCGGATGATCATCCCCAGAACATGCGTGTCGATGGACACATATCGCCAGTCGCTGCCCGGTTCCGCCGCGCGGTCCTTCAGGCTTGCCGCAAAGCCATCCATGGATTGGCCCAACGCCAGCACCCGCCCCATGCGGTTAATGTCCGACCAGAAATCAAGGTAGTCCTCGTTGAACGCCACGCCCGAAGACATGGTCAGGATGTGCCGAACGGTCGCCCCGTCATAGGCTGTGCCCGCCAGTTCCGGCACATATTTCGTCACCGGGTCATCAAGGCTGTCGATATGCCCCTCGGCCAGCACGATCCCGAACAGGGCCGACAGAAAGCTCTTCGCCACGCTCCAGGAAATCCGCAGGTCTTCCGGCCCGGTACCAAGGTAATAGCTTTCATGCACCACTTGCCCGTCCTTCAGCACCACCAGCGCCGTCACATCCCGCGCGGTGATCCACTCCGCCACTTCGGGTGGCAGCACCGCCTCCGGCCCCATTGGCAAGGGGCTGACCGGCCCGTCCCCACGCGACAGCGGGCGTGTCAGGAACAGGCGGTCCATGTGGCTGAAATTCTGCACAATGCGATCTTCGGCAAACAGACTGTTCACCGCCATCAGACGCGCAATCTCTTCCCGTTTCCACAGCGCCAGCGCCGCGACCAGCAGCAACACGATCCCCAGGATCCGGCCAAATTTGCGCATCACACCCTCCCCCACCGCTTCCCAAGCCTTGCCATGCGCCACAAGCCCTGCCAAGCGCGCCGTTCCGTCAACCCTGCGCGCCCTCATCGCCCCAACGCACCCAGCGGCCGTGGAAACAGGCCCGGCCCAGCGTCATTTCGCCCGCCCCCGGCCAAAGCTGCAGCCGCAGCGCCGCCCCATCCGCGCGACCGTCCGCCTCCATCGACAGATGCGCAAGCGGGGCATCCTCACTGGCCCGCGCCCCTGCGGCTTCCAGCGCGGCCCTGCATCGAAGCTGCGTCTCAGGCGGAAAGTACTGCCACGCCACCGTGTGAAACACGACATGCACCTTTCCCGGCATCTGGACCGCCAATCGCCGTTCCAGCCACTCAGCCGCATCACCCCGCACCAGAGACAGGCGCAGACGCGCAGCCTCATCCAGCGCGGCCCGCGTACGGTTCAGGCGGTCAGGCTGGTCCGGCCACAGATAGGCCAGCAGGCGTAATCTGTCCTTGACCGGATCAAGCGGGTTCAGGTCCACCCCAGCCCGCCCCGCAATCACAAATGGGGCTGCCGGGGGCAAGCCCCTCTGCCAATCCGGCTGCAACCGGATCGGCCCTTCACCGCGTGGCCCATCCGGCAAATCCAGACGGCAGCGGTCCCACATCAGGTTCAACCCACCCGAACACCCCAGTTCCGAAAGCACCAGCGGCCGCCCGAACCGCGCCGCGATCACATGCGCGGCAGCCATCAGGGGCGCAGACCGGCGCACCTCATTCGTCTGCGGCGGCTGGTCAAGCCAGCGCAGCAGATGCGCCTCATGCCGCACCAATGCCTCCATCACCGCAGGCACAGGATCATCCGTCGCATAAGCCGCGGCCAACCCGGCATCCTCACCCGTCAGGATCAGCGCATGCAGCCCCCCGGCCAGACGCAGCGCCACCGCATCCCCCGCAGGCCCCGGCTCGCCCTGCCAAGCCAGCACCCGGTCTGCCACTGCCGTCCCCGGCGACAAGGATTCTGCCAAACCGTTCAGCAGCCGCTCCATCAGGGGCGAGCCCAATCGCCCACAGGCCCGTGCCTGCGACCGGAAGGCTGCCCTGACCGCCGCCTCTGTCACCGAAACTTGTCCATCAGTTTCTGCATCGGGCTGCGCGTGTCTTGCGGCGCCTCTGCAGGGGTCTCCGGCGCGTCGGTATGCACATTTGTATGCACGCCCATCTGCACCGGGCGCTGCACCGCGCGCTGCACGTCATTTTTGGCCCCCGCCGGGCCACGCGGCCCCGCCTCAGTCTTGTCCGAAGACCGCGGCGGCGCGGTGCGCAACGCCACTGCATTCATGAACCGCGCCCCATCCCCATCCGCCAAAGCCGCGGCGCCGTCGGAAATCCCGCGCAAAAGATCATCCAGCCAATCCTGATCCGCCTTGGCGAAATCGTTCAGGACATAGGCCGCTACGGCATCCTTGTGCCCCGGATGCCCGATCCCCAGCCGCACCCGTGCATAGGCATCGGTGCCCAGATGCTGATGGATCGACCGCAGCCCGTTATGCCCCGCATGACCACCCCCCGGCTTGACCCGCGCCTTGCCGGGCGCAAGGTCCAGCTCATCGTGGAAAATGGTTATATCTGAAGGGTTTAGCTTGTAGAACACCATCGCCGCGCGCACACTTTCGCCCGACAGGTTCATGAAGGTTTGCGGCTTTACCAGCAGCACCTTCTCATCCCTCAGCCGCCCCTCGGCAACACTGGCCTTGAACGCGGCCTTCCACGGGCCAAACCCGTGATCCGCCGCGATCCGGTCCAGCGCCATGAACCCGATATTGTGCCGGTTGCCCGCATATTTCGCGCCCGGATTGCCAAGCCCCACGAAAATCTTCACGCCACCGCCCCCTCAAAGCCCACACCCGACCATTGCCGCAGCAGGGAGCCCCGCGCAAGCCCGCAGCAGGACTTGACGCGGCCAAGCCCCTGCCCGACCTTGGCCCCCATGTCCAAAGGGGGATGGCGTGCGGTACACGGTGGTCTGTTCGGTAAAGGATGAAGGGCCGTTTCTGGTGGAGTGGATCTGCTGGCAACGGCTGCTCGGTTTCACCGACATCGTCATCGTCACCAACGCCTGCACTGATCATTCGCCCCACCTTCTCGATGCCCTCGCCGCAGCTGGATGGATCACGCATCTGGTGCATGAAGTCCTTGATGGCAAACACATAACAGGCCGAAAACTGGCCGCCGCAAAGGCCCTGCCTCAGGTCAATGATGCCGATTGGGTCATGGTGGCCGATGTCGACGAATTCCTGGTCATCCATCCCGGCGCAGGCCGCCTTCCTGATCTTCTGGCACATCCTGGGCGTCCCTTCCTCGGGATGTCGATCCCCTGGCGCATCTTCGGAACCGCCGGGCGCAAGCTGTGGGAGGATGGTCTTACCCACCGCCAATGCCTGCGCGCGGGCGTCGAAGGTGGGCGCCTTTCGGGTTGGGTAAAATCCATCCACGGCCATCCCGACTGGTTCGCCCGGCTCGGCGAACATTCCCCCAAACGCCTGCGCCCCCGCCGCCTTGCGCGTTGGGGCAGCGACGGGATGATCTGGGTAAACCCGGCGGGGGCCGAGGTTGCGGGCTGGACCCCACAGGATGACAGCCTTCGCATCCTGCCCGATGATCTGCGCGGCTGGGATGTGGCGCAGATCAACCATTACATGCTGCGTTCGGCGGAAAGCTTCTCGCTCAAGCGCGGCACGCTGTCGCCCGTTGCAGGCAAGGACCGCTATACCGACGCCTACTATGACCGGGCCGAGCAGAACGCCGTCGAAGACCGCAGCGCCCTGCGCTTTGCAGCGGAGTTCGACGCCCTACACAACGCCGCCATGTCTCTACCCGATGTTCAACGCCTACATCACCTGTGCTGCGCCGACTATGTCAAAAGGCTTGCCTCAAAAGCCGGGCGCGATGCCGCCAGCGACCCACGCTTTGCGCACCATCTGGCCCTTGCGGCAGCCTAGCAAGGAACGAAAAAGGGCGCGTCAGGTTCCCCCGACGCGCCCGATTTTCCGCAATCCCGAAGGATCACTCTTCCGCAGCAACCAGCCCCGACGGAGCCGCGATGTTCGCAATCACGAAGTTCCGTGCAATCGTCGGCTTCGCGCCTTTCGGCAGAGCCACATCCTCGATGTGGATCACGTCGCCGATCACCTTGCCCGTCAGGTCAACCGTGATGTGATCCGGGATGTCCCCGGCGGTCACTTCCAGTTCAACTTCCGAACGGACCACAGTCAGCGTGCCGCCGCGCTTCAGGCCGGGGCTTGCTTCGTGGTTGATGAATTCCACGTGGATGAACAGGTTGATCCGCGATTCATCGCCAACCCGCATGAAATCCACATGGGTCGGCAGATCCTTCACCACGTCACGCTGGACGCCGCGGCAGATCACATGCACTTCTTCGCCGCCCTCAACCTTCAGGTTGAACAGCGTCTGCAAAAACCGGCCCTGACGCAGGCGCTTGAGCAGATAGTTGTAGTTCAGGTTGACCGGCGAAGGCTCTTTGCCGTCGCCATACACGATACCGGGTACGTAGCCCTCACGACGAGCTTGACGAGCGGCCCCCTTGCCTGTCCCCGTCCGTACCGCGGCCAAAAGATCAGGGATCTCACGAGCCATTGGTTCTCTCCATAGAATGAATCCGCCGCCCTCCAAGGGTGTGCGACGCGACCGGGGGGCTATAGCCGCGATTCGCCATGAAGGGAAGCATGAATCCGGTCGCCACCGATGCCCCGCTTGTCGCGGGCGGGCTTGCCGCAAAAACAGGCGCGGGCTACCTCCGTCAGGCAGGAGATTTCCACATGTCCATTTCCACCACCCTTGTCGCGGCCCGCGCACCCGTCGCCGCCTTTGCTGCCATGGGTGTTCTATGGGGTACATTCGCCGCCGTCCTGCCGGACCTGAAGGTACAGTTGGATGCGACGGAATCCGAGCTTGGCCTCTTGATCCTTCCCACACCGTTGGCGGCGGTGACTGCCATGCTGCTTGCGCCCCTGATCGGCGCGTCCCTCGGCCGGATCGCGCTACCCGTCGCCACTCTGCTGATGGCGGCGGCCTTTGCCCTGCCGGGACAGGCGGCGCAGGTCTGGCTCTTTCCACTGGCAATGATGGCCTGCGGCGGGGCCACGGGTCTGACGGATGTGCTGATGAATGCCCGTGTCGCCGCGCTCGAGAATGACCGAGGCCTGCATCTCATGAACCTCTGCCACGCCGCTTACAGCTTTGGCTATGCGGGCGGGGCCATTGGCACCGGATTGATGCGCGGTGAAGGCTGGCCGCCCGGCTGGGTCATGGGGACCATGGCTCTGACCGCAGGCATCCTTGCCCTGATGACGTGGGAGCGGGACGGTACCATCCATGGTTTGCGCAAGCCAAAGGATGGCACGGCAGGCCATCTTGGCCTGATCCCGGTGATTGGTGGCGGCATCGTCCTGATCGCCTTCCTGACCGAGAACGCCGCCGAAAACTGGTCCGCCCTGCATATCGAAAAGACCCTGGGCGGCAGCCCGGAAGAGGGGGCGATGGGCCCTGCCGCCCTTGCGCTGACCATGGGTTTTGCCCGCCTCGCCGGGCAGGGCATCGTCACCCGCGTCAATCCCTTTCGCCTGCTGATGGGGGGTGCGGTGTTGTCGGCCTTCGGCGCACTTGGCGCGGCGCTCGCCACAACGCCGATGATGGCCTATGCGGGGTTCATCGTCATGGGCATCGGCTCATCCGTGATCGCGCCCACCGCGTTTTCGCTGGTAGGTCGCCTCGCCGATCCTCAGGCCCGCGCGCGTGCCGTGGCCCGGGCAACACTGTTTGGCTATTTCGGCTATTTCTTCGGCCCGCCGTCGCTCGGCTTCATCGCAGGCGCCTTCGGCCTGCGCTTCGCCTTCGTCTTCGCCTCGGTCATGCTGCTTGCGGTGCTGATCCTCGCCCCGTTGATGGCGCGGCAAAACCGGCTTCAGGCTGCCTGAGCCAGCCAATTCTTCTCTGCAAAAATATCCTGGGGGTCCGGGGGCAAAGCCCCCGGCGCGCTCCGCCCAAGAAATGGCTACAGAAAATCTCCCTCGAAATCCTTCGGGATCAGCAAGTTATGCCGCCCCAGCTTGCCCACATCCTTTTCTCCACACAGCGCCATGGTGATATCCAGCTCCTTGCGGATCACCTCCAGCGCCGCCGTCACCCCAGCCTCGCCCATGGCCCCCAGCCCGTGGATATAAGCCCGTCCGATGAACGTCCCCTTCGCGCCCAGCGCTAAGGCCTTCAGCACGTCCTGACCGGACCGGATACCGCTGTCCATGAACACTTCCGTCCGGTCGCCTACCGCCCGCACGATGCGCGGCAGCATCCGGATCGCCGAAAGCGCCCCGTCCAGCTGCCGCCCGCCATGGTTGGATACGATGATCGCATCCGCCCCAAAGTCCGCCGCGCGCAGCGCGTCTTCCTCATCCAGAATTCCCTTCAGGATCAGCTTGCCACCCCATTTGTCGCGGATGCGGGCAATCTTGGCCCAGTCAAGCTGCGGGTCGAACTGCTCATTCGTCCAGCTCATCAGGCTGGACAGATCTCCCACGCCTTTCGCATGGCCCACAATGTTGCGGAACGTTCGCCGCTTGGTCCCCAGCATCTCAAGCGACCATTGCGGCCGGATCGTCATGTCCAGAATGTTGCGCAGCGTCAGGCGCGGCGGGGCTGACAACCCGTTCTTCAGATCCTTGTGCCGCTGCCCCAAAATCTGCAAATCCAGCGTCAGCACCAGCGCCGAACAGCCCGCCTTTCGCGCCCGCTCGATGGCACTATCGACGAATTCCTCGTCCTTCATCACATAAAGCTGAAACCAGAACGGCGCCTTGGTGTGTTCGGCAATATCCTCGATCGAACAGATCGACATGGTCGACAGCGTGAAGGGCACCCCTGCCTTTTCCGCCGCCCGTGCTGCCTTGATCTCTCCATCCGCGCGTTGCATCCCGGTCATTCCGACCGGGGCCAGAGCCACCGGCATGGAAACCTTGGTTCCGATCATCGTGCTGTCAGTGCGCCGCCCCAGCATATCGACCGCCACCTTCTGGCGTAGGCGCAGCTTCTGGAAATCCGTCGTGTTCTCGCGGAATGTCTGCTCGGTGTAGCTGCCACTTTCGCAATAGTCGAAGAACATTTTCGGCGTGCGCCGCTTGTGCAGGCGTTTCAGGTCGTCGATGCAGGTGATCACGGGCATGGCGGCACGTCCTGTTTGGATTGGTTACCTTTGCTTACCAATTCCACCGCTTCGCGGCAAGGTGCACAACCGCCCGCCTGAACTGCGCGGCCAGTCCGGCATGGAACTTGCAACCCTTTGCCGCCACGTCGCAAAGGCCCGTCTCCGCATGTCCGATCCGCTGCTTCCCACATTGTCCCTGTTTGCCGCGCTGTCTGCTGCGCATCACGCCGCGCAGCGGCTGATTGAGGCGCGGCTGCCCAAGGGATTGAACGCCCCACAGTTCACGGTGCTGGAACGGCTGGCCTGGCAAAGCGAAGGGCAGACCCCTGCCAGCATCGCCGAAAGCTTCGGCTGGCCCAAGACCACCATGTCGCACACGGTCACGGTGCTGGAAAAGCGTGCCCTTGTTCGGCTGGAACCCAACCCGCGCGATGGCCGGTCGAAATGCCTTTGGCTCACCCCCAAAGGCCGCAGTCTGGCACTGTCAGGCCGCGCCGCCGTAGAGGCGGACCTTGCCGCCATTGCCGCCTTGACCCGCGGCACTTCGCTTGAGGCGCTGACGACCGACCTGCATTCCATCGCTACCCGCCTGTCAGACCTGCGGCGATTTCCCGACGCCGCCTGACACCGCCCTCAGGCGGAATGCGCCCCCGCCGCAAGCGCGGCAACATTGGCCAGAACCTCGGCCACAGGCTTGCCTGCGCCGATATCCTTCACGATGGCCGACCCCACGACGCAGCCATCCGCCACGCCCGCAATCGCCCGGGCGGTATCCGGCGTGGTGATGCCGAACCCCACAATTATCGGCAGATCGGTCGCCGCCTTGATCCGCGCCACCTCGGGTGCCACATCAACTGCCTGCGCAGCCGCCGCCCCGGTGATCCCGGTGATCGACACATAATAGACAAAGCCCGACGTGTTCTGCAGGACCTTGGGCAACCGCTTGGCATCGGTTGTCGGCGTGGCCAGGCGGATGAAGTTGATCCCTGCCTTTTGCGCCGGGATGCACAATTCATCATCCTCTTCCGGCGGCAGGTCGACCACGATCAACCCGTCAATCCCGGCAGCCACGGCCTCGGTCAGGAACTGGTCCACCCCGCGGGAATAGATCGGGTTGTAATACCCCATTAGAACGATGGGCGTCACCGCATCGCCCTTGCGGAAGGTCCGTACCATGTCCAGCACGGCATCCATCGTCATGCCCGCCTCCAGCGCCCGCTGCCCGGCCAATTGGATCGTTGGGCCATCCGCCATCGGATCAGTGAAGGGCATCCCCAATTCGATGATGTCCACCCCCGCCGCGGGCAGCCCCTGCATCACGGCCATGGACGTGGCGGCATCGGGATCGCCGCCCATGATGTAGCTGACAAAGGCCTTTTTGCCCTCACGCTTCAACCGCGCGAACGTGTCGTCGATTCTGGTCATTGGCTGGCCCTGTCCCCGAAATGCTCCGCCCCGCGTTTTGCCGGACAGGGGGGCAAAGATCAATGGCCCCACAGCACTGGCATACACCGCCTGTATCGCACTTTTTCCCGGCGGAACGCCCCGCTCGCTTGCGAAGCCGCGCCGCGCGCCCTAGAAGCCCTGCGACAGTCAGGAAAGGGTTTGAACCATGGGTTTCAAGATGGGGATCGTGGGTCTGCCGAATGTCGGCAAGTCGACCCTGTTCAACGCGCTCACGCGCACTGCCGCCGCGCAGGCCGCCAACTTCCCCTTCTGCACCATCGAACCGAACGTGGGCGAGGTTGCGGTCCCCGACACGCGGCTTGAAAAACTGGCCGCCATCGCCGGATCGAAACAAATCATCCCCACCCGCATGACCTTTGTCGATATCGCAGGCCTCGTGCGCGGCGCATCAAAGGGCGAAGGTCTGGGTAACCAGTTCCTTGCCAATATCCGCGAATGCGATGCCATCGCCCATGTCCTGCGCTGCTTTGAAGATGGCGACATCACCCATGTCGAAGGCCGGATCGACCCGGTGGCCGATGCCGAAACGATCGAGACCGAGCTGATGCTGGCCGATCTCGAATCCGTCGAACGCCGTCGCGCCAACCTTGCGCGCAAGATCAAGGGCGGCGACAAGGACAGCGCCGATCAGGACCGCCTGCTTGCGCTTGCGCAAAAGGCGCTGGAAGATGGCAAACCTGCCCGCACCCTTCAGATCGCCGCAGACGACCAGCGCGCCTGGCGCTTGCTGCAACTGCTGACCGCCAAGCCAGTTCTTTATGTCTGTAACGTCGAAGAAGCCAAGGCCGCCACGGGTAACAGCCAGTCCGACCGAGTAGCAGCAATGGCCAAGGCGCAGGGGGCCGGCACGGTGGTCATCTCGGCCCGCATCGAAGAGGAACTGGCCCAGCTCCCCGAAGATGAAGCCGCGATGTTCCTCGAAGAAATGGGCCTGCACGAGGCGGGCTTGGATCGCCTGATCCGCGCGGGCTACGAACTCTTGGACCTGCAAACCTATTTCACCGTCGGCCCGAAAGAGGCCCGCGCCTGGACGATTCTGAAAGGCACCCTCGCCCCGCAGGCCGCAGGCGTGATCCATGGCGATTTCGAAAAGGGTTTCATCCGCGCCGAAACCATCGCCTATGACGACTATATCGCCGGAAACGGCGAGTCCGGCGCCAAGGAAGCCGGCAAGTTCCGCATCGAGGGCAAGACCTATGAGGTCAAGGATGGCGACGTCCTGCACTTCCTGTTCAGCGGCTGACCCGAGTTAGGACACTCCACCAATCCCCACCGCTTTCCCCCTTGCCCCCACCAACGACCATCGCTAAACGGATCGGCGGAGCTGTGGCCGAGTGGTCGAAGGCACACCCCTGCTAAGGGTGCAGGCGGGGAACCGTCTCGAGGGTTCGAATCCCTTCGGCTCCGCCACTTGCACATTGCAAACCCGAGATGAGGTCCCTTGTGGGGCCTTTTTTCTTTTTGTTTCAAAGGGGTTTAGAGATGCCATCCGACTTCCGGAGATTGGCATTTCCGCTGAAATCGGTCTCTGAACGCCCCGCGTCTCTTTCCATCCGCCCTTCACCAAGATCGAGACGGATTCAAAAGATCACGAGATTTCAGTATGTTGGCGAAATCGAACTGCGCGGCAGTTGAAGCGGGTTCGTCTGCTCTCGATGCGAACAGAGATACCCGAAGGCGGCGTTTCACAGCGCAAAACCTCGTATAGCTGCGCGAAGCTCTTGGTGACAAACTGTGTCGAGGCACCTAGCCTGGCGCCATGTCGAACGGAGCTTGGACGGATAAAGAAAACGATCTGATCGTCGCGGATTACTTCGCGATGCTGGCCGACGACATCGCAGGGCGTCCTTACAACAAGGCTGAGCACCGTCGCGCGCTGCTGCCGCAGCTGAACGACCGCTCCGAGGGCTCCATTGAGTTCAAGCACCAGAATATCAGCGCGGTTCTGAAGGGTCTCGGCGAGGACTGGATCCCCGGTTACAAGCCCGCGTTCAACTTCCAGATGACGTTGGTGGATGCCGTGGCGCGCTGGCTGGCCCTGAACCCGGCTTGGCTTGGTCGCCGGCTAGGTCTGCAACGCACCACTGACGCGCGGGAGGCGGGGCAGATCTTTGTCGGACCGCCGCCCACGCTTTCGAACCAGCCGCCGCCGCAGGAATTGGAGCAGATGTTGCACATCGCCCGTAAATTCGACGTGGCGGGCCGCGACGAGCGTAACCGAGCCCTCGGTCGCGCGGGCGAGGAGCGGGTCTTGGTGCATGAGCTTACCGTTCTGCGATCCGCAGGCCGAGATGACCTAGCCAGCAAGGTCCGCTGGGTGTCAGAAGAGGACGGAGACGGCGCGGGCTATGACATCGCCAGTTTTGCACCGGACGGTCGCGCGCGCCTGATCGAGGTGAAAACGACGAACGGTTGGGAGCGCACACCTTTCCACATCAGCCGCAACGAACTGGCTGTGGCCGAGGAGCGGCACACGGAATGGCGCCTTTTCCGGCTCTGGAACTTTGGGCGTGAGCCGAAGGCTTTCGAACTGCACCCACCACTGGACGCGCATGTCTCGCTGACCGCGACGTCCTTTCAGGCGAGTTTTCATTAGGACAAGACCTGCCTTGACCGTCTTCCCCATCGTATAATCTGTAGCATCGCCCCAAGCGAAAAGGGCTAGCAACTTCGGTGTCGTTTCATACACTTCCTGTGAAGCCCACATGCCAGAGGTCTGGACGAACTTTGTGCGCCCACCTTTGCTGGGGTGCCGCAACCTACTGAGTGGATAAGGAAGACTATGTCGCGAAAGGGTGCTTACCTTGGAGGGTCGACGGTAGTTCAACTAGGCAGTGTTGGAGGCCCCGAACGGCCAAAACACGTGGAAGAGCCCGCGAGCGCAGCCTTCCCTCGAGATGGTGGGGCCAAAGTTGATCTGCCTAAAACAAAGCCGCCGATTAAGCCGCGTATGGCTCATCCAACATTCAAGAAGTTTCGGCGGCGAGCCAACGACGTGGTTGGTTTGCTGCAATACGTTGAAGATAGGCATAAGCCAACAGCGAGGGCGCTAGCCCGCATTCAAAGGCGTGTGGAGGAAATGGCGGCTTCAGAATATGATGACGACGTGGCTGCAGAGGCTGCGGACCTCGCTAAGAGGTTTTATGACCTGAAGGCCAGATTGGGAGATGCGGCAATCGCGAAGGCGAAATTCGCAGAACGGGAAGCGAAACGTTCAACATCAAAAGACGATTGTATTTGATCTCTGCCTGGTAGTGCAGTTCAAAGCCTCCCAAAGCATTCGACAGAACCTCAGTCAAACATCCGCTTGGTTTGTTCCTCCCAAGCCTCCCCGGCCAGAAAGCATAGATCGTACAGGCTGACCGCTGAGGTCTCGCGCCCGCAGGTCAGCCGCTTCAGCACCTCCGGCGCCAGATAGGCCAATCGCAGCTGCCTGCTGACATGGCGCTCCGCCAGTCCCACGGCCTCGGCCAGTTCCTGAATGGTGGCGAACTCACCGGCATCCATTCGCCGCCGCCAGCCCCATGCGCGGCCGATTGCCCGCAGGATGTGCGGATCCTGCGCCTGATCCTCGCTCGGTCGATAGTCGGCGGGCGGCATGATCTTCGGCCTTCCATTCTTCTTGCGCACCTTCAGCGGGATCAGCACCCGGATTGTGTCGTCTGGCTTGGTCATTCAGCGGCCTCCATCCGGCGGGGTGCGACCATCTCGCGGACAACGCCCGCGACGCCTTCGCGCCGGATGTCCACCTCGAGACCTGCGGCGGTGACCGTGACGCGCCGCACCAGCAATTGGATGATGCGGGCCTGTTCGGCGGGGAAGAGTTGCGACCAGAGCGCGTTGAACTGGTGCAGGGCCGCGATGGCATCCGCCTCAGATGCCCCACCACCGTCGCGTTTCAGGGCAGCCAGCACCTGTGTGACGACCTCCGGTGTTTGCAGGATACGCCGAACTTCGGTCACGACGGCGTCCTCGACCATGCCGGCGGCCAGCCGCATCGGCGCTGTTTCCTCGCCGGTCTCGCGGTTCCGGATCACGTCCATGGACACGTAGTACCGGTAGAGCTTGGCCCCCTTCTTCGTGCTGGTGGGCGTCATTGCCGTGCCGTTTTCGCTGAAGATCAGCCCCTTCAAAAGCGCAGGAGTCTGCGCACGGCTATTATTTGCCCGTTTGCGTGGGCTTTCTTGCAGGATGGCATGCACACGTTCCCAGAGGTCCGCGTCGATGATGGCGTCATGCTCTCCGGGGTAGGACTTCCCCTTGTGCAGGGCCTCGCCACGATACACCCGGTTGTTCAGCAGCCGGTAAAGGTAACCCTTGTCGATCAGCGTGCCCTGCTTGCTGCGGAATCCTTCGCCACGCAGTTCCCGCGCCAGCATCGTGGCGGAGCCCAGATCAATGAATCGCTTGAAGATCCGCCGCACTTTGGCGGCCTCATCCTCGTTCACGACCAGCTTGCGATCCTGCACATCATAGCCCAGCGGCACATAACCCCCCATCCAGATGCCGCGCTTGCGCGATGCTGCCACCTTGTCGCGGATGCGTTCGCCGATCACCTCCCGTTCGAACTGGGCAAATGACAACAGGATGTTCAGTGTCAGCCGCCCCATCGAGGTGGTCGTGTTGAAGGACTGCGTCACAGAGACGAAGGTCACACCATTGCGGTCGAAGACTTCGACCAGCTTGGAAAAATCCATCAGCGAGCGCGACAGGCGGTCGATCTTGTAAACCACCACGACGTCCATCAGCCCATCGTCGATGTCTGTCAGCAACTGCTTAAGGCCGGGGCGGTCTAGATTGCCTCCCGAGAAGCCGCCGTCGTCATAGCGTTCGCGCGTTGCGACCCAGCCCTCTGACTTCTGGCTGGCGATGTAGGCTTCGCAAGCCTCCCGCTGGGCGTCGAGGCTGTTGAATTCCATGTCGAGGCCTTCCTCGCTCGACTTGCGGGTGTAGATGGCGCAGCGCAGGCGGCGGTTTTGTCTGGGATCCATTTGCATCATGCCTCCTCCCGTTTCCGCTCGCGCAGTCCAAAGAACCGGTATCCGTTCCAGCGGGTGCCAGTGATTTCGCGGGCGACGGCGGACAGAGATTTGAATTTGCGGCCCTGCCAGTCGAAGCCGTCCTTCAGGACGGTGACCGTGTGCTCCTTGCCGTCCCATTCGCGCAGCAGCTTCGTGCCCGCCACAGGATTGCGGGGATCGGCGATCTGATGTTTGCGCCGGGCATGACCTTCGACCTCGTCGGCCAGAAGATCCAGCATGCGAAGCGTCTCCCGGTCGGGGCCGCCGTAGGTCAGTTCCTGTAACCGGTGCGCGATCCGCAGCTCAAGAAACGCCCGGCTGTTGTTCGGCGCTGAGGTGCCGATGAGTTTTTCCCATTCGGCTTTCAGTTCCTTGACCGACATCGCCTTCAGCGCGGCCAGGCGCGATAGCACCGTTTGGTCCAGGCCTGGATCATGCCCTGGCTGCGCAGGGGTTATCTTATTGTGATGCTTCATGAATTTCTCCGATGCGGATGCGTTTTCCACGACGACCACCGCTCTTTCGGGGCGAGAAGTCCACGAAACTGTCTCCGCTCTCGGCAGATAAACCACTGGACTGTGCAGCGTTCAGCCGCATGACCCCAGCGGCCAGGATGCGGCCGATCTCTGCGAGGCGCGCATCGGATGACATGCGTTCAGGGCATAGGGGGTTGGGCCCCGAAACCGGGCCTTCTGGAATGGGTGACATGGCGACTTTTCGCGACTGGGATGATGTCCAAAAGCTATCGAGAAATCACGAAAACACAAGTATTTCAATATTTTGAGGACAGTGCCGACCTATTCGAACCGTCGCGCAAATCTGCGCACTCACTCTATCGCCTCCATGGCCACCGCAGCCTCTTCCAGGCGCGAATCAGCGCGCGTCGCCGCCCATGAACTTGTCGAATGTGTCGAGTGTCGGCTCTTCCTCCAGTTCGGCCATCTCCCGCTGCGACGGCGCGCGGTCGGGGTAGAGCAGCAGTGAAATCGACATCTCGTTGCCAGGTGAGAACACGGTCATTTCACGCACCGGCTCGGATCCAGGCCAGACACCTGCCGGGTGGTGATGGCCGTGGCGCCCGGTATCCCAGTCCACTTCCTGCGCGGCCAATGACGCTGGCGGCAACTCGGTCACTTCCTGCCGTGCACGATAGAAGACGCCTGATCTAAACAACGGCTCGCTGGACCAGGCCCAATCGATGAAGCCTTCCTTGCCGACCACGATCATCGCGCGCTTGTCGGTGATGGTCATCCATTTCAGGATCGCGGCGGTCAGTGACACGGCATAGCGATCCGCGAGTTCGGTCATAACGTCGATGTCGACGATCCTGCCTTTGATCTGCGCGCGGAAGTCATCAAGCGGCATCAGCAGGTATGAGGCAAAGGTGTTGGCCTCGCCCTCGATCCTATTTCTGGCTTCATCCCAGTCAGCCATGTTGCGATTGGTGCATTGTAGGCCGCGCGGGTTGGCCTGCCGATGCAGGAGGTAGTGCCCCAGCTCATGCGCCAGAGTGAAATTGCGGCGCCCCTGAGATCGAATGCTCTCGTTATAGACGATGCCCCACTCCCCGGAGCCGCTGGGGTGTGGCATCAACATGCCTTCGACGCCTTTGGAGAGTGGCAGTCCTTTCACGATTGTGATCGGTGCGTCCGGAAAAACCTGACGCGAAAAATCCTGCGCCAACGCCGCCACATCGATGGGGAAACGCGGGAGGTCGTGCGCTGCCTGATGGAAGGACAGGATGTGCGTCAGGCGGATGGCCCAACCCTGCGGCGTCGTCGGCAGGCTCAATCCTTCTTCCCCCACATGTCGATCATCTGGTTGATCTTCTGCTGGTCCTCCGGAGCAAGCTTGCTGAATTTGCGGAAGAAGGCTTCCTTCAGGACCTGGTCGCTGGGCTCCTCGCTGTCGTCCAACAGGTAATCTGTGGTGACCTCGAGGGCTTGGGCGATGCGGGTCAGTTTTTCACCTGACGGCTTGCGGGTGTCGCGGTTTTCTAACTCCCAGATGTAGCTCTTGCTCGAGTCGGTCAGCTCGGCGAGCTTGTCGAGGGAGTATCCCTTTTCCTGGCGGTGGCGCTTTATCTTCGCGCCGAGGGACGTGGTCATCGTTTCATCCTTGGTTTCCTTGGGTTCAGGACGCGCGTTCGATATGCCGAACAAAAATGTGCCGCGCAAGTAGACTGGGCGATTTGTTCGGTCTATATCGAACGCCAGCGTATCGCGCCGCGCTGATTCTTCCCCTTCTCCCGGTCAAGAAAGGTCCCCCATGACTGCCATCGCCGCCTTCCTTCGCAAAACCCCCGTGATCCGTCTGCAAGATTACTTCACTGCTGGCAGGTTCACTTCGCTTGCGCCCATCGACTGGACGAAGCCCGAGCCCGAGGTGGTGGAGCCGCTGGTCAAGGCCGTCGACGCCATGTCCGACGACGAAAAGCAGCAGGTCATCATTAATGCTGGCCAAGTTGCCGCTCTGGCCGACGAACCTGGCCAGAATGCCCTGCAGAACGTTGTGATCAACAGGGCCGTCTTCGACACGTTGGAAGGGGCGAACAACCGGTCGCTTTGGGTTTTCCTGAATGAACCGGACCAGTTTCGTAAAGCAGAGGAGGTCCGTTACAACGACGAACGGCGCCGGGGGCGGTCCTGGAGCGGCTTTGAAGTCGAAAAGGACTGCACGGTTCGCCGTGACCCTGTCTCTGTCGCCGCCTTTACCAAGGCGATCCGTGACCGCTTTGAGACCCCGCATGTCCATGTCGATGTTTTTGACCGGCACCGAGTGATTCTTGATGATCAGGAATGCGATCTCGTGCAGGTCGCCGTCTACCGTGAGGGGCGCCCGGAGGACATGCTGGGATTCGACGCGAACAGCACCTTGTCGCGGCGTATCGTGAAGCCCGTGTTTGAGGCGGCGCTGACCTATGAGGCTGCGACCGGCGTCATCGAGGTCGTGGCGAACACTCTGGAGGACCGGCGGGATCTGACGGCCTATATGGCCCGGGATCTGCTCGGCATCGATTTCGAGGAAAAGCACATCCCCTTCCGCGAATACGACCTCAGCATGTTGCTGAAGCCTTTCGACTTCCCGACTGACGTGGAGGACGGGATCAAGGAGGTGACCGTCAAGGAACTGCGCTTCATGGACGTAGGCGAGCGCAACGAGCGGATCACGCTCGAATCCATGTCGGGGGCTGAACGGTCTATCTGGGAAATGGCGGAAAAGCGTATCGGCCTGGACATCAGCGGCACGGGGCATGTTCTGCCGATCGCATCGGCTGTGCCGGAATGGATCATCACGCGCGCCCGGTTCACGATCAAATTCCACCCCGGCCCGGGCGGCGGGCGGGGTAAATCCCTGACGCTGACCGTGACGATGCCGCATGGATGCAACTTGAAGGACATGACGCCGCACGAGCGTCTGATCGGCGAGAAGTATCTTCGCCGCTGGGGCATCCTGACGGACACCGCCGACCTTGGTGACCTCATTGACTAAGCAGGCGGTAGATTTGCTGCTGCGGGTGATTGAAACCCGCGCCGTGAAGGTGCAGGCAGCGACCTTGCGGCAGGTGGCGCCTCGAGCAACAGATGAGCTGCTCGGGGCCAAGCTTCTGGTGGCGTCCGGGAATATCCCGGTCGTCACCGCCATGGACGCCTTTGAGGACGAGCCTATTCCGGCGGAGTGGTGTTCTGAGCGCAGGCAGTTCGGCTACCATAACAGCGTCGGTCGCTGGATCCCCGTCGATGCAGGCGAACTCGCAGCGTTGGCTGTCGATTACCAGCTGATCTTTGCGAGAATGCTGGTCAATTTCGACCGTACCGCGCCCGAGCGTCCTGTCCCGCTGATTGATGGCATCGCGTGGGACATTGGCACCTTACGGCTCAAGGGGGCGAAATCGCCGGTGCCGGTCTGGTTTGCGCGGCGCCTTATAGATCCAGCGGTCTGGGATAGTGTTGCTGCCCTCCTTGAGCGCAGGCCACCTGACCAGGTGCGTGTGATCCTGACCTCCACCCCTGGCCATTGCATCCCGATCACGATCCCCAAGCCAAATGTGGTCATCAGCATAGCCGATGTCGCCAGCGCCTCCGGCAAGCTGGCGCTGTCGCCGCAGGCCGTTGGTAAGCGCGTGTTCCCAGGACAAGCGCAACGGCGGTTTCCCATAGACCACTCGGAGGACTACGGGGTCGTCTATGTCCACGACGAGGAGTTCAAGTTTCGCGGCCTGCGCCATCGAGACTTCCTGGCGATCCTGTTCGAGGCTTATTGGTCTGGCCGTCCTGCTCGCAGAACCATAACCGCGCTGTCCGATGCCGGCTTCTCGGAAAAGACCAACTGCCTTTCGAAGGCGTTCAGCGGGCGAACCGACTGGCAGACCTTCATCAAATATGACGAGGGCAACTGCTGGATCGAAGCGCCAGCCGGATAAGGCATTGAAAACATTTGCGACGGCCGCTCAATCGAGCGGCCGTTTTGCGTTTCTTCTTCCCCTACCAATTCCCCTACCGTTCCCCTTCAGAAACCCTACCAGCCCCTCCGCCATGTTGATCCCGCAAGTGTTCGCGGAAATCCCAAGGAGGTTCACATGGCGACCAGGCACCTTTCCCAGATCGAGCTGGCGGCTCGCTGGAACATTTCACACCGCACGCTGGAGCGCTGGCGGTGGACGGGTGAAGGCCCGAAATTCATCAAGCTCGGCGGCCGGGTGATCTATCGGCTGGAGGATGTCGAGGCCTTCGAGGCCGAACAGATCCGCGGCGCGGATCATGAACCCCATCGTCCGATGTCGGCGTGAGGGGGGATGACATGACGATCTCCAATCACATCACGCTCGCCGATATCCACCGCATGCCGGTGGGCCAGATCGCTGCGCTGCCCGCCGACCAGCTCGCCCTGCTGAAAGGGATGGCGGACGAGCAGCTGACGCAGGCGAAGTCGATCTCGGATTGGCTCGATGGGGCTATCTCCCTGAAGTATGCCGATCACGCCGGTGAGTTCCGCCACGAGGCTGGCAAGGACACCGGCACGATCCGGTTCGACGACAACGGCGTCACTGTCATCGCCGAATTGCCCAAGCGCATCGATTGGGACCAGGCCAAGCTCGCCCAGATCGCTGCAAACATCGCATCCGCTGGCGAAGACCCGGCCGAATTCATCGACACGAAGCTGTCGGTCTCCGAGCGCAAGTACGGTGCCCTTCCGGAAAGCTGGCGCAAGGGGTTCGAGCCCGCCCGGACCGTCCGGACTGGCAAGCCCAAGTTCCGGCTGGTCTTGAACGAGGGGGCGAACTGATGGCCATTTCTCTCGCATCTTTGCGCACGACGTCCGTGCTGACGCCGCCGCGCATCCTGATCCACGGCGTGGCCGGGGTCGGCAAATCCACCTTCGCGGCCGATGCAGACCGGCCGGTGTTCATCATGACCGAGGACGGGCTCGGCAAACTCCAGGTGCCGCATTTTCCGCTGGCGACGAGCTACACGGAAGTGGCCGGAGCCCTGGATGCGCTCCTGACCGAGGACCACGACTTCGGCACGGTGGTCATCGATAGCGTCGACTGGCTGGAGCCGCTGATTTGGGCGGAGGCTTGCCAGCGCAACGGCTGGGCGTCGATCGAAACCCCCGGCTTCGGAAAGGGCTATGCCGAGGCACTGACCGTCTGGCGGGAGTATCTCGACAAGCTGAATGCACTGCGTGACCAGAAGGGTATGGCGGTCATCCAGATCGCCCATACCGACATCAAGCGCTTCGATAGCCCCGAGCACGAGCCCTACGACCGCTATGTGATCAAGTTGCAGGCCCGCTCCTCAGCGCTGCTGCAAGAGCATTCCGATGTGGTGCTGTTCGCCAACTATCAAATCTCGGTCGCCAAATCCGATGTCGGCTTCAACAAGAAGGTGACCCGGGCACTCGGGTCCGGCGCGCGGGTCATGCACACGGAAGAGCGCCCCGCCTTCCTCGCCAAGAACCGTTACGGCCTGCCGGACACGCTGCCCCTTAGCTGGGCAGAGTTCATGGCGGCCATGCCCCAATCCGAATGATCGCCCTGAAAGGACAAGACCATGGCACGTTTCGACACGTCCTTTGACGCCACCAGCGTCGAGCCCACCACTGCCCACGAGCTTTTGCCCGCTGGAAAATACCGCGCCCAGATCGTCGAAAGCGAGATGCGCGTAACCAAGAACGGGATGGGCCAGTTTCTCTGGCTGATGCTCGACATCCTCGAGGGCGAGCACAAGGGTCGCAAGATCTTCGACCAGCTGAACCTGGTGAACCCGAACCCGACCACGGTGGAAATCGCTCAACGCACGCTGTCGGCCATCTGCCACGCGACGGGCAAGATGCATGTCAGCGATAGCGAGGAACTGCACCTGATCCCGATGATGATCCAGGTGAAGATCAAGCCGCCGAAGAACGGCTACGGCGAAAGCAACGCCATCGCCTATCTGCCGCCCGACCGCGGGGCGGCGTCCCGGGCGGCCAAACCTGCACCCGCTGCACCCGCGACACCGGCGGCCCCGCCCAAGATGGCATCTGCTCCCTGGAACAAGAAGGGCTGAGACCCCGCGCCGCCCTAATCTGGTGACAGCCGGGGCGGTGCCTCCCGCAATCTGAGGACATTCCCATGACTGACATGAACAACGCGGCCCCTGTGGCTGTGATCAGCCCCGGCTTGCCTGATGACCAGCGCCGGTTGATCGAACTCGACGACGCCATCGCCAAGATTCGTACCCAGATCGCAACGGCCGATCTGGCCCGACAGCGGGGCCAAAAACCCATCGACCCGGACTGGTTTCACCGGGCGCGGACGGCCCTGCGGCATCTGAGCCGCGAACGGTCAGAACTTCTGGCCCGGGGAACCGGCCGTCGTCGCCGCGAAAAGCTGAAGGACGCCCTGATAAGCGTGCTGCGCGAACGCCATGATCCGGAGACTTGGAGCGGCATTCTGGCCGAGGCCCAGTCTCGTGCTGAACGGGAGGGGCTGTGATGGCTGAACTTCCCGAAGCCCCCACGCCGACGCTGACGGCGATCTATGCCGACTACGAGGCCCGTCAGGGCGATGGTTTCCGCGACCACCTTGGCGCCTCGATCATCGGTAAGTCCTGTGCCCGGGCGCTCTGGTACGACTTCCGCTGGGTCACGCCCGCGCGCCACGCCGGCCGCTTGCTGCGCCTCTTCGAGACAGGCCAGTTGGAAGAGGAGCGCCTCGTGCGCAATCTGCGCGCCACCGGCGCGACGGTGCTAGAGGTTGATCCCGAAACCGGTCGCCAGTTCCGCGTCGAGGCCCATGGCGGCCATTTCGGCGGGTCGCTGGATGGCGTGGCCATCGGCATCCTCGAGGCCGCGAAAACCTGGCATGTACTCGAGTTCAAGACCCATGGGGTCAAGAGCTTCAATGAGTTGACCGCCAAGGGCGTTGTGCTGGCCAAGCCCCAGCACGCCGCGCAGATGCAGATCTACATGCATCTGACGGGGATCACCCGCGCCCTGTACGTCGCTGTCTGCAAGGACACCGATGCGCTGCACATCGAGCGCGTCGAGGCTGACAGCGCCATGGCAGAGCGCTTGCTGGAAAAAGCCGGGCGGATCATCTTCGCTCAGCATCCGCCCGAGAGGATCAGTGAGGACCCGGCCTGGTTCGAATGCCGGTTCTGCGATCACCATGCTGCCTGTCACGGCGGTGTCGGTGCGGCTGTGACCTGCCGGTCCTGCCTGCACGCGACGCCGGTGGATGGTGGTTGGCACTGCGCTCGCCACGACCGGATGTTGGCACCCGCCGCGCAGCGTGCCGCCTGCGCCCGTCATCTCTTCATCCCCGATCTCGTCCCGGGTGAGGTCATCTATGCGGATGACGATGTCGTCACCTACCGCATGGCCGATGGCTCCATCTGGGCAAACGACGCCCGCTCCATGGAGGCCGCGCCATGCTGACCCTGCGCCCCTATCAACATGCCGCGATCACCTCGATCTACGGCTACTTCCAATCACACAAGGGCAATCCGCTGGTGGTGATCCCGACCGCCGGAGGCAAGTCCCTCGTCATGGCCGCCTTCATCGAGGGCGTGCTGAAGGCTTGGCCTGAACAGCGCATCCTGATCGTGACGCATGTTCGCGAGCTGATCGCCCAGAATCATGCCGAGATGATCGGCCTTTGGCCCGAGGCCCCGGCAGGCATCTATTCGGCGGGCTTGGGCAAACGCGAGGCACAGGCCCGCATTCTGTTCGCGGGCATCCAGTCGATCCACCGCCGCGCACACGAGGTCGGCCACACCGACCTCGTGCTGATCGACGAAGCGCACCTCATTCCCGGCGACACCAGCACCATGTATCGCCGGTTTCTGGACGGGCTGGCCCGGATCAACCCGGCGCTCAAGGTGATCGGGCTGACCGCCACGCCGTTCCGCTTGGACTGCGGCATGCTGCATGAGGGCAAGAACGCGCTCTTTACCGACATTGCCTATGAGGCGCCGGTGCGTGATCTGATTGATGCGGGCTATCTGAGCCCGCTCGTGTCGAAACAGCCTGCCACGCGTCTGGACGTTTCCAAGGTCGGCACACGCGCGGGCGATTTCATCCAGCGCGATCTGGTGGCGGCGGTCGATAAAGAAGCCATCACACAGGCCGCGGTTACCGAGATCATAGAACATGGGCGCGACCGGAAGTCCTGGCTGGCCTTCTGCTCGGGTGTCGAGCACGCGCGCCATGTGGCCGAGGAATTCGGCCGCCAAGGCATCAACTGCCGCACAATCTTCGGGGATACGCCGAAGGACGAGAGGGATGCGATCATTGCTGCCTTCAAGCGCGGCGAAATCCGCGCGCTGGCTTCGATGGGGGTGCTGACCACTGGCTTCAACGCCCCGGGCGTCGATTTGATCGCGCTCCTGCGCCCCACCAAGTCCGCAGGTCTCTATGTGCAGATGGTCGGCCGTGGCACGCGCCTCGCGCCAGGCAAGGAAAACTGCCTCGTGCTCGACTTCGCCGGCAATGTCCGTCGCCATGGGCCGATCGATCTGGTGCGGCCCCGACGGCCCGGCGAGGCCAGTGGCGGCGAGGCCCCGACCAAGGTCTGCCCCGAATGCGACAGCATCATCGCGCTGTCGGCGACGGAATGCACCGACTGCGGCTACGTCTTTCCGGCCCGAGAGGTAAAGATCGCTCCCACAGCGGCCACGCTTCCGGTCCTGTCGCCGAAACTGCAGTGGCTGCCGGTCCATAGCGTGTCCTATAGCCGCCATGACAAGCTGGGCGGGCTGCCCTCGCTGAAGGTGACTTACAACTGCGGCCTCAAGTCCTACAGCGAATGGGTCTGCATTGAGCATCAGGGCTATGCGCGTCAGAAGGCCGCCGAGTGGTGGCGCAAGCGCGCCCCGGGCTGCCCGGTGCCGCTCAGCGTCGATGAGGCAATCGCTCAGTCCAAGCACCTTGCTCGCCCCACAGAAATCTCGGTCCGTCCCTCGGGCCGCTATGTCGAAGTCTCCGGCCACAGGTTCGACCCATGCCCCAAGCCCGCCCCGGCCTCTGCGCCGTCTGCCACCGGCAACCTCGTGGGCTTGGTTGGTTCGACCGGGATTTCCGCGTCTTCGACCCGCGCCGCGATGCAAGCCGCAAGCACCTCTGCAGCCGGGCCTGTCAGGACATCTGCCATAGGAGGAAGGGCATGATCGATCCGACCCCGAACGAGGCCGGGGCGATGACCGTCGGCGGCCAGATGGGCGGCGAGTATCTAGAAAGCATCGGAAAATCCGATCTCGCCACCCTGACAGAGACCGAATGGGACCGTTTCATCGATGCGGTCGTCACCGGATATTGCGACCACCTGCGTGAGCTTGCGGCCAAGGACCGCAAACGCCTCGACGCCATGACCCCCGAGGTGCCCTTCTGATGGCTGACACATCCTTCATGGCGCGCTTCGGCGCGCGGCTCGTCACCAATGGCTATGCCATCCTGCCCATCGGCCCGGGCACGAAGAAGCCCGGCCGTTTCCAGCGCGGGTCATGGGCGGACTACCCAGAGTGGAACCGCCATGCGGAACGCGGTACGACGGAGGTCGAGGTGTCCACATGGTCGTCGTGGCCCAATTGCGGTGTTGGCATTGCCGGTGGCGCGGTTGCAGCCGTCGATATCGACATTACCGAGGACGCGGAACTGGCGTTGCAGATCGAGCGCCTGGCCCGCGCACGACTCGGCGACACGCCCGCCCTGCGCATCGGTCGGGCCCCGAAGCGGATGCTGGTGTACCGGACGTCGGAACCGTTCCGCGGGATCAAGCGCCATCCGCTGGAGATACTCTGCCTCGGGCAGCAGTTTCTGGCCTATGCGATCCACCCTGACACGGGCGCGCCTTATGCCTGGCCCGAGGAGGGGCTGGCAGACATAGATATCACTGACTTGCCGGAAATCTCCGCCGAAGCCGCAGTGGCCTTTCTTGAAGAGGCCTATGCGCGTCTGCCGGAAGCGCTGCGCCAGCGTAGGTTGTCTGCTATGTCGCCACCACCGGAAATCTCACGCAGTCACAGCCAGATCGGTACCTTGCCTGCAATCGAGGCGGCGCTTGAATGGCTCCCGAATGCGGAACTGGACTACGACAGCTGGATGCGGACTGGCATGGCCCTGAAGGGGGCACTCGGCGATGAGGGCGGCGAGGTCTTTGCCACCTGGTCAGCCCAAGCGGCCAAGGATGTTCCAGCCACCACCATGAAGGCTTGGGCCAGCTTCAAGCCCGACCGGATCGGCGCTGGCACGATCTATCATATCGCGATGGAGCGCGGTTGGCAGCCCGACCCTGACCTTCGCCTGGACGGCAGCATCGTCGAGGAAGGGGACCATCCGGCAGCGGGTCTGCTGGCGAGGCTGGATGTCACTGCAGCCGCGGCATCTCCGGCCCCGTCCGCGCCGTCGTTCTCGCTAGCCATCCCCGATGGGCTGGTCGGTGATCTGACGGATTACATGCTGACCACCGCCCGGCGCCCGCAGCCACTCCTGTCGCTCGGGGCCAGCCTCTGTGCCATTGGCGCGCTGATGGGGCGGAACTACCGCACCGAAAGCAACCTGCGCTCGAACCTCTATGTCGTCGGCATCGCAGACAGCGGCTCGGGCAAGAACCACGCCCGCGAAATCATCAATGAGACCTTCTTTGAGGCGGGGCTCGCCCATCACCTCGGGGGCAACAAGATCGCCTCCGGCGCGGGGCTTCTGACGGCGCTGCACCGCCAGCCTGCGATCCTGTTCCAGATCGACGAGTTCGGCATGTTCCTCTCGGCAGCTGCAGACCGCAAGCGCAGCCCACGCCACATCACGGAAATCCTCGACAACATGACCGAGCTTTACACAGCTGCGGGCGGGATCTTCCTCGGCGCGGAATACGCCAACCGCGACGGCACGAACGAGCGGCGCGACATCAACCAGCCCTGCCTCTGCGTCTATGGCACCACGACGCCACTGCATTTCTGGGGCGCGTTGCAGGGGGCAAACGTGGTCGATGGATCACTGGCCCGCTTCCTGATCCTGCCCAGCGATGAGGACTACCCCGAAGAAAATATCGCCGTGGGTATCCGTCAGGCCCCGCCCGCGCTGATCCAGGGTCTGCAGCTGATTGCGGCGGGTGGGGGCGGCACGAAAGGCAACCTGACCGGCAAGACGGCGGGTCAGAACACCGCCGTGAATCCGACGGTCGTGCCAATGACCGAGGAGGCACGGGCCCGGTTTCGCCAGCTCAGCGTCGAGCTGACGGAGGAATTGCGCGCCGCGGCTGGCACGGCCTTCACGGCGATCCTCGCTCGCATCGGGGAAAATGCCCTCAAGCTCGCGCTGATCGTGGCGGTGGGACGCGATCCGGCCCGGCCCGAGATCGAGATTACAGCGGCGGACTGGGCCATCACATTTGTCCGGCACTACGCACAGCGGACCATGGAAGCCGTCGAGCGGCACGTCGCGGACACTGAGACCGAGGCCCACCTGAAGCGGCTGAAGGAGATCATCCGTGCGTCCGGGGCAAAGGGGATCACCAAGTCCGAGATCACCCGAGCCTCCCAGTGGCTGAAATCGCGCGACCGGGACGAGATCCTGCTCACCCTGATCGAAAGCGGGGATATCACAACCGGCATGCGCGGCTCATCGACCAAGCAGGCCATGGTCTACAGGATGGCGAGGTGGGGTGGGTGATCGGAGATCCTTCAAACGCCCTGAACCCGATCTTGAAGCATCAAATGGGTTCAAGCGCATGCGATCAAAGGGAAAAACGAGATCCTTCAAATCTTTCAATCTTTCAAGAGGACCCCTTAGCCCTGTACGCGTGCGCGCAGGGTTTAATATCAGGAGAGAGGTACCCATTGAAAGATTGAATAATTGAAAGATTGTATATTATACATACTGGACAGACACTTAGAGGCGGAAATCTTTCAAGAGACCCCTCTGAAGTCTTTGAAGGATTTGCCGGGCAGCCCGCTCGCCCCACGCCTGACATGACCAGACCACCCTTCGGGGCCTGGCGAGACCGCAGCCCTCACCGGCCAGCCCTCCCGCCACGCTCGCCAAAGCGAAGAGGAGGTCGGCATGGCCGAACCCAAACAAAACCAGCGCTGCATTCTGGCGCTTGATCTCGGCACCACCACCGGCTGGGCTCTGCGCGGTCAGGACGGTCTGATCACGATCGGCACGGCCAGCTTCAAACCCGGTCGCTTCGACGGTGGCGGTATGCGCTACCTGCGCTTCTCCGGCTGGCTGACGGAACTGGACCGGTTGTCTGGTCCGATTGCAGCCATCTGGTTTGAAGAGGTCCGTCGCCACGCGGGCACCGACGCAGCCCATGTCTACGGTGGCCTGATGGCCACGCTGACGGCGTGGGCCGAGTTGCGCGGCGTGCCCTACGAGGGTGTGCCGGTTGGCACGATCAAGCGGCATGCCACCGGCAAGGGCAATGCGGCAAAGGACGTGATGATCGCCGCAGCCAGGGCGCGCGGGTTCAACCCAGCGGATGACAACGAGGCCGACGCCATCGCGCTGCTGCTCTGGGCCATCGAGACGAAAGGGCCTAGCGTATGAGGTGGCACCCGAAAGGCTACGGCGGTCAGCGCAGTGACCCAGAGCAGGTCAAACGCGATGGATGGCATGAACAGGGGTTGCTCGCGGTCAGCGTGGATGACCAGCGTCTGACCTGGCCGGAACGTGAATTGGTCGAGCAGCTGGGGGCAAAACTCTACGGACCACGCAACGCAAGGGAGGTGCGCCATGGCTGACCATGTCTGGACCGCCGAGGATGTCGCCGATCATTTCGAAGAGGCGTTCCGCACCCTGCGCAAGCTGCCGCCTGTGAAGGTGCAGGGCTACTTCAATGCTTGGCCGCAGATCATGCGCTCGGAGAGGGAGATCCTCGCCATGCAACCAGAGCCGATGAGGGTCTGGCCATCAACCGCTGCGATCACCCGGCTCGAGCAGACCTTCGATTGGGTGTTGTGGCTGGGCGACGATGAGCGTCGGCTGATCTGGTGGCGGGCGGCACGCCGTCCATGGAAGGAGATCACCCACGAATTGGGCGTCGACCGCAGCACCGCATGGCGGCAGCACAAGCTGGCGCTGACCAAGATCGCCTCACGGCTTAATGCCTAGAAAGCACGTGCTTTTCAGATCGCTGAGCTGCTAGCTCGCTCAGCGATCTGATCGGTGCGCGGCTGCGGTTAGAAGTGCGTTGAGCCTTATCTGGCTCAAAAAACGTCGATCCCCACTAGCCTAGTGTGCTCTTCGTTGTTACTTCTGGAAGGCGATGAACGCTTGGAGGCAACGATGCCCTCGGTTAAGCCGACAAAATTCTTTAGGGTCCAGACCGTTGGGCGCGATGGTAAGATCGCTGCTTTCGTTACCCGCCACTCTTCTACCGGTGGTGAAGTGGTCACCCTGAAGCGTGACGTTTATCTAGCTGCTAAGAAGGCTGCAGCGAGTGCGATGAAGGCCAGAAAACAACCCGCATGACGCTACGACATGGCCGGTAACCCAGTATTCGATTTGCTTGGAGCGGAGGGAGACGACATTGAAGCCCTCACAGCTTACGCATTGTATAAGCGCCATAAGAGGGCTTGGTCAAAAGACTTCCTTGCTGAGCATGGCAGCGCACCGACTCCTGCTGACGATCTGGCGTTCGCGAAGGTCGCAGCGACGTCTGATCAGCTGGAACGCTATAGAAAAGATGCGCGGGACATCCTCATAGCATTCGCCAATCAAACGGTCGACGACGCGCGACCGGACATTGAGCGAGAAGCGATTACTGCAAGGGTTGAAAAGGCCGCCGCAGACATTGGCAGTCAGACATCCTTTTGGAAGCAGGTTGGCTTTGGAATAGTAGCTACGGCAATTAACACCTTAATTTTGATTATTCTTGCCGTCGGTATTCGGTTGGCCGGTATTGATGTTCTGGATATGGTAAATACCCTTGGACAAATCGATACAGAAGTTCCGGTAAACGGTGACTAGATCTGAGATGCACTGAAGCGTTCTGCACTCTCTTTTCGGTCGCTGCGGCTGCATAAAGTGTTGCAACACTTTTGTTTTCGACAGCTGCAACAGATCCGTGCTATCTGAAAAGCATGATGGGGAGGGTGCGTCGCGTAGACGGCTCTCCCCGTTTTCATTCTCGGAGGCTGCTGGACCCTGGTATCCAGCGAGAGTCCAGCCCCGGCGAGTTTCCGGTTCCTTCCTAGCTGAAATCGTATGCTGGCGGGCGAAGCGCGGCACATCGCTAGCGACAGGGCCGGATTTCTGGGAAGCCACCCGGAAGCCGGATCCATCTGACCCCGCGCAAACCCCAATGAACGCTGGCCTTTGGGCTGGATACCCCGGACGCCGCTGGACCCCGCGTGGAGTCCAGCGCGGAATCCGGTGTCCGGAGTCCGCCTGGCATCCACCAACACATCGGAAACCACCCGACCATGACGCTGAGCTTCGCCCCAGAGCGGATCGAGATGTGGCCGCTGGCCAAGCTCCAGCCCTATGCCCGCAATGCCAAGGCGCATGGCGCGGACCAGGTCGTGAAGATCGCCGCCAGCATGGCGGAGTTCGGCTGGACCGTGCCCTGCCTCGTGGCCGAGGACGGCGAACTGATCGCGGGTCATGGCCGGGTGCTGGCAGCGACGCAGCTTGGACTGACCGAAGCGCCGGTGATCGTGCTCGGGCATCTGACCGAGGCGCAGCGGCGGGCCTACCGGATCGCGGACAACAAGCTCACCGAACTGGGCACTTGGGACGAGGCGCTTCTGTCGGCGGAACTGAACGACCTGCTGGCCGAGGATTTCGACCTGTCCCTAGTCGGCTTCTCCGACGGCGAACTCGACAAGCTGCTGGCCTTCGTGCCGGAGGGGGACGGGGAAGAAGGTGGCGCCGGAGGCTCTGTGCCGCCGGTGACCATCCCCGAGCCGCCGCGCAATCCGGCCTCCAGGACAGGGGATCTCTGGATCCTCGGCGACCATCGCCTCCTGTGCGGTGACAGTACCAGCCACGACGATGTGCGCCGTCTGATGAACGGCGAGCGCGCGATACTGTTCGCGACCGACCCGCCATACCTCGTGGACTACGACGGCTCGAACCACCCGACGCGCAACAAGGACTGGTCGAAATCCTACGGCGTCACTTGGGACGACAGCAGCCAGGGGGCTGAACTCTACGACGGCTTCATCGCCGCCGCGGTGGCGGAAGCCATCACTGAGGACGCCGCCTGGTATTGTTGGCACGCCTCCCGCCGCCAGGCGATGCTGGAGGCCTGCTGGGAGAAGGCGGGCGCCTTCGTCCATCAGCAGATCATATGGGTGAAGGACCGCGGGGTCCTCACCCGGTCGCATTACCTCTGGAAGCACGAGCCCTGTTTCATGGGGTGGCGTCGGCCGAACCGCCCACCCAAAGTGGCGGAAGAAACCCTGCCATCGACATGGGCGCTGCCCAGCTTTGCCAAGGATGACCGGCCCGACCATCCGACGCCGAAGCCGCTGGACGCCTTCGGGATCCCGATGCGCCAGCATGTGGTCCGTGGCGGCCTCTGCTACGAGCCGTTCTCGGGCTCTGGTTCGCAGATCATGGCAGGCGAGGCCAACGGCCGCCGCGTCTACGCGATGGAAATCAGCCCGGCTTACGTCGATGTCGCCGTAGAACGCTGGCAGGCCGAGACCGGCCGCGAAGCGATCCTCGACGGCGATGGCCGGACCTTCGCGCAGGTGAGAACCGAGCGGCTGTAAGAATTCCCGGGCGTACCCGAACCACAACCCGAACCCGCCGCGTGACATGCATGACCTGGCTCTACATCCCTCCGGACGCGCTTCCGGAGCCGGAGACGCATGCCTCTTCGGCCTCTCCCTCTGCTCCGGCGCGGGCGGGCTGGACCTCGGTCTTGCCATCGCCATCCCCGGATATCGTGCTGTGGGCCATGTCGAACGGGAAACCTTCGCCGCAGCCACTCTCGTGGCGCGGATGGAAGACGCGTCCCTGGATCAGGCTGTTGTCTGGGACGATGTTGGAACCTTCGATGGCCGTCCGTGGCGCGGCGCGGTGGACATCGTCACTGCGGGCTATCCGTGCCAGCCGTTCTCGGTCGCAGGCAGGCGCCAGGGCGCGGAGGACCCACGCCACCTCTGGCCCCATGTCGCCCGCATCATCGCCGAGGTCGAACCGCCGTTCGTCTTCCTCGAGAATGTCGCCCATCATCTCCGCCTGGGCTTCCCCGAAGTCGCCGCAGGACTGGTCGGCATGGGCTACCGCCTTGCGGCAGGCCTCTTCACGGCGGCGGAAGTCGGTGCGCCCCACAAGCGCGAGCGGCTCTTCATACTCGCCATTCGCGAGGGAGACGAACTGGCCGACCCCGCGCGCCTGCTCTGGCACCCGGTCGAGTGGCGGGAACCGGACGGAACTGCTGCGGCTCTGGCCGACGCCGAGGGCCAGTGCCAACGAGAATCGACAGACAAAGCCGACGCCCTCGCAGCAGGCTGGGCAGCACGGCATGAACCTCGCGACGACAGCTGCGCTCTGGCCGACGCCGATGGCGAACGACGGGTGCAAGCCGAGCGCGGGGAACCGCCGCTCGGCCGATCTGACCCATTCGGCCGGGCTCTGGATGACGCCGACGGCACGCGATCACAAGGACGGAGCGACGAGCCTTGCCAACACGCCGGTGAACGGCCTGCTTGGCCGCCAGGTCCTGGTGACGCCGATGGCTGGGGGCAATACCTCCGAGCCGCGCCGGACCTTGAACCCGCTGTTCGTCGAGGCGCTGATGGGCTGGCCCATAGGGTGGACCGGCTTCGCCTCTGTGGCAACGGTGTGGTCCCCCTGGTTGCGGCGCATGCGCTGCGAACTCTGGCGGCTGAACTGTTGGCCGATGGATGAGGTGGCGGCATGAAGCAGTCGCGCCTCATGTCGCTGACCGAGTCCGTCGCCAACGTGATCGTCGGCTACGGCATCGCGGTCGTGACGCAGATCCTGATCTTCCCGTTCTTCGGGCTACACACGACGCTGGCGCAGAACCTGAAGATGGGCGCGGTGTTCACCGTGGTCAGCATCGCGCGGTCCTACGTCCTGCGGCGGCTGTTCGAGCGATTGAAAAAGGGACAGCCTTGATCGCACTTATCGATTATCTGGCCAAATTCGCTTGCCTGGTCCAGCACCGCCCGGGAACTGAAACCCCATATGGGTAACGGTATCGATTACCGTGGCCGCGAGTTCGGCAACGTGGCTTTGAACCTGATGGAGGTAAGCAACATCAATCGGTGTGCCGAAGATCTCTTTTCGTTTGTTGACGAATAGCGGTAGCGAGCGCCCTTCGCGGTCCGGCGTCCGCCACGAACCATGACAGATCACGTTCCTGATCTCAGACGCCTCCTTGATCGCGGCGACGAGTTCGTCAACGTTCTCAGTGGTGCTTTTGGCATTGTCGCGAACCGCCTTACCATAGGCTTCAGCAAGCGGCTTCAATGTGTCGGTCAAGGCTCGCTCAAGGGTTGGAAGCCATGAAGCGTAAGCCTCCTGCGCCTCTGCGGACGTTTCAAACTGACGAGTCGCGGTAAATGCGAAGATCGCTTTGCCCAAAACTTCCTCTAGAAAGCCGTATGTTGCGACAGTTCTACCCAACTGTTCCCAGAATTCGGGCGAATGGCGGTGGGTGGGCCACTTTGGAGGCATGTTGCCGCGATCAATAATCGCTCGATTGGCATCTTCGTCTTCGATCATGTTGTGCCGCCATTCACAGTTTCTCCCGCAACATGTCACGGCGTATGATGCCCGTCACGAGCCTCACTGGTCGCATAGGAAAGGCACACGACACTCCACAGGCCGCCGCCGCGATCTGCTGTCGTGGCAATGAGAAACCGCCGCCCGGTCGGGGCGGCGGCATAGCACATTCTGCGCTGGGTCAGGCGGCGGGAAGCCGGTATACCCGCCCGCGCCCCTCGACCTTCTCTGAGGTCACCTCGAGCCCAAGCTTCTTCTTCAGGGCCCCGGCCATCGCTCCGCGCACCGTGTGCGACTGCCAGCCTGTGGCTGCGGTGATCTCCTCGATGGTCGCGCCCTCCGGCGCGCGCACCATGGCGATCAGGGTGGCCTGCTTGGTCCCCTCGCGCGGCGTGCGCGCCTTGGGCGCGCCTTCCGGTTCGGTGGCGGCATCCGGCGCGGGCGCGTCGCTCGGCGCGTCGTTGGCGCCCATGGGCGCGGTGTTCGCGTCGCCCGGCTCGATGCCGATGGCGGCGAGGCCTGCGTCGGTGGCGACCAGCGTGGTGCCGTGGCCGTCACCGGTTTCGCGCCACATCGGTTCGCCCTTGCGCAGGTCGGCGTCGACCTCCTGCAGGAAGCCCTTGGCGATCATCGCGCCGACCACCTTGGCGGCGGCACCGCCACGCAGGCTCTCGGGCAGCGGCAAGGCGATGTGCTCGGGCCGCTGGGCGGCGGCGCTCAGGATCAGGGCTTGGGTGTCGGAAAGCTGGGTCATCGTCGTCTCCCGTATAGGGGCGCGCGAGATGCGGGCCCTTCTACGAGGTCGAGCCCGCCAGTCGGCGGGCCGGACCGTGACCGGGTCGTCTCACTCGGCGTGCTCGCCTTCCCTGAAGTCGCTGTCGCTGATCTCGCGCAGCTTGGCGCGGTAGTGGTTCAGTGTTCCGACATGGCCCCAATTGATCTCATCGGGGCTGGTCTCGAAATGGTCCGCGCTAAGGGCGGCGAGCCGCTCCAGCATCGCGTCGATCTCGGTCTTGGCGGCGATGAAGGCGTCGAGGGCCTTGGAATTGTCAGTGGCGCGGCCGGTCATTCTGGTGGCTCCGTAGTGAGTTGCATCGCTTCGATGGAGTGACGTTCGCTCCGGTGGCGACGCTTATCAACTCGATAAGCACATGATCTTGAATGATAATCGGAGCCGTCGATGCAGGGCATGAGCGAGCGCCAGTACGCCGCCCATGTCGGGCTTTCGCGGGGCGCGATCCAGAAGGCGAAGACGGCGGAACGGCTGGTCCTCTATCCCGACGGCAGCATCAACGCTGCCGCCAGTGATGCGCGGCGTGCTGACACCACCGACCCGTCCAAGACCCGAGAGCCGCCCGAACCGAAGCTGAAACCCGTCCCCGAGGCGGCAGTGGCCGCTGTAGGCGACACGCTGCGCGAACAGGGTCTGGCGGTCCCGGCGGTCGGCGGCGGCACGACCTTCCTGCAGGCGAAGACCGCCAACGAGGTGCTGAAGGCGCAGGAGCGGCGCATCCGGCTCCAGAAGCTGAAGGGGGAGTTGATCGAACGGGCCCGCGCGCTGTCGCTGGTGTTCCGGCTCGCGCGTGAGGTGCGGGATGGCTGGGTCAACTGGCCTGCGCGTGCATCGGCGCTGATGGCGGCCGATCTGGGCGTGGAACCGGCCGCGATGCAGAAGGTTCTTGAGAAACATGTCCGTGCCCACCTCGACGAACTTGCCGAGGTCCGGCCCGATTTCCGGTGACGATGACGGACTGACCGATTTCGACGGCGCGGGCGAGATCCTGCGTGCCTGGGGCAGCGGGCTGCAGCCCGACCCGGACCTGACCGTCTCGGAATGGGCGGACCGGCATCGAATGCTGTCGGGCCGCGCATCTGCCGAACCCGGGCGCTATCGCACCGCACGTACGCCTTACATGCGCGAGATCATGGACCGGCTGTCGCCCGGCGATGTGATGCAGCGCATCGTGTTCATGAAGGCGGCCCAAGTCGGCGCGACCGAGGCCGGAAACAACTGGATCGGCTTTGCCATCCACCAGGCACCGGGGCCGATGCTGGCGGTCCAGCCGACCGTGGAACTGGCGAAACGCAACTCGCGCCAGCGGATCGATCCGCTGATCGACGAGAGCCCCGAGTTGCGGGAGCGGGTCAAACCGGCCCGATCGCGCGACGCCGGCAACACGATGCTGTCGAAGGAGTTCGCGGGCGGCATCCTGATCATGACGGGCGCGAACTCGGCGGTCGGGCTTCGCTCCACCCCGGCGCGTTACATCTTCCTCGACGAGGTCGATGCCTATCCGGCCTCGGCCGACGAGGAAGGTGATCCGGTGACGCTGGCCGAGGCCCGGTCGCTGACCTTCGCCCATCGGCGCAAGGTGCTGCTGGTTTCGACCCCCACCATCCGGGGGCTAAGCCGGATCGAGCGAGAATACGAGGCGAGCGACCAGCGGCGCTACTTCGTGCCATGCCCGCATTGCGGTGCGCTGCAGTGGCTGAAGTTCGACCGGCTGCGCTGGCAGAAGGGCAAGCCGGAAACGGCGGAATATCACTGCGAGGGCTGTGATCAGCCCATCGCGGAACACCACAAGGCAACGATGCTGGAGGCTGGCGAATGGCGGGCGACCGCAACGGCCGCAGATCCGACGACGGTCGGGTATCACCTCTCAGCGCTCTATTCGCCGGTGGGCTGGCTCAGCTGGCAACGCATCGCCCGCGGCTGGGAGGCGGCCCAAGGGTCGGACGAGGCGATCAAGGCGTTCCGCAACACGATCCTGGGCGAGACATGGGTCGAGACCGGCGAAGCGCCAGACTGGCAGCGACTCTACGACCGGCGCGAGGCGTGGAAACCGGGCACGGTACCAGCAGGTGGGCTGTTCCTAACCGCCGGGGCCGACGTGCAGAAGGATCGGATCGAGGTCGATGTTTGGGCCTGGGGTCGTGGGCTCGAAAGCTGGCTTGTCGATCACGTCGTCATCGAAGGCGGGCCTGACCGACATGATGCGTGGTCGGAACTGACGGCGCTGCTGGAGCGGTCCTGGCCGCATGAACGCGGCGCTCATCTGCGCATCGCGCGTCTGGCCATCGACACGGGATACGAGGCCCCCGCGGTCTATTCCTGGTCGCGCGCGCAAGGCTTTGCGCAGGTGTCACCGGTGAAAGGCGTCGAGGGGTTCAACCGCTCGAGCCCGGTGTCAGGCCCGACCTTTGTCGACGCAACCGAGGGTGGCAAACGCCTCCGGCGCGGCGCGCGGCTCTGGACCGTGGCGGTGTCGACCTTCAAGGCCGAGACCTACCGCTTCCTTCGGCTCGACCGACCCACAGCCGAGGAGCGCGCCGAGGGCGCGGCTTTTCCACCCGGGACGATCCACCTGCCGACATGGGTGGAAAGCGAATGGCTGAAGCAGGTCGTGGCCGAGCAACTGGTGACGGTCCGCACCAAGCGCGGCTTCGCGAAGCTCGAATGGCAGAAGCTGCGCGAGCGCAACGAGGCGCTGGACTGCCGGGTCTATGCCCGCGCCGCCGCCTGGATCGCGGGCGCGGACCGCTGGCCCGACGAGAAATGGCGCGATCTCGAGGATCAGATCGGGGCTGGTCCAATGGAAATGGATGGCGCGGGGCGGGTCAACCGGCCGCAATCCGCAATCCAGGGAAAACGGCAGTCAGACTGGCTTGGCCGACGCGGGGGATGGTTCTGACATGACCGACTGGACGGAAACCGAGCTCTCGGCGCTGCGCCGGGCCTATGCCAGCGGCACGACCCGAGTCAGCTATGATGGAAAATCCGTCGACTACGGCTCGGCTGAGGATCTGCTGGCACGCATTCGCACCATCGAGCGCGCCATCACGGGCACCACGCGGCCATTGCCGGTCGCCGGGCTCGCGGGCTTCTCGCGTGGGGATCGCTGATGTCGGCGACCTGGTTCGACTATGCCATCGCCTCGGTCGCCCCGCGCATGGCTGCCCGCCGCGTGATGGCCCGGCAGGCTTTCGAGACCCTGACGCGGGCGTATGACGGCGCAGCGAAGGGGCGCCGCACAGACGGGTGGCGCGCGCCGGGATCCTCGGCAGACACCGAGATCAGTGTCGCCGGAGCGCTGCTCCGGGACCGGATGCGGGATCTCGTGCGCAACAACCCGCATGCCGCCAAGGCCGTGGCGGTGCTGGTCAACAACATCATCGGCGCGGGCATCATGCCCCGCGCCGCGAGCGGTGACGACAAACTGGATCGGAAGATCGATGCGTTGTTCACTCGCTGGACGGCGGAGTGCGACGCCGACGGCCAGCTCGACTTCTACGGGCTGCAAACGCTGATCTGCCGCGAGATGGTCGAGGCTGGCGAAGTGCTGGTGCGCCGCCGATTGCGGCGATCCTCGGACGGTCTGCCGGTGCCGCTGCAGTTGCAGGTGCTGGAGGCCGACTTCCTCGACGGCACCAAGTCCGGCGCACTGAGTGACGGACGTCTGGTACAGGGGATCGAGTTCGATCCGGTTGGCAAGCGCCGTGCCTACTGGCTGCAAGCCGCTCACCCCGGCGATGCCTGGGGCGCGCTGCAGGGTGGGCTCGGATCACGCCCGGTCCCGGCGACCGAGATCGCCCATGTTTACGAGAAGCAGCGCACGCAGGCGCGCGGCGTTCCCTGGGGCGCGCCAGTGATCCGGTCCTTGCGCGATCTCGACGATTACGAGGTGGCGGAACTAGTCCGCAAGAAGACTGAGGCCTGCGTGACTGCCATCGTCTTCGGCGATGACGAGGGGCAGCAGGGCATCGCGCCCTCGGTGGTCGATGCCGACGGCAATCGGGTGGAGCAGTTCGAGCCGGGGCTGATCGCCTACGCCCGTGGCGGCAAGGACATCCGCTTCAACCAGCCTGCCGCCACTGGCGGCTATGGGGAATACAAGCGGGCCAGCCTGCACACGATCTCGGCCGGGTTCCGAGTGCCCTACGAGCTGCTGACCGGCGACCTTTCCCAGGTCAACTATTCCTCGATCCGGGCGGGGCTGGTCGAGTTCCGCCGAATGATCGACGCGGTGCAGTGGCAGCTCTTCATCCCGATGCTCTGCGCACCGGTCTGGCGCTGGTTCACGGAAGCCGCCTGGGTTGCGGGCCAGATCCCGACGCCGGACGTGCCGGTGGAATGGTCGCCACCGAAGTTCGACGCCGTTGATCCCTACAAGGATGCGATGGCCGACCTGCTGGCGATCCGCACAGGCACCATGACGCTGGCGCAGGCCATCGCTCGGCAGGGTCACAACCCGGACGCGGTGCTGGCGGAAATCGCCGCGACCAACGCCAAGCTCGACGGCCTCGGCCTCGTGCTCGACAGCGACCCTCGCCGCGTCACCAAGACCGGCAGCGCGCAGGCGGGCGATCCGGCCAGCGAACCGGCCGCCCCCGCATCCGAACCAGAGAAGGAATAGGGCCATGCCCGACACGATCATGGCGGCCCCGGTCGCCTTGCCGATGCAGCTGCGCCGCGCGCCCATCCTGCCCGCGACCGTCAACACCGAGGCGCGCTCGGTCGACGTGGTCTTCACTACTGGTGCTGCCGTCCGGCGGCGGCGCTGGACCGGCTGGGATACCTCCGTGCCCTTCGACGAGATCCTCGAGGTCAGCGACAGGGCCGTGGACCTGACACGCCTCAACGCCGGAGCCCCGGCGCTCGACAGCCATTCGGTCTGGTCCTCGCATTCGCAAGTTGGCGTCGTCGAACGCGCCTGGATCGAGGGCAAGGAAGGCAAAGCCACCATCCGTTTCCCGCGCGAAGGGCTCGACCAGGCCGCCGACCGCATGTTCGGCCTGATCAGCGACGGCATCATCCGCAACGTCTCGGTCGGCTACTCCATTGAGCGGGTAAAGGTGGTCGAGCCCGCCGCAAAGGGCGAGGTCGAACAGCGCATCGTCGAACGCTGGACCCCGCTCGAGGTCAGCTTCGTGACCGTTCCGGCCGATCCGCGCGCGCAGGTCCGCGCCGCCGACCAGGCCAGCTATCCCGTCGAGATCGTCGACACCCGTATGCAAAAGGAGGCATCCATGCCTGAGAGCACGACCACCGTGGCCGGGGATGTCCCCGCCTCGATCGAGACCCGCAAGCAGCCCATCGCGGCCCCGGCGAACCCCGAACCGACGACCGCGCGCATGCCGGATGCGCCCGCCGCGCCCGACAGCGAGGCCATCGCAAACCGCGCCCGCGAGGCGGAGCGCGACCGCGTCTCGACGATCTACGATCTGACCAACCGTCTGAACCTCGAGCGCAGCTTCGCCGAGGATCTGGTCAAGCGCGGCGTCAGCGTGGACGAGTCCCGCCGCCTCATCCTCGACCAGGTCGCAGCGAAATCCGACGAAACTCGCACCTTCCCGCATGTCTCCATCCCTCTCGGCGGCCGGGACGAACGCATCACCCGCCGCGATGCCGTGGCAAATGCGCTCCTGCACCGCTACAGCCCGACGCTCTTCCCGCTGGAGGATGCCGCCCGCCAGTATCGCGGCATGACGCTCTTGGAACTGGCCCGCGAAAGCCTCGGCAACGCCGGGGTGAATACGCGGGGCCTGTCGCGCGACGAGGTGGCGACGCGCGCGCTGCATTCGACATCCGACTTCCCCGAGATCCTGTCGGCCGTCACCAACAAGACCCTGCGCCAAGCTTATGACGCCTATCCCCGCACCTTTGCGCTCTTCTGCCGTCAGGTGCTGGCCACCGACTTCAAGTCCATGCACCGCGTCCAGCTCGGCGAGGCCCCGCAACTGCTGGAGGTGGGCGAGAGCGGCGAGTTCAAGCGCGGCACGCTCGGCGAGAGCAAGGAAAGCTACCGCGTGAAGACCTATGGCCGCGTGGTCGCGATCACCCGACAGGTGCTGATCAACGACGATCTCGACGCCTTCACCCGCATTCCGGCGATGTACGGCAACTCCATCGCGCAGCTTGAAAGCGACGTTGTCTGGGGCATCATCACCTCGAACCCGGCGATGGCCGACGGCAACGCGCTCTTCCACACCACGCACAAGAACCTCGCCGCGACGGGCGCTGCGCTGGATGTGGCGAGCGTCGGCGCGGCCCGGGCCGCGATGGCCCTGCAGACGGGACTCGACAAGAAGACGGTGCTGAACATCCGCCCGGCCTTCCTGATCGTCCCGGCTGCGCTGGAGCTGAAGGCCGAGCAGCTGGTGGCCCAGAACCTTGTCCCCGCCGACAGCACCAAGGTCGTGCCGCAGTCGATCCGCACGCTCTCGCCGATCAGCGAGCCGCGCCTTGATGCTGCCAGCGCCACGTCCTGGTATCTGGCGGCCTCGCCCAACCAGATCGACACCATCGAGTACGCCTATCTCGAGGGCCAGCAGGGCGCCTATATCGAGACCCGCAATGGTTTCGATGTGGACGGGGTCGAGATCAAGTGCCGCCTCGACTTCGGGGCCAAGGCCATCGACTGGCGCGGCCTCTACAAGAACCCGGGCGCATGAAGTTAAGCATTCTGTCAAATCGTAAACCGTCTACTATCGATGGAGCAGAGTAGCGGAGGGATGCTGCCGATGAGTGAACCGAGTGAGTCGTTAATGGTTGAGACGGCAAAAGTGACGGGCATTTCTGTCACTAAGCTAAACGAGGTCCTCGAAGCATTCTTCAAAGGTTTGCATCGACGCATGTACGAATATGATGGTGGAAACGGAGCTTATGTGACCGAAGAACTCAGCTTCGAGCTTTCGGATCGGGCTTGGATACACCTCTATCAGTTCCTGCTTCTGGATCGACTTCGCAAAGGTTGCCAATACCCGGAAGATGAGATCGCCGATAGCATTGAGCAGCTCAGGTATATGGGTGGCCCATCCCAATGGCGGCCATTCTTTGAAGAAATGGCGTCGTGGCAGATGTCTTCCAGGTTTGGGCTAGATCTCCCGCTGTACAGCTAACTGTCATCGCAAAAAATGAAGAGCAGGGCGGTCCAATCGGGCCGCCCTTTGTCTTTCCACAAGGATCCCCATCATGAAAAACTACGTCCAGCCCGGCAACACCATCACCCTGACCGCGCCCTATGCCGTTGCCTCTGGCGAGGGCCTGCTCATCGGCTCCATCTTCGGCGTCGCCTCCGGCCCCGCCGCCCTCGGCGAAACCGTCGAGACCACGCTCGTCGGCGTGTTTGATCTGACCAAGGTCGGCAGCCAGGCATGGACCGCGGGCGCGAAGGTGTATTGGGACAATACCAACAAGCGCTGCACCACCGTCTCGACCGACAACACCCTCATCGGCGTGGCGACCGAGGCCGTGGCGAACGGCGCGGGCGACACCATCGGCAGGGTGCGGCTGAACGCGGCGTTCTGATGTCGGCCTTCGCCGCCGCCGTTGGTGCGCTCTTCGCCGATCCGAACATCGGCCGGGAGGCGGTCTACATTACCGAAGGCGGCGCGCCCCAGTTGGTGCGCATCGTCGCCCGGCGCGCCGATGCGGTCACCGACTTTGGCGAGGCGCGCCTCTGGTCCGAGACTAGCCGCGTCGACCTGCGCGTGGCTGAGGTGCCCAACCCACGCCCCGGCGACCGGATCGAGATCGACGGCGATGCCTTCCTCATTCAGGGCGAGCCCGACCGTGACCGCGAGCGGCTGATTTGGTCCGTCGATCTGAGGCCAGTGTGATCGCCATGAAGCTGAAGCTCGACATCGATCCCGACATCGTCGCTATGATGGCGGCCGAGGTCGCGGCAGGCGAGCGCGCGGTGTCCGCCGCAATCCGCGAAGCCGGGACCGGGCTGAAGAGTTCCTGGCGGCTGCAGATCACCGGCGCAGGGCTCGGGGCCCGGCTTGCCCGTACCATCCGGTCAGAACAGTTTCCGAAGGCCACGCCCAGCCTCAACGCGGCGGCCATGGTCTGGTCCAACGCCCCCGTCATCGTCGGTGCCCATGACACCGGCCCGTTGATCCGGTCGAAGAACGGCTTCTGGCTGGCGATCCCCACGCCCGCCGCAGGTAAATCCACGCGTGGTGGCCGGATCACCCCGGGCGAATGGGAACGACGCAGCGGGCTGCGCCTGCAGTTCATCTATCGCCGCTGGGGCCCGAGCCTGTTGGTGGCCGAGGGGCGGTTGAACACGAAGGGTCGGGCCGTGGCGTCACGGTCGAAGACCGGCCGGGGCCTGGTCACCGCACCGATCTTCCTGCTGGTGCCGCAGGTCAAGCTGCCGAAGCGGCTGGACCTGGCACGGGATGCGGCTCAGGCGCATGACGCGGTGCCGGGGCTGATCGTGGCGAACTGGGTGGAGGGGCGGCTTTGAAGCGAGGGGAGCGCGGAGGGCCATGTTGGTCCTCCGCGCCATTCTCAGCCGCGCGGCGGGAACGGATCGTTTCCGTAGCTGTTACGCTCACGGATCCGACCGTCACGCCCGTGGATAAGCACTTCGCTTTGCTGGTTACGTGCAATTTCGGTGGCCCGATTGATTGCCTCGGCCTGAGTGCCATACCGCGCCGTATCGCGGCTGTTACCAGCGCCAAGGACAGCCCAGCCGTCCGCGCGTCGAACCACGTGCTGGTTCTTGCCTGCCATGTCCATCACCTCCTTTCGGTGGCATGGTGACGATGTGGTGTGCGGCAATCGAACGTTCAAGTAAGAATTTGACGTTATAGTTCTAACGGCCTATCTTGTACCCATGCAGGGGCCGGGAGAAGCCCGACATGCACACCGAGGAACCCGTCATGAATCGCATCGAATTATCCCGCCGACTAAGGGAGGCACGAGAACTCGCATCAATCAGCCAGGGTGCAGCGGCTGAAGCACTCGGTCTTCCCCGTACCGCTGTCACGCAAATCGAAGGAGGCAACCGCGCGGTGTCCACCATGGAACTTGCGCGAATGGCGGACCTCTATCGTCGGCCGGTCAGATGGTTTCTCGCAGACGTCCCGGACGCTGATGAAGATGTCGTAGTGGCGCTGCATCGGATTGCGCCGGGTATCGATGCGACTCCGGAAATCCGGATCGAGGTAGACCGCTGCGTGCAGATCTGCCGCGAAGGCGTCAGTTTGGAAGAGTTGCTCGGGCGTGAAGAGCGCGATGGGCCGCCTGCGTACCGTGAGCCGGTACCAAGATCGACCGGGGAAGCTGTCGCTCAGGGCGAGCGTGTCGCTGAACAGGAACGGAGGCGCCTCGAACTTGGTAGCGCTCCGATTGCCGACATGGCAGGATTGCTGGGCGATCAGGGGATCTGGGCATCGGTGGTGGATCTTCCTCACACCATGTCAGGATTGTTCCTGCATCATCCGAGCATTGGCATGGCAGTGCTCGTAAATGCGGCGCATGTGCGCGCGCGCCAGCGTTTCTCACTGGCGCATGAGTATGCGCATGCCCTCCTTGATCGCGACCGTGTGGTTGGCGTGAGCAGCGCCGACAACAGTCGCGAGCGGATAGAACAGCGCGCGAACGCTTTCGCCGCAGCCTTCCTGCTTCCCGAGGCCGGGCTCGAGGAAGAGCTGCGACAGCTCGGCAAGGGTCAGCCTTCACGTACCGATCAGATCGTCTTTGATGTGGCGACCGGTGGAAGCATACAGGGCCAGCTGCGTCCGGCACCTCGCTCCCAGACGATCGGCTTTCAAGACGTCGCGTTTATCGCGCACAGGTTCGGGGCAAGCTACCAGGCGGCGGTTTATCGACTGAAGAGCCTGCGCCACATCAATCAGCCCGAAAGCGACCTTCTGTTGTCTCCCGAGCAGGAGGAAGCGGGAAAAGACTACCTGCGGGCCTTGGACCTCTTCGAGGATATTGAGGCGCCAGTCAGCAACAAGAGAGGAACCCGAGAGCTTCGGAGCCGCGTGGCTCACCTCGCCCTTGAGGCTTATCGGCTGGGTGAGATTTCGCGAGGACGCCTTCTCGATGTGGGCATGACCATCGGTGTCGACGGCCGTAAGCTGCTCGAACTTGCCGAGGCAGCGCGAGCTGAGTGACGTCCAACATGCTGGTTCCTCCACCCGTTGTCCTCGTCACAGACACCTCCGTGCTGGTGAACTTCCTTCGGATCGACCGGATGGATCTGATCCGGAACCTTTCGCCGCAGTTCCTGGTGACAGACCATGCCGTTGGGGAAATCACTGAGGTCTATGGGGACCAGTTGGCGCGGTTCGAAGCTGCTATTGCCGCAGGATGCTGTGAAGTTTGCCGCGTGGAGAGCGATGCAGCGTTGGAGATGTTTGGGCAGCTTACTGGCACACAGCGCCTGGGTATCGGCGAAAGCGCGACGATCGCACATGCGGTGTCGATTGGGGCCGGCGTAGCGCTGGACGACAGGCGTGCTGCGAATGAAGCCCGCCGCATGAGCGATGGCTTGGTCGTCCTCGGCACCGTCGACTTGACAAGACAAATGATCGTTGAAGGTTTGCTGAGTGTAGAGGCCGCTGACGCCATGAAGGACGACTGGGCGACGAACCACCGATTCAGATTGAAGATCGGGAGCTTCAGGGACCTTTTCTGACCCTGCACACCGCTCACGTAAACAAGGCGGATACATGCCCACACTCCGCGAAACCATCCTCGCCGCGCTGCATGCGCGGCTTTCGGCCTTGCCCGCGACCGCCCTGCGTGGTGACGTGCTGCCCGAACGGGTGCCTGCCGCAGGCCTCCTGATCCTGCGCGACGGCGAGCCGGGGGAGCCCGAGGTCACGCTCTCGCCGTTGCGCTACCACTACCAGCACCGAGCCGAGATCGAGGCGGTCGTGCAGGGGGCTGCCCGTGACACCGCCTTCGACACGCTGACCGCCAGCATTGGTGCTGCGATCACCGCAGACCGGACGCTGGGTGGCCTTTGCGACTGGATCGAGGCCGAAGCCCCGCGCCCGGTCGATCTGCCGGTCGAAGGCGCCACCAGCCTGAAGGCGGCGGTGATACCCGTCATCTTACACTATTCCACGGCCGATCCGCTGGCTTGATGCCCATGCCGCCGAATGGGACGCGTCGAGCCAAGACCGGACTGTGATCAGCGTAGAATTCGGTCAGGCATTGCGGTCAGAGGCGTCGCCCAGCACCCACAGCAGAAGAACTGCCAGAATAGGTGAAAAGAAAAGGCTCACCAGAACCCAGCCGATGGCACTGCGTCCCCTCGCTTCTGCCATCCTGGCAGGCAGCAGGATGAACAGCCAAAGAGCTATGTAGAGGGCCGCCAGCCCGACAATCAGAAAGAAGAGACCTTCGATCATGCTCCGGCAGTTCCTCGCGATGGTATGATCTCTGCTATGCCCGCTCAGCAGGTTCCGTAGAAACCGCCGGAATAGCGACAGTATTCACCGGCCGCACCGGAGCGGATCATTTCTTCGGCGATGTCACGGCCATCAGGCAGGAAACACTGGGCGACGAGGCGACCGTACCGGTCGATGTCGAGAACGGCGCAGCGCAAGCGCGTGCCGGAGATGAGGCCGCGCAGTGTGGCCGTGGCCGCCGCACCGCCTTGGTGATTCCATTCCGGTGCATCAAGGCCCCAGATCCTGATCCGGCGGGATTCACCGCTGAGCGTAAAGGTGTCTCCGTCTAGAACCTTGCTGACCTTTGCCTCGAGCGTATCGGACGACTGCGCATGCGCCTCGGGCTCGCCGACGAGGGCCGCAGCAATCGCGAGAGCGATCGCCAAAAGCTGTGCGCGGCGGAACGGGAGGGTGACGCGGCGAATGATAAACCTTCCAATCATTGCGGCAGCAGACCCGAGAAGCGGCACTGCTGCAAGTCAACCTTCGACAAATCAAGGAAGAAAAGGATCTTTCCATGGCACGTGCGCAAGGCGCGCGGGCGCAGATTGCGCTTGCGTTCGAGACCACTTACGGCACCCCGCCCTCGGGCGGCTTCACGAAGATGCCGTTCGCCAGCACCACGCTGGGATCGGAACAGCCGCTGCTGAACAGCGAACTGCTTGGTTACGGCCGCGACCCGCTGGCTCCGATCAAGGACGCGGTAACGGCGGACGGCAATGTGGTCGTGCCGATCGACGCGGCGGCCTTCGGCTTCTGGCTGAAGGCGGCGTTCGGAACGCCGGTGACGGCCGGTGCTGCACCGGGGCCATTCACCCACGAGTTTCGCTCCGGCGCCTGGTCCTTGCCGTCGATGTCCATCGAGACCGGCATGCCGGAGGTGCCGCGCTATGCCATGTACTCGGGCTGCGTGCTCGACAGCCTCAGCTGGCAGATGCAGCGGTCCGGGCTGCTCACCGCGACGGCAAGCCTCGTGGCACAAGGCGAAGCCATCGCCACCACGTCGGCCGCAGGCACGCTAACTGACCTCGACCTCCAGCGCTTCGGCCATTTCAACGGGGCGATCACGCGCAACGGCCAGCCGCTCGGAAACATCATCTCGGCCGAGATCACCTATGCCAACAACCTCGACCGTGTGGAGACGATCCGCTCGGATGGCCGGATCGACGGAGCGGACCCGTCCATTGCCGCGCTGACCGGGAAGATCGAGGTGCGCTTCGCCGATCAGATGCTGGTCAACCAGGCCATCGCGGGAGATCCCTGCGCACTGACCTTCGCCTATAGCCTGCCATCAGGCGAGAGCTTCAGCTTCACGGCACATGCCGTCTATCTGCCGCGCCCCCGGATCGAGATTTCCGGGCCGCAGGGCATCCAGGCCACTTTCGACTGGCAGGCCGCACGCGACGCCACGCTGGGCCGTATGTGCACCGCCACGCTCGTCAACGACATCGAGGAGTATTAAGCATGCTGCGCCTGAACCTCGCCCGTGAGGCTGAGTGGCTGGACCTCTCGCTGGGCGTCCGCGTCAAGGTCGAGCCCCTGACCACGGCCATCATGGTCGCCGCCCGCACCGACCAAACCGTGCGCGCCATCGCGCCCGGCACGCCTGATGACAGTATCGCGGTCATTTTCGCCAAGGCCATCGCCACCCGCGCCATTGTCGATTGGGAGGGTGTGGGCGACGCGGACGGTGCCCCGATCCCCGTCAGCCCTGAGGCCATCGACGCGCTTCTTGATCTCTGGCCGATCTTCGAGAAGTTCCAGACGGCCTATGTCGCCAAGGGTCTGGAGCTCGAGGCGGAAAAAAACGTCTCGGCGCCCTCGCAACTTGGGTCTTCGGCGGGGGCGACGGTTACTGCCAGGCCTGCGAAGGGCGCTGCCCGGACTGCCCGCAAATCCTGAATGCGCCCCTGAGCCATGAGGGCTGGCAAGTCTGGGATCTGGCGCAGCGCATGGGCGGCCAGATCCGGGCCATTCCCGGTGCTGTCCTCGGATGGGACATGACGGCCGCACTGGCCATGGCCGCCGCCATGGGCATTTCCCCGCGCGCCGTCGTCGAACTCCTGCCAGTGATCGAAGCCGCCATGGTGCGCAACCTGAACGAAGAGAGAGAAGGTCGCCGCGATGGCTGAGAAGCGCGTTTCCGTCCGCCTCGCGGCTGTGGGCGGTCGCCAGGTCCGCGCCGAGCTGGAAGGGATCGGCGAGGCCGGAACGCGCGGCTTCAGCCGTCTGTCGCGCGAGATGGAGGCCGCGAACACCCGGCTTGCCGCCTTTGCACGCCGGGCCGGGATCGCCATGGCTGCGGCCGCCTCCGCCGCCACCACTGGGCTCGGGATCATCGTGCGCAACGCGGCCCAGAGTGCCGACCAGATCCGGCAATTCGCGCAAGTGGCCAATGCGACGCCCGAGAGCTTCCAGCGCTGGGCGGCCGGGGCGCGCACGGTCGGGGTCGAACAGGAGAAGCTGGCCGACATCCTGAAGGACGTGAACGACCGGGTAGGGGATTTCCTTCAGACCGGTGGCGGTCCGATGAAGGACTTCTTCGAACAGATCGCCCCGCGCGTGGGCGTCACGGCTGACGAGTTCGCCCGCCTCTCGGGGCCGGAAGCCCTGCAGCTCTATGTGACCTCGCTCGAGAAGGCCGGGCTCAGCCAGCAGGAGATGACCTTCTACCTCGAGGCCATGGCCTCGGACGCCACCCGCCTTCTGCCACTCCTGCGCGATGGCGGGGCCGAGATGACCCGCTTCGGCGACCAGGCCCGCTCGGTCGGGGCAATCCTCGACGGCGAGGCGCTGTCCTCGCTCCGCCAGACCCAGATCGCGCTGGGCAGTCTTGGCATGGTCTTCGACGGCATCCGCAACCAGATCGCAGTGGCTGTGGCACCTGCTGTGACGTGGCTGGCTGAGGCCTTCGTGACCCTTGCCTCCGAAGGTGGCGCGCTGCGCACGGCCCTCGATGCGCTGGGCGAGAACCTGGGGCGGATGGCCTCTTATGCCGCGGCTTTCGTGGGCGTCATGGCCGGGCGCTGGGTGGCTGGGCTGGCCGCCGCAGCGCTCTCTGTCCGAGGCCTCGCGACGGCCCTTGTCGTTTTGCGCGGCGCGCTGATCCGCACCGGCATCGGGGCACTGATCGTCGGCGTGGGCGAGTTGATCTTCCAGTTTGGGCGGCTGGTGCAGGGCACGGGCAGCGTTGGGGCCGCGCTGGGCCTTCTGGGCGACGTGGCCCGGGAGGTCTGGGACCGCATGAAGCTCGGCATGGTGGCGCTGGGTCTCTCGATCATGGCGGGCTGGGCCGAGATCAGCGCAGGCATCACCGCCGCCTTGCAGACCGGCCTCGAGGCGGTGGTGGGCTTCGGCAATGCGACGCTGAATACGTTTCAGGGGGCGATGGAGGCGGTGAAGGTGCTCTGGTCGGCGCTGCCTGCCACCATTGGCGAGTTCGCCTATGGCGCGGCCAACGCGCTGATCGGCGGCGTCGAGGCCATGCTGAACGGGGTAGCGGCCCGGATCAACGGCTTTCTCGAAGGCATCAATGCCGGTCTCGATGTGCTGGGCGTCGAGAAGCGGGTGCCGCTGATCGGCACCATCGAACTGGGCGGAATCGAGAACCCGTTCGAGGGGGCTGCGGCCAATGCTGGAGCCGAGGCGCGGGCGGCCTTCGAGGCAGCGTTCAACAGCGATCCCATTTCGCCGCCTGATCTTGGCCTGACGGCAGCAGCTGAAGCGGCACGGGGCGAAGCAGCAAAGCTGCGCGACATGATGGGTGGAGTGGCGACGGCCGCCACCGCGCCCCTGCAGACTGTCGCGGCTCTGCGGAACGCCGTCTCGGCTTCCGGCACCGAGGCAGCGGCAGGGCTCGAGGATGCAGAAACGGCGGCAACCGGCCTCGGGACCGCCCTTCAGGGGGCAGGCGACGCTGCGGAAGCCGCAGGCAGTTCGGGGCGCGGCGCGGGCAACGCGCTGCGTGAGGGGGCCGATGCCGCAAAGAACGCCTGGGAGGCCACGGCCGAGGCGGTGCGCAAGGCGCAGGAGAAGTCCCGCGAGATCGCCCAAGGCCTCGCGCAGGACATCACCGGTCCGATCAAGGAAGCCCTGACTTCGGGCGAGTTCACCTGGGAGACATTCGCCGGGGCGATTTCGCGGATCGCACAGAACCTCGCCACGCGGTTGATCGATCTGGCCTTCAAGCCGATCGAGAACGCGCTGATCAACGCCTTCTCGGGCGGCGGCGGGTTCTTCGGCAGCCTTTTTGGTTTTGCCAAGGGCGGGGTCTTTGCAGGTGGCGCGGAACTGACCGCCTTCGCACGGGGTGGTGTGGTGAACCGGCCAACAGTGTTTCCCTTCGCGAAGGGCGTAGGCCTCATGGGCGAGGCAGGCCCCGAGGCCATTCTGCCCCTACGCCGCGGCAAGGGTGGCCGTCTTGGTGTCGAGATGAATGGCGATGGTGCAACTGCGGCCGCCTCCATGTCGACGCGGATCATCAACGTGCTCGACCCGTCCGTCGTCGGCGACTACCTCGCCACGCCCTCTGGCGAACGGGCGATCCTGAACGTGATCCGCCGCAACCGGGGTGCCATCAATGCCTGAGCCCCTCTGACCCAGACGAGCCCCGTCATCGTCGACCACACCGGGGCCTCGATCGGGCCGGAGCCGGGTGTCGGGTACATCATCGAGGTGCGCTGGGTGGACCCGGACACGGGGGCGGCCATCCTGCCCGCGGGCGTCGTCATCGATGCAGGGACCGCAGCAAGCTGGGCCCTCGCACCCGAGGCCATTCCCGAGCTGGGCGCCCCGGATCGCACGGCCGAGATCGAACTGGCAGTCCGCTCCCGGCGCTTAGTCGAGGGCAGCTGGATCACGGATCGCGAGGCGCGCTGGTTTCGACTGACGGCGCCCTTCGCCGCCGGATGGGATCGCGGCTGGGGTTTCCTCTGGGGCACCTGATCAAGACCCTACGGGCCAGCGCCCGCGCCATCGCACCAACCACGACCGCAACGAACGAGGACGAGCATGCCGGAACGGATCATGCCGGGATTGGGGCTGCGCGCCTTCTACGATCCCGGCCAGCGCAACTGGGGCACCAGCCTCAGCGAAGACCTGCGCCGCCTCTCGGCCCTCGTGCAGGCCCGCGTCACATCCCGCACCACGCCCCTGCCCACCACCGGCAGTACGGGCCAGATGCTGATCGTGCCTTCCGCGGCCGGGGCGAACGCCAATTCGCTGGCCCTTTGGGACCAGTCGCCCGCAGGGGCGGCGGCTTGGGCCTACCTACCCCCGCAGGAGGGCTGGCAGGTCTGGATCACCGATGAGGCCCGGCATGTGCGGTTCACGGCGGGAGCTTGGGTCGAGGTGCCGCGCCCGGGGATCGTGCGCATCCGGACGCTCACTGCGACCAGCCACACGCTGGAAGCCGTCGATCTCGGCAGCATTCTCGAGACCACAGGTTCCTCGGCCGTCATCGTGACCATTCCGCCCGAGGCTACAGTCCCCTTCGAGACCGGCACACTGATCAACGTCACACAGGTCGGTGCCGGGGTCGCGACCGTGGCGGCAGCAGCCGGGGTATCGCTGAATGGCGTCGTGGGTGGTTCCGTTGCCCTCGACGGTCAGTGGTCGGGTGTAGCCCTGGTCAAGCGCGGGGCCGATGCTTGGATCATCCAGGGCGCGCTGGCAGGAGCCGTCGCATGAGCATTCTGATGATGCGCGGCGCGCTCCTCGCGCAAGGCGGTGATGCCGCACCCCCGGTCGATATCGGCGCGGTCTGGCAGCTCGACACCACCCGCCGCCCTCCGGGCTACACACTGTCGGATGGCAATCAGACCGCGGTGAACAGCTCGGGCGGCACCAACTACATGCGCTGGGTGCCGACCGCCAAGGCGATCCTGCCCACAGACGGACAGCGCTATTGGGAAGTCCTTTGCGCGCAGGGGGCCGCCACTTTCGATGGCTATATGGGCGTCGTCGCGGCCGCGCAGCGCGAGGAGTTTAATGTCGGCCTGAACCCGATCACGCTGGGCTCGATCGGCTGGCGCGGCACCGGGGCACTCTGGTCCTCGCCCACCGCCACTGCCGAACAGCGCCTGACGGGCCTTCCTACCTTCGGCGCGGGCGATGTGCTGATGTTCGTCCTCGACCCGGCCCTCGGCCGTCTCTGGATCGGCAAGAACGGCATCTGGCGCGACGATCCGGTCAGCGCCGCCGCGACCTGGACCGCGGGCGGAAGTCCCGCCTTCTATCCGCAGGTCCAGGGGCGCAATCCCGGAGATGGCGGCACGCTGCGCTCGCTGCCCTCCCAGTTCAGCTATCCCGTGCCCCCGGGCGTGACGGCACTCGGCTATCTCGATCCCGATCTGCGCTTCTTCGACGCCGCGGCCTTTCTCGAAATCGGCTGGGGCGGCGGCCTCAGCGTCGCGGGGGCATCCCTCTGGATCAGTCGGGGCGGCGGGACGCATCTCAGCGCCGCCGATGCAGCGCTCTTCCTCGAACACGGTGGGGGTCGCGGCACCACCTGGACCCAAGCCAACCTCTACATCGAAGTGGAACTGCCATGAGCTACATCCTGCATCTCGGCCACCAGCCGACCGACGTCTCGGGCATTTCCGGGCTTCTGAACACCACCGCCATCGGCTTCGACGCCAACCTCGACGTGAACGGCATCCGCTTCATCGCCTCGCGCAGCTATGCCATGCCATTTTCCCTCGGCTTTGCGGCACCCGCAGGCGATCTCTGGCTCGGCTTCCGCTATGTGCCGCCCAACGGGGATGCCGACCTCATCACCGAAGGCAATGCGAACTTCATCGATTTCTTTGACGCGAACCAGGTCCGTGTCGCGCAGATCCAGCCGGTGGCCAGCACGGACCGGTACCACGCCGTCGCGCGGGGCGACACGACCGTGCAGGGCAACTCGAGCTACACCCCGCCGAATGGCCAGCCGCAATGGATCGACGTCCGCGTGGCGGTGGGCGCCAGCATCACCATCGATTTCTACGTCGACGGGGTCCTGCACAGCTCGGCCACGGCCGCCAACACCCAAGCCAAGGGCAAGCCGGTGCAGATTGTCTTCCCGAATGTGGGGCTGCACGGCACCAGTGTCACCCGCACCTGGTACTACGCGCATTTCGCGGTGCTGGATGGCGTGTCGACCATCGGGCGGCGCTTCGTGCGGCGTACCCCCAATGCCATCGCGACCTTCAGCCAGATGGCGGGCAGCATCGATGCGCTGAAGGACGAGGACGTCAGTAGCCGGGTCTCCAGCAACGCGGCAGGGCAGCGGCTGTCCTTCTCGCTGACCGGGCCGACCGGACCTGCAGCGGTCGCGGCCATCGCGGGCGTGCATGTGAAGCAGGTCGCGCAGGCGGGCACAGCGGGGCCGCAGGCCGCTGCGGGTTTCCTGCGCATGGGCGGGGTCAACCATGATGCGGCGCCGGTGACTGTGCCGTCACTTGCACCGAGGTCGGTCTATTCCACATGGGCGCTGAACCCCACCGACAGCAGCGCCTGGACCAGCGTGACCCTGCCCGCCGAAGTCGGGATCCTCTCCGCATGAGCCCGCGCCGCTCCGGAGAGGGCCATGTCCGCATGCCGGATGCCGAGTTCGAGGAACTCCTTGCGCGGGCCGCAGAAGAGGGGGCGAAGCGCGCGCTGGCCGATGTCGGCCTCGACGGCACGGAAGCCGCCCTCGACATTCGCGACTTGCGCGCGCTGCTCGATGCCATCCGCTTCGTCCGACGCACGGCCGTCCAAAGCGCAGTCCACCTGATCACCACCGGCGTCATCCTGGCACTGCTTGCGGGCATCGCGATCAAGCTGAAGATCTTTGGCAGCGCGCCCTGACGGGGAGGCGCTGCCGATTTCACCACCAACACGACCACCCAACCCGCCCCTCGGCGGGTTTTTCCATTTGGAGGATCCACCATGCCGACCCTGTCCTTTCCGACCTGGCGCGACGTTCCTGACAAGGCGTGGCGTTGGCCGAGCTTTTCGCCCGCGGAGATCGCCTGCCGTGGCACAGGCGCAATCAGGATCAACACCGATGCGATGGACAAGCTGCAGGCCCTGCGCGACCGGCTGGGCAAGCCGCTGATCGTGCGGTCCGCCTATCGCAGCCCGGAACACAACCGTGCTGTCGGCGGAGCCCCGGCGTCGAAGCACATGCAGGGCACCGCTTTCGACATCGCTATGGCGAACCATGATCCTGAGGCCTTCGAGGCGGCAGCGCGGGCAGTCGGATTCCTGGGGTTCGGCTATTACCCCCGCTCGGGCTTCATGCATATCGACCTTGGGCCTGCCCGGTCCTGGGGCGATGCCTTCCCGGTGCGCCCTGTCCCTTTTGCACCGGAACTGCCGCCTGCGCGCGAAGTTCTTTCGGAAAGCCGTACGCTGCGCGGTGGTGGGGCGGCCGGTGCCGCGACTGTCGGCGCGGCTGGGGTTGAAGTTCTGGAGGACGTGCTTGCCGAGACCCAGTCCGCGGTCCAGCCGCTGGTGCCCTACCTCGACACCCTGCGCTGGGTGCTGATCGTCATCGCGCTGATCGGCATTGCCATCACGATCCACGCGCGGATCGACGACTGGAATCGGGGGCAGCGGTGATCGGCTGGCTTTTCACCCCTGGCCCGGTGCGCACGGCGCTGGGTCTCATCCTCACCGCTGCGGCGATTCTGCTGTTCCTGTTCAACTTGCGTAGTGCTGGTGAACGCGCCGGGCGCGCTGCCGAACGGCTTGATGTCAAGGAGAGAAACGATGTCATACAGCGAGAGATGCTCGAAGCCGCGGCTCGCCGCCCCCCTGATCGCGATGCACTTGCTGACCGGCTGCACGATGGGCGGTTCTGACACCCAATCGCCCTGTCCGCCCGTGGTCGAGTACACCGGCGCCGAGCAGGCGCGCGCGGCCAACGAAGTCGAGGCGTTGCCAGAAGGCGCCGTCATCGCCCGCATGCTTGGTGACTATGCGGTTTTGCGAGACCAAGCGCGGGTGTGTCAGAACTAATCCTGCAAGCCCGGTGGGTAAACATTGCCGAACACTTTGCATACAGCGCTATGAAACGAGCTCGATGTACCCAATCAACTCAGCCGAATAGCTACCTTCACCCGCAGCGGCACCTTTGTGCTTCAGCTCCCGCTGTAAAGTCGGTTCCACATGTTGAGCAAACAACTCAATCCGCTTTTCTGCCGAAAGCATTGCGCGAGTTGGATTTGATCGGAGTACAATTTCTAATTGACGTTCAGCTGCCGGTAATCTGTTGCCTTCAAGATTCACGGCGATTGCTTGGATTGTGGACCTGTGCTCCCCAGCGCTATTTGACGTTTCGATCATCCAGATAGTAAGGACTGCTGGCCCATAACCGCTGCCTTCAAGGGCGACGCCCAAGGACTCGGGAGCAACGCTGCGCCATCGACCCAGCTCTTCCTGGAGCAATGGGTGATCCAGTCCCATTAGATCGCATTTTTCATTTTCAGTGGCAGTATCTCGGTCGAGTGTGAACCTTTTTCTCAGGCTGCCTTCGGAACTGATTAGATCGACAGTTCGATCATCAATCTTGACCACTCGCGAATTCTGATCGCTTACTGCTGAGGACAGGAACTCAACCAGACGCCCCATACCGGAAGAAACATCCGAGAATGGCTTATAGTCATCCAAGCTGAAACCATCGAGGTCTTGGAAAAGGTCAAACACGACTTCGCGTGCCTCACGGGCATTCGATAGCGCTGCCTCAAGTTCAACCGCTGTCCGCTTCAGTTCTGGATCGCCAAGCGCTTCTTGATACAGACGATCATAGTTTAGGCGCTCCGAAAGCTGTCCAAGAATCTGTGACCGGAGATCTTCGGCGACATTCCCTTGCTCGTCGACTTTGCCAAGGGTGCGGGCAATCTCCGTGAGCTTGTCGTCTAGCAACAGGAAAATCCTGCCTTCAATCGTATCAGAAAGAACAAGATTGTACACTTGTGCCGTGTGGTTTTGACCGTAACGATGGATGCGTCCAATTCTTTGCTCCATATCCATCGGATTCCAGGGCAGGTCGAAATTGAACAGGATGCGCGCAAACTGAAGATTTATCCCTTCTCGGCCGGCTGCTGTGCAAACGAGGACCCTCGGCCCATCCTTTTGCTTGAATCGGCGCTCCGCTGCTACCTTTGCGCCGTGGTCGCCTCCTCGCAACACAGCCACCCCTTGACCTGGATAGACCGCTTCAATTTCCTTTGCGATCAGATCTACAGTGCCAAGATACGTGGCAAAGATCACAATCTTTTCATTCGGGTTTTGTCGCCAGAGCACACCCAAGCCGTCGATTAGCTTTTGAGCCTTGGTTTCACGCTGGGCTGGAAAACTATTGAGCAAGTCCGCAATTCTAAGACGCTCTTCGGGAAGGTGCAGGTCAATCGCTGCGGACGCCAGATCTTCCAGATGCGAAGACACGAATTCGCTGCCGTAAGGATCAGATGCCAACTCCAGCTCGTCCTCGTCAAGCTTTTTGGCTAGGCGATGTTTGAGGTCTGCCATCACCCTGTCGACTTCGCTTCTCGAAATTGGATCTCTGCCCAGACCCCATTCAATATGGATCAACTCTCGGGCTTCATCGTAAAGGCGCTCGCGTCCCTCGATGTCGAGTTCGCGATCTCTCAGCAGCGCTTCATGCAAGGTCAACATGAGCATCCGGCGTTTCAAAGTGCGTCGAACTGCCGCGAAACTGGATGCTGCAATTTTCTGGAAGATTGCCATGAGGAAGCCGAGGGCGCGTCCTTGATTGCCTTTGCGCTTAGCCAGGTCAAAGCCGTCCTCGAGGTATTCACGCAGTTTTTCGTAGAAGCCCCGTTCTTCCTCGCTCATCAGGAATGATTCCGTATGTACCCAACGGCGGGCAAACAGCGGCTCGCCATCAGGCTTGCACGCGTCAGCTTTTGTCCGGCGGAACATCACCGTGTTAAGACGATGCCGGTTCTCTAGCATGTCTTCGGGGCTGCTGAAGAGTGTTGGGTTCAGCAGTTGGATCAGCATCCAGAACGTGAAGTGATTTCCCTGATGCGGGGTTGCTGAAAGCAGAAGCAGGTCGCGTGCATGGCCTTTCAACGCTTCGCCAAGCTTGTAGTTCTCAGTTTTCCGCACCTTGCCGCCGATGCGGTGTGCGGTGACGTGATGCGCTTCGTCGAAGACCACCAGGTCCCAGCGTGGCGCATCCAACAGGCGCTTGATGCGTGCTGGACGCTTGAGGGTGTCGATGCTTGCGATCAGCCGGTCGTGTTTCGCAAAAGCATTGGTCTTCCGGTCAGTAATGTCGCCCTCTGACCCAAAAACCTCGAAATCGAGATTGAATACTTCGTTCAATTCTCGATGCCAGTTGTTCACGAGGCCAGCCGGAACGACCATTAAGGCACGGTTTAGCTCACCTCGATTGACGAGCTCTCGCAAGATCAATGCCGTCTCAATGGTCTTTCCCAGCCCAACCTCATCAGCGATCAGGAACCGGCGGGGCGACGCTGTCGCGATCCTGTGGGTCAGAACAACCTGATGGGGCAGCAAGTCGATCCGCGCAGATGTCAGCGCTGATGCACTCTCCATTATGGGTAGGGCATGGGCTTCGTAAGACAGCCAGACAGTCCTTGCCCTTTCAGCAGACCCCTCAACGGAACTGAGGATGCGCTCGGTCCTTGATCGTTCCTTCTTGATGCTGCCAAGCGGTACTCGGCGCTCGCCGCCGCTGAAGAACGCTCGAAGATAGCCTTCACGCGGCGTCTCAAGCACGACACCTGCGCCGTGGTCACTGTGGGTGATCCGCTCACCCGGGCTGTAGGTGGTCTCGGTCGCCATCATTAAGTGATCCGGAGGTGGAAGAGCCCGGCAGGCTTGCCACCGTGCGCGAGGAGGATCTCCTGCGGATATTGGCGAGCTTCCCCCCATAGCACCCGACCAAACTCGATCTGTTCATCGGAATAAGGTGCGGCACAGCGCCAGCGGACAGCATCCGTGGCAAGGTCAACATGAATACGTCGATGGCCATTAGGTAGCCAAAAAACGAGCGCAGCTTCGCCGGAATATGCGTCCTGGAAAGACAAGATCGTCGATTTCAGCTCGTTGCCCAACCACGCCTCCGCATCGGCTGGCGTCATCAGGTCGAGACAGGCGTCAAGACCTGCAACGACCAAGGTGTTGCTGGCGTTGCTGGGCAAGTCATCCGGCCAGTTACTCGAAGCGCGGATCATCTCTCGCAAGCTGAACACCTCGCCAGCTTTGGCGATAGACGAGAAGGCGTCGTTCTCCCAGATCCAGCTGACGCCACGCCGCTGCCAGACGCTGTCGAGAAGCTGCTTCATGTTCAGTCCTCCTGGAACAGCGACAGCTGGCGCACCTGGTCTTTGTTGCTTGCGGCCCAGTTGTTGTAGATCGTCAGCGCCCGCGATGCCGCATTGCGCATCGTTTGAGTCTGGCCCCGCTTGCTGAGCCATTCGAGCAAGCTTTTCAGCGCAGGGTGCGGCTTGAAGTTCTCGTTCTTCAGCGTGTCTGACGCGTTGATGCCGCTGCCGTCGTAGCAAGCCCCCACCATCACGAGGGCCTGGTCGAGGTCGGCCGTCAGTTTCCGCCGATGCTTGCCTTGCCAATCGCGGGCGAAGGCCAGCGGGTCAACCAGGTGGAAGACCTTCTTGTCCTCGTGGCACCAGCCCCGCGTTTCGAATTCATCCGGGGCGATGCCCGAGCCGCGGAGCAGCTTCTGGATTTGGTCACGGGCCAGTTCGGTCTTGCTGTCGAAGATGCGCAGGAACTGGCGCGAGATCGGCTCGGCGATCACCGGCGGCGGTTCGGCGGTCTTGTTTGCGTCCTCGTCGATCAGCTGGTTGATGCCGACCAGTGCGTCTTTGACCAAAATTGGACGACCCTCGTCGACATAGACCTTGCCATAGTGGCGCGAGAAGTATTCGAGCGCCTTGCCACGGCGAATGACCTGAAGGTCAGCGGCTGGCAGACCTGCGCGGGCATGATTTTCCAACATGCCCTGTAGTTGGCGGACATCAGCCAGCACCTCGCGGCGCATGCGGCCCCAGCTGACTGGCTTAGGTTCGTCTGTGCGCTTTCGACAGACATGGATGATGTCGTACTCGATGGTCTTGGAGCCGAACTCGCCTTCACCCTTGGTTTCGTCCGAGCGTATTGGATAGGTCGCCTCGAGATAGAAACCAGCGTCAAAGAGCGACTCAAGCACCGAGACCCACGGTGCATCTTCGCTGTGATGGAACGTGAACGCCAAAACGCCGCCCGGCTTCAGTACGCGATGGGCTTCACGCCAACAGCCGGTCAGGAGACGCTGGTAGAACCCGTCCGGATCTTCTGGTTCCCGTGCCTTGTTGGACACAGCCTCCATGGATTTGGGGGTGTATTCCGGTCCAAAATACTCTGGGTATTTCGCTTTCAGAGGAAGGCGGAGCCAAACGTAAAAGAAGTCAGCGAGCTCTGAATAGTGAAGAAGGCCACCGAATGGCGGATCGGTGATCACCAAGTCTATGGACTGGTCGCGGAACTGGCTCAGATCCGTCGAAGAGCCTTGGAAAATTTCCGTTTCGCGAACGGGATCTCCGGGAAAGACTTTCTCACTCTTCCCTGAGATTTCGGCTGCTAGGCCGGGGTGTGACACCGAGAGTGTGTCTACGCTAACGGGCTCCCACGGCCTAGCAGACCAATCTTCTCCGGCTTCAATAGTCTCAGCGCAGGAGATCCAGTTTCCACGACCTAAATTGCTGAAAACGCAATTCTCAACGATGTTCGCTTTCGGGTGGTAGTTGTTATTGCTCATGTGTGGAGCGAGGCAATCGCGGCTGATATCCCAGAAGCAAAACATGTTTTGGTTGCGGACGTATTGCTGGAACGCACCAAGAACATACTCCCGCGTTGCCCAGCTGTAGTCGCCGGTTTCCACGATGGACTTGAGGATCTGAGACAGCACGAGAAGCTGCCGCGGATTGAACATGGTCCACCAATGCGTGAACCCATAATTCGTACGAATATCGCTGTTTGCGATGGCCGTCATGAAGCCATAGGGAACCTCGGAGCGGGGCCAATAGTCCGCTAGATCGCCGTCCTTACGCAGCTCCCACTCTTCGATTGCAGTGCTGTACTGGTCGGCCAGCTGCTCGTTGAAAGGCGCAAAGAAACGACCGCGATAGGGCGCGCCAGTGTCTCCGCGCTTTGGCGCGAGCCCTTGGATGCCGTAGCCGGCAACCTGTCCACCTTTCTTGGAGTCGCGGGTCGAGTTCATTACATCCTGTTGTGAACCGCAGGATGCACATGTGAAGGTCGACCGCTTCGGGACAGTGCCACCTTCCTTGCCGGTCGGGAAGGTTACCTTGGTCTCGGGACAGGTGGCAGTGTCCGGGAGCTTGCCGCGTACTTCCAACAGTCGAATGTGGCTTGCCCTCTCGGAATTCCAAGCGCGGGTTGATGCCGCGTCGTCCTGAGGCGCGCCACCGAACTCGGTGCCGTCGGGGGCCGTTTTTGGGCTGCCAGCCAGCCATTCAGGATGGACCAGGAGCGTCAGGTCGACCTTCTTGTTCGTGCCCTTGTCGAGCTTCACCATTTCGGTATGGCCGCAATGGGGGCAGATCACCCTGCCTTTCGGATCGAGGATCGAATAGGGCTTTTCATCGGGTGCCACATAGAGCGGAACCTCTGGGGCCATGCGCGCTTCGGCATCCTCGATGTCAAACTGCCCGCTGCATGACCGACATTCATGCGCCCAATGTTTCACGGTCAGTGTTTTCACGGCCATGACTGGATCAGTCATGATCGGGGTACGGTGACCGCAGCCCGTCACCTGGCAAGGGCCGTGCTTTGCCCAGAAGGTGTAGATGATCTCGGGCCCTTCGTAGCTGTAGTCTTTCCGCTCCTCTGGCTTCAACGAGAGCGGGTCAAAATCCGCGCCCATCACCTTGCCCGAGAGTTTGTGCGTCCAGGTGCCTTTCTCGCCGTTCGGGCCGTCGCAGTAGTAGAACGGCATGATCTGTGGCTTCACCTCAGCCTCGATGTCCGCCAGCAGGCGCTTCACCTCGTCCAGATCAACATCTGCCAGTTCCTGCTTCACCACGAACCAGGCGACCGGGTTCAGGTCATTGCCCGACATCTGCATTCCAAGACGAGAGCCTTCGACCAGCGTCGTACCGCCACCCATGAAGATGTCAGCCACCTTCAGGTGCTTGAAGGCACCTTTCTTCTGGTGGTTGGCGTAGTAGTTGTCCCAAACCAGCTTCGCCGCATGGGACGGATCCTCGGGCGCCTTGGTCGCGGCCGCGATGAGCATCGAGCGGAACACGCTGGACCGCCGCCGCGCCCACCATTTCGACATCTGATAGATCGGCTTGCCCGCGTTGCCCTCGATCACGGCAACCTGGTTCACGGGCAAGATCGGAAAATCCACCTCAAGGCAGGTCTTGGGCCGGTTCGGGTCGCTGAAATCAACGGTCTCCATGGCGACGGCTTTGCCGGCGCCGACCGCACGCGCGACCTCTTGGGCAATCTGTTCTTTCTTGGTCGCCATGGGCGTAATTCCTTACTTCGTCAATTCAACAAACGGGCAGAGCATCTCGAGCAGGGACAGGCCGCCATGCGCGAGGGTGGGATAGCCGCCCTGGCTCTTCCATTTCCAGCGGCCGAGGGCGAGTAGGTGCTTTCCGTGCGGACTGTCGGCCTGCAGCGCGACCGGGGGAACGAACGGGCCCGGGTCGTGATCGCCAGCTGCGAGACGGCCGCTCTTAAGGGCGTTCTTCAGGAAGGTGCCCTGTTCGTCGGCCGCGTCGAAGAACAAGCCGGTCGCGGCGTAGCCATGGTCGGAGGTGATCACCAGGCGGCGACCGGTCGCCAGCCGCTCCACGAACAACCAGAAATCATCGCTGGTCAGCTGCGCCGCGATGTCCCGCGTGAGAACGTCCAGCCCCTGACCCGCGCCAGCGCCATCGTGCAGTTTCGTGTCAGGCCATTGATGCCAGAACAGCCAGTTCGGCGAAGCATCGACAAGCCCGGCACAGTCTTTCCAAGGCATGTCGATGCACTCAGTTCTCGCAGGCGCGAGGCGGTGAAGCAGGCCACCGCCGTTGTTCTGCAGCTGACTGCGGCTGTTCAACCCGAGCGCCTTGGCAAAGGCGTTTGTTTCGCTGGGTATCTCGGCCGCGTAAGCCGTGGTGGTATGCAGCGCGAAGCCGCGCGCCTTCGCTTCCTCGATCAGCCAAGGCAGTTCCCGCAAGCTGAGGCCGTCTAAGACGAGCACCGCTTTGGCGCTGTATGGTTTTCCCCACCATTCGCTGACCTTGTCCGCGTTCCGCGGGACGACATCCCCGAAGGCCCGCCACAAATCCCAAGCCACCGACGAAAGGAAATGGTCCAGCTCACCGATAGCTCGGTCGCGCCTAGTGACCTCTGCAGATGCACTCGCGACATTCAGCGGACTGCCACAGACTTCCAAGGCGCGTTCAATGACGGTCTGCCAAGCCTCTTCGGGTGAAGACTTGGTCAGATCTAGCAACTGTTGTGCATCCAAAGCCATCAGCTGCCCTCCTTGTCCAAGGAAAGCTCGAACGTCATGCCGTCAGGAAGCTTCTTGAGCAGTTCCTTGAGCTGAGCGCCGGTAGCTGCGGTTACCTTGATCGTCACTTCCTTGACGGGCGTTGCTGGCCCAATGCCCCAGCTCTCAACTTTGCCGATAAGATTCAAAGGGGAGGTTGCTGAGCTGGCGAAAGGTGTACGACCGCTTCCTGCCCCCCCTCCAAAGATCCCGCCCGGTGTGGACGTTGGACCTGGGGCGGGTGCGACTGGCGGGTCTCCATTGTTCCCGCCAACCGGAGAGGTCGGTGCCGGAGGGGCGCCGCCGAAGAGACCACCAGTGGGAGGTTCTGTTGTCGGAGGTGTCACGGGTGTCGAGCCGCCAGTCGACGGAACCGCAGACGGGGGCAGAAGGAAAACTTCATCCAGCTGACGACCAGTGAAGGCCAACTTTGGTCTCAGACGTTTCCAAGCCGCATCTTCATCTTCCCCAGCGAGAGCCTGCAGGTACTCCATGCTCCGCAAGTTAATCGCGATCTTTCCACGGGCACACAGACGGACAATTCGTTCCTTCATGGCAGTTTCGCCAAGCCATGGGATGCAGTCTTGGCCAGAGGGTCGCGGTTCCTGAAGCTCCTTCAAGAGCTTGCCAACCGAGCTGTTACTGTTCGCTGCATCAAGGACAAGGTCCTGGAAGTCCTCCGGCACGAACAAATCGTTCGTCAACGCATTCTCGATGGCGTCGGGGATCTTTGAACCTTGCTCTCGCAAGGCTTCAACGTGAAACTCACATTTTGAAGGATCAGAGAAGTTCCAGCGGTACATCACAGCAAAGCGGTCGAAGCGCTTCCGCAAGATGTCCCGCAGTTCGCTTTGATACTTCGTGTGAAGTTTACGATATTCAGCGTTCTGGTTGCCCCACTCCCGTGCTTTCATTTCTGCGCGCGCAAGGATGATCAGGTCACGGTCGTAGAATGCGTTCGTAAAGCCCGAGCGCGGCAGCAAGAAGCGCACGGTGTTCCTGCGCTTTTGCATGTGGTCTTTGACCCAACGCCCAAGACGTTCATTCAAGCGGTCGGGTTCTTCGGGAAGAACCAGGATAGGCAGTCTGTCGTCCCATTGATCTGGGTGTTCACTTTCCTCGAGACCAGTCCAAGGATCGGTTTGCCAGCTGCGCGGCAAAGCGATCACTCGGAAGTTTCGCGCTACCTCTTCGGTTCCGCTGATGACGTAGCGAACCTCCTTCGCGAGCTGGGCGAGATCTGCCCCGTCAGTGAACAGCCTGTCGTTGCGGGCGGATGCCATCACTTTGGCTTGCGGGTTCTCTTCCTCTTTGAAAACCAGCCGAGTTCCGTCCTGGTGTATGTTGAAGCTGTTTTCGATGATCGTTGCCAGCTCAACCTGGAATGCGTTGTCGTCCACCTTCTTGGTTTTCGTGATGTCGGCCTGCAGGATCGCAGGGTCAGCGCCAGCCAAGTTGCCTACGGCGATCGACCGCAGCCACAAAGCACCGACAATTTCCTGAAGGTGGGGCGCTTTTGATGCATGGTCCGGTACGGCTTCGACCACAGAGGTCAAATTTCGCAGCGCTTTGTCCCGAAGGGACCGGTGCTGCTGGTTCGCGACCGAGTCAAGCAATGCACCAATACCGGTGGTATCATCGTCGAGCTTGAAGTCCGCAGAGGTCAGGATCGGTGTCGTATCCCCCCGGCTCTTGAACAGGTTTGCGAGGATGCGGATGAGGTCTCGCGTCTCCTGCGCATCAGTTGCAACCAATACTTGGTCTTCGAGAAGTTGCAGGAGATGCGGCGCGAATGGCCAAGCATCGAGAAAATCGCGCTGCTTCCGCTCCTGCTCAGCGGCAGGAACGTTCGTAAGCCTTATGAACTCCGAGACGTGTGTCGCCACGATGCTCTCGATCGCAGACGCTGTGATCTGAAGCCTGTTCTCAAACAAGCGATGCAGCAGCATTCTGCGGCGGTCGATTTGGATCCTGTCAGGACTGCCACCCGCCCGAAAGTCAACCTGAACCGGGTTTACCCGATGGATCTGCTGGTAAGCATCGCTTGTGCCGTTTCGCACGGACACGACAAGCACAAGAAGCTCTGGATGCTCCTTCGCAATTTCAGAAAGGATCTGGATGAAATTGAACGCCCAGTTCTTCCAAGGGTACTGCTTTGTGTTGGTCAGGCTGTCGTACCAAGTTTGAAACTCGTCCAGCAGCAGCATGGTCGGAGTGTGGCGCAACAGCTCTAGGATAAGCTGATCTGAAGGGATGTCGGTCTTGGCGGACCCCATTCCTTCCCACTTTCCCTTGATGTAGGTGCCATGAGGGTGGCGCTCAAAGAGCAGGTCCCACAGGAATTTGTACCGGTGACGGTGGAGGCTTTCACCGAGCACAAGCATACCGTCGCGGAGTGGTATCGAACTGATCTTCGGATCGCTGAGGGTGACCGACCAGTTATTCAGCCACGCCCTTGTTGAAGCTGGATCGTGCACAGCGTGGTATAGGGTGGCCATCAAGTGTGATTTACCCAGGCCGCGCTCCCCGATCACAACGACGGGGCGTCCCTGCGCCGGGCCCACAGCTTCAATTCCCTTTAGAAGGTCGAGGGTGGGGTAAGTGATCTCCAAGAAGCTCTGGGCTGGTACTTGGGTAGCGCCTGTGTTGCTGTCGTTGGACAGTTCAATCGCAGTGCCCTGCAAGCGGCGGCCAAGAAATTCTCCGCGTAGTTTAAGCCCCAGCATAGAGCACCCCCATCACATTTCAGTTTCAGCGCGGCGCACTTCCGCGCTGGATGCCAGCAATACAATTTGTTGTTCTTCCGGCTTTCGCGAGCCCGGCGGAGAATCGAGGCCGAGACGTCGCAGCGCGTAATACAGGAGCGCCCGCCGTACAGTTATCTTGGCACTGCCGCCACTCATCCCGTAATCCAATTCAACAACCCTGCGTTGCGTATCGGATAGATCCGGATGAGGTCCGATTACCAGATCGACCTGCTCGGCCCAATCCTCGTCCGCGGCGCTGCCGCATGGGGATGGTTGAATGCCGCGAGTGTCGAGGATTCTTGAGAGAAGGAAATCCTTGAAACAGTTGTCCAGCAGGCAGAAAGCACGAGTGTGCCAGCGGAAGCCATCGAACGCGATGGCATGCGGAGCAATCCAGCGCCAGATCGGTTCTGGGCGCGACAGCGATTGATACTGCACTTCGATTGCCTCTGCCCGATGAATAGCACCGACAATCGAGCGAAGCGTCATGGGGTTCACGCCCCGAACTGGGGTTGGAGCCGCATCGAAAGTGGGATGGACAGCGATCCATGAATCCTCTGGATCCAGTAGTCCGTCGGCCAAGGACCGAAGCTGCGCAAGATATCGGCCTGCGTCGGGCTGCATAAACTGCGCCTTGAACCTAGGCCCTCGGACATAGGTCCGCGCACTCTTATCGTAGACCATGTTCTCCGGAGCAAAGCCGATGTAGCGATTCAGGTCGGATGACGCCTGGTTCACCGACAGCCCGAACTGCTCCATCACATCGCTGCGGTTCACATGCCCCTCCCAGAACAGACGGAACTCGATGAACTCGAGCCGCTGCTCGACGCCCCAGCGAAGTTCCGCGCTGCCGCTTTCCAATGCGTCCCCTTACCTGGTTGGATGCGTACGAAAAATATGCGCGCCCATTTTTTGGACCTGTCCTGAGGCTACTTGAGCTAGGGAGCGCAATCAATCGCAAACTCACACTATGATCAGAGCCATGCGCGGTGAATTGCATTACCAAGCAAGTGGATAGGGCGCAGCAGACGCTTCCATCATTTTGTGACCGAAGTTGGGCTCCAAGTGCCGTGCAGAGCGAGCAAAGCTACATCATTGTTCCGCTAAGCGCCCGTCGAGCTTTCAGTTGTGGATCGATGGAGTCTAGCTGATCCGCAATCAACGTGTCAAAATTCTTGTCGCGTTACTTGACGCGACGATGATCGTGACATATTTCATGTCGCGTTAGGGGGAGTGATGACGCTCGCAGAGCTGGCCGAACGCATTGGCACCGCACCACGTCAGATCCGGTTTCTCATCGCGGAGGGCATACTGCCACCCGCCAACAAGACAGGACGTGCGGCCGATGCTTACGGCGAAGAACACCTGATCAAGGCCCAAAGATACCTCGCCCTTCACAGGATGGGGATGAAGCCCGCTTCGATCAAGGTGCTCATGGCTTTCGACGACGCGGTGCCAATTGTGCAATCCGGTGGGGTAGAGCTGCGTGTGTCCCCGGACATCGCGCCCGATGACATCGATGTTGATGCAGTCGTCGCCGAAATCGCTGCAGCCCTAAGGACCTATGTTTCGAAGGGATAATTCATGGCGAACGGTATGGTCTTCGGTCACCTTCTCGAAGAACTGAATGACGGCGTCACTATATTCCGCGATGGAGAGGGCAAGCCTATGCCCCTCGGTAGCACCGCAATTGATGTATCCATCCAAGCCGGGCTCGCAATCGTCGTGACGACCCGCATATTCTCAAATGTCGAAGATGTGCCCATTGAGGCCGTGCTTACGATGCCGGTTGGTTTCAATGCCGTCGTTACGGGCCTTTCGGCCAAGATTGATGGGCGCTCGCTCCGCGCCGTTGCCAAAGGCAAGACGGCAGCTCGGACCAGTTATGAGGGCGCAATTGACCAGGGCAAGATGGCTATCCTTCACGAAGAAGTCTTGCGCGGCATCCATGTCCTATCGGTAGGTCAGTTGGCTCCCGGAAAAGAAGTCTCTGTCGAACTCCGCACAGTCATGCCGTTGGCCGCCACCGAAAATGGTCTTTTGCTGCGCCTGCCCATGACAACAGGTCACCTTTATGGCGTATCGCCGCTGCAGCCGGCCGATGACCTGATCACCTCGGCGTCTGTTCGGCACACGGCATCGGTTCGTGTTCGTTCGGACAGCGGCGTGCCGCATCTCGTCGGTTTCGGTTCGCTGTCTGACGGGGAGGCGGTCGATGTCCTTATGAACAGATCCATCGAGATCGAAATTGAAGGCAGCAGGACGGGCACCCTGCTTGGCGTGTCGGCAAGCGGGCGGCAAGTTCAGCTCGATCTGCGCCGCGAACCGAACGGCGAGAATAGTCTGAAACTTGCCATCCTCATTGATCGGTCCGGTTCGACGGGTAGCCCAGTCGGGACCGATGGACAAACTGTACTTTCCGCCATTCGTGACGGTCTTGCGCAGTCGCTGAAGATTGTGACAGACGAAGACCTGATTGCCGTCTGGCAGTTCGATGACAGTTGCCAACGGCTTGGTACGGGACGCGGCGCTGAAGTTCTTCAGATCCTGGAGAAGTTGAAGCGGCCAGGCGGCGGCACCCGTCTGGGCGAGGCGATCAAGGCCGTCGCCCGCACCGGTGCGCAGGATATCCTGGTGCTGACCGATGGTCAGACCTGGGACCGTCTCTCGCCTCAGGTCGAAGGGAAGAATGTCCGCGTCAGTGCGGTGCTGGTGGGACGGGCAAGCCTTGACGTGAATATCGGGCATTTCTGTGCGGCCACTGGAGGTGATCTCTTCTACACTCCCGACGCAGACGTGGAGAAATCCGTGTCCGTTGCGCTGTCACAGATGCGGTCGTCTCGTATGGACCGTCACCTTGAAATGGACGGCTCCGACCCGGTTCGTTTCGTGCAAACGCTTGGCGGCGTGACTGTCAGCGCCCAATGGAGCGACGCGATGGCAATGGGCGCTGCCGACGACATTGGTCGCTACGCCGCCGCGCTGTGCCTGGGTCAGCTTAATGACGCCGCCGCTGAACGTTTGGCGGTAATGGAGGGTCTTTGTAGCAACGTCACCAGTCTCGTCTTGATCGATGAAGCCGGCGCGCTGAGCGATGGCATCTCCGAAACACGTAAGATCCCGCTGATGAATGCTGACGACGACGGCCAACTTGGGGACTTCATCGAAGATCGAAATGCTATCCTTCCTATGGCGAGGGCAAGCGCAAGCTATTCGGCGTCAGAAGACAGGGCACCACGCATGCGCTTCGGGATCAGCAGTCTTTTGCCGGCTCCCAATGCGTCGACACCAAGTGTTCCGTCGGGCGGCACTCCCAGCCCAGAAGCGCTCTCTCGGCTGCAGGCCGCTGTTTCGAAGACCCCCGTGCCGAGCGAACAGAGAAGGAAGCTGCGCTCGTTCCTCGACGACGGGATCATTGAGCCTGCGAAGCAAGAGGCACTGCGAAAAGCGAAAGAACATCGCCTTGCCGAAGTCGCGGTGGGCATCGACTGGGAGAACCAGGCAAATCGTTTCCTGTCCTTGGCGTTTGACGGTCTATTGGTGAGCGAGCAGACGGCACTTGAGCGGTTGGTTCAGCATGTGCTGGCCCTTGCCTCATCGCGTTCCGAAGATGCCCTCAAGCTGGATCTGCTTGCTTACTTGTCACTGCGGTTCGTAACCCATTCTCGCGCGGCGCGGCGCTTTGCCGTCAAGGTTCTCAATGGGCGCTCGGAAGCAGCGTTTATCGCAGAATACGACGCCTTGATTTTTTCAGACGTGATTGAAGGGAAATAACATGCTGAAATTCCTTACTATTATCTCCGTGCTCGGGTTGCCGACGATTGCTGCGGCACAGGACTGCACGATCTTTGATGACATGGCCATGTGTTCCGACGGGACAAGCGCCATGCGTCTCGGTGACACGACATACTTCGATGACGGCAGCACAGCGACCGAGCTGGGCGACACAACTTTCTTCGATGATGGGTTTACGGTGACCGATATTGGCGGCTCGACATTTTACAGCGATGGGACATCGTCGTCTCAGATCGGTGACACCACGTTCTTCGACGACGGCTCAACTTGCACGCAGATCGGGAACCAGCTTTTCTGCAATTGAATCCATGTCGGCGAGGCGAGTGACTTATGCCCGGCTATAATCACTATCCAAGCTGTCAGTGTGGTTGGTGTGTCGCGCATGGCCGAACCGTCGACAAGGCGGCTTTACGCAACGAGATGGCACGCAGGACGTCAGCTGATTTTCTCAAGAGAAATGGTGCATCACGTCTTGGATCGAGCTGTTTCGTTGCTCCAAACGCCACTTGCCCCGTTTGCAAAGCAAGCGTCTATTTTTACGCGAACTCAAACGGAAGCAGGGTATTCTTTGATGAGCTCGGGCCGCCATGGCCCAAGCACCCTTGTACCGACAGGCCGAATGTTGCGGCACGAGTGGCCGTACATGGTGCTCGGCCAGAGCGGAGGAAGATAGGACTAATCAAGGAGATCGTCGGACATGCGTGGGTGCTAGATCGAAAGCGCACACCCAGTCTCGACCGTACAGAATCTCCCAACCTCGACGGATGGCGCCTTTTGCTGATCACCGAGGTCAAGGCAAGAGGCGGCAAAGTGCAGCTTTCAGCCGAGTTCGTGGAAACAATACATCAGCACCGGATTACCTTGCTGGCCGACCAAGGTTGCCACTTCTATGTTGGCCAGTTCGCCAGTCTACGACGCGATGTTTTGTCGTTCTTCGATGAAATCGCAGGAGAGCGCCGAGACGTCGGGGTGACTTACGAAGGAATGAGGCCCTCTCAACCGGAGCCCCGTGGTCCAGCGCGACCGCCGGCGAACCATCGTCGCCTTGATGCGTTTGGACTTCCGGCCGCGTTGAAAACGGAGGGCATCCCCGGACCGGATGAACGAGCGCATTACATCGGGCGGGATCCATCGTCTCGGTACTTCGAGGACGTGAAAGAGATGATACAGAGTGCAGCGAAGAAGGGAGCCAGCTATTTGGCGGATTTCCAGATCGTTCTCAACGATAGTAATGTGAGAACGCTTCGGTCATCAAAATGGACCAGAGAGCTTGTTTCCGCGGTGATTTACGACATACGCCACGAAGATAAACTACGACCTCAGAAACCAAACCGAGCAACCACCGTTGCGGCAGCCATCCATGAGGTGGATCGTGACAAGATTGCGAAAGAACTGCACGAGACCGAAGCTAGGATAGCAGACTTGGAGGCCAGCTGGGATGCTGCAGCTTCGGGCACGCAGCGCCAAAAGATACATGATCAACTAAGTGCAGCTCGTCGGAGGCGCACTAAACTGTTCGGGATGCTATGGGGTTGAACGACGGTCTGTCAGGCTAGCACCGGGCCACTGTCCCCCGTTGATGCGCAACATTTCGCGGCGGTCCCGTGCCGCAACCATCGGCACGGGAGAGAGTTCGATATTTGTCAAACTCCCTCCGCCAAACCCCATTGAAAATAAACGATTTTTCGGAAAATTTTGAAATATACCCATCATTAAACCCGTCAACTTTAAAATGTTTAAGCTGCTGAAGTCGCGAAGACTCATTGAGGTGAGTGTCAGACTTACGCGAACCCGTCTCCATCAGCCATTTCCGACGTTTACATCAAACAACGAAGCGTCCGCGCCAGTCGGCATAAGCAACGGTGCGGTTCGCCTTGTAGCCGACTTGTTCGCAAAACGCAGCGCATGACCGCATCGCGCCCTATGCGACTGGCAAGGCGCTTTCGGCCCTAAGCGGACGTTCACGGCGCTGGCCGCGCATATTCAGGCCTTCCTGAAAGCGGTCGCTGGTGCGGAAGCGGGACCTCTCCATTTATCCTGTGCGGAGCTTGGCGCAGGACTGGATGTTCCAGTCCTGCACGAGGGTAATCAGGCCTCGGAGAGCGCGGGATAGTTGATATAGCCTTCCGCCCCGCCGCCATAGAGCGTGGCGGGGTCCATCGCTGCCAGGGGGGCGCCAGATCTCAGGCGGGCCACCAGGTCGGGATTGGCAATGAAGGGCCGACCAAAGGCGATCAGGTTGGCCTTGTCCAAGGCAAGGTGCGCCTCCGCCAAGTCCAGATCATAGCCGTTATTGGCGATATAGGTGCCCGCAAACCGCCGACGCAGGCCCACGAAGTCAAACGGTGCCACGTCGCGCGGGCCGCCGGTCGCGCCTTCGACCACGTGCAGATAGACAAGGCCCAGCTTGCTTAGGTGATCGACGATGAAGTCGAACTGCGGCTGCGGATCAGAGCACGACACGCCATTGGCGGGCGACACCGGCGAGATGCGCATGCCGGTGCGAGCGGCCCCGATCTCAGCACAGACAGCCTCGGCCACCTCCAGCATCAGGCGAGCGCGGTTTTCTACCGTGCCGCCATAGGCATCCGTGCGGTGGTTTGCACCGTCCTTTGCGAACTGGTCCAGCAGGTATCCGTTAGCACCGTGGATTTCGACCCCGTCAAACCCCGCCGCGATCGCATTTGCCGCCGCTTGCCGGAAGTCGGCGATGATGCCGGGGATTTCCGCCAGCGTCAGGGCGCGGGGCATCGACGTGTCCGCGAAGGTGTTATTCACGAAAGTCTTGGTCCCGGCCGAGATGGCCGATGGCGCGACGGGGGCCGCGCCGCCCGGTTGCAGCTCGACATGGCTGACGCGGCCCACGTGCCAGATTTGCAGGAAGATGCGCCCGCCTTTGGCGTGGACCGCGTCGGTCACTAGCCGCCAGCCTGCGATCTGTGCGGGCGTATAGATTCCGGGCGTGTCCTGATATCCTTGCGCCTGAGGTGAAATCTGGGTCGCCTCGGCGATGATCAGCCCGGCACTTGCGCGTTGTGCATAGTATTCGGTGGCGAAGGGTCCGGGCACCAGGCCAGCCGCCGCGCGGTTGCGGGTCAAGGGGGCCATGACGATCCGGTTGGCCAAGGTCAGCGAGCCGAGGTCATAAGGCTGGAAAAGTAAGTTCTGGGTCATTTGTCTTCTTTCTGAACCTTGGTTCATCATTCATCCACAAACTGGACGGCGTGTTTCAGGAACTTGTCAGGATACTGGAACTGCGCGCCATGCCCTGCATCAGGATAGACGATCAGTTGTGCGTTCGGGATGTTCTGCACCAAGTGCCAAGAGTTGATCGTGGCGATCATCACATCGTTCACGCCATTCACGATCAGTGTGGCCTGGGTGATTTTTTGCAGATGCGCAAAGGGCGCGTCGGGATCAAGCGGGGTGACAAAGGCGGTGTTAGCCGCGATCTGGCCCATCATCAACTCGGCCGAGCTGGGCGGGTCTAGATCCGGGCGCTGGTGACGGCGGGTCCAGAAGGCGCGGCCTGCTTCTTTGGCGGCCTCGGATGGGTCGAAGAAGAGGAACAGGAAGTCATCGGCGGTCGGAACGGGATTGGGGGCAACCTTGAAGATTCTAGGGTGCGGATCGGGGTTGCCGCCGCGGGGTTGCGTGCCCAAGAGCATCAGCCTGCGCACGAGACCGGGGTGCCGGAGGGTCAGGTCCTGCGCGATCATGCCGCCCAGTGAAAAGCCCAAGACATCAACCTGCGCCAGCCCCAGCGCGCGGATCACCTGTGCCGCGTCATCCGCCATATCCTCGATCAGCGCGCGCGGCGTGCCGGTGGATGAGGCGCAGCCGCGCGGGTCATAGAGGATCACTTCGCGCCCTGCAGCCAGACCGTCGGTCATCAGCGGATCCCAATGATCCATCCCGCCCCGGAAATGCTGCAGCAAGAACAGTGGCGGTTTCCCTGAGGCGGCATTGCCCCAGCGGCGATAGGCAAAACGCGCGCCGTCCCGTTCGACGAACCGGGTTTGCGCCGTGGCATGGCTGACTTGCATGATCTGCTCCTTGCGTTGAATGGGTTATTGATGATATTCATCAGCAATAGAGTCAAGATAACGATGATGATTGACATCATTTAAATCATAGGCTGTGAAAAGGGGGCTCAATTGCGGATCACCAAGGAAAAGAAGCAGGAAAACCACGACAAGATCGTCACTGTCGCCTCGGAGATGTTCCGTGAGCGCGGGTTTGATGGCGTGGGCGTGGCAGATCTGATGGAAAAGGCGGGGATGACCCATGGCGGGTTCTACAACCACTTCGCGTCAAAAGAGGCACTGATCGCCGAGGCCGCCGCCAAAGGGTTCATCGAGACGTCAGAGCACTATGCCGGCTATTCCGTGCGCGATGTGATCGATGCCTACATCTCACGCGCACATAGGGATGCGCGGGGGCAGGGGTGTTCGGCCGCAGCGCTGAGCGGTGAGGCCGCGCGGTTGCCGAATGATACACGGGCCGTCTTTGGCGCGGGGATCGGGGGGCTGTTTGCCGCGTTGGAGCACGGTCTTGCCGGGCAGCCGAATGCAAGGGCGCAGGCCATCAGCCTCTTGGCGCAGGCGGTTGGTGCTGTGGTGCTGTCGCGCGCCTGCCCGGACGGGTCTGCGCTGGTGGATGAGATTCTGGATACCTGCCGGGCCGATTGCCACGCCGCGCTGGACCGTGACGCAGAATAACAAACGGGGGCCGCAGCGATACGGCCCCTGACGTTGCCCCCGACTTTTATCCAGCGTGAGCGAGACTCCGGGTTTGAGTTTTGCTTGTTTGGGCGGGTTGGGCAACGGGGGCTGGCGCGGAGCTTTGCGGGTTGCGCAGCGTCAGGCCCCGTTGCGGGGTGAAGGTTTGGGCGAACTGGGTAGGCGTCTGCCAGCCGAGGCGTGAGTGGGGGCGCTCGGTGTTGTAGTCCTTGCGCCAGGCCGCGAGCGTGGCGCGGGCGTGGTTCAGGGATGCAAACAGCGTTTCGTTCAAGAGCTCGTCGCGCAGACGGCCATTGAAGCTCTCGATGAAGGCGTTCTTGGTCGGCTTGCCGGGTGCGATGTAGTGCCAGTCGATCTTGCGGTCGTCGGCGAAGGTCAGGATCGCGTTCGAGGTGAACTCGGTCCCGTTATCGCTGACGACCGTCATCGGCTTGCCGCGGGCCTCGAACAGGGTCGACAACTCCCGCGCCACCCTTGCGCCCGACAGGGAGGTGTCGGCGATCAGGGCGAGGCATTCCCGGGTGCAGTCATCCACAACGGTCAGCACCCGGAAGCGGCGGCCATCGGTCAGCTGGTCGGAGACAAAGTCGAGCGACCAGCGCTGGTTCGGCATCAGCGGTAACGCCATCGGTGCCCGCGTCCCTATCGCCCGTTTGCGTCCACCGCGACGGCGCACGTGCAGCCGCTCCTCGCGATAGATCCGGAACAGGCGCTTGTGGTTCACCTCATGCCCTTCACGGCGCAAGAACACGTGCAGCCGCCGAAAGCCGAACCGGCGACGGACACGGGCCAACTCCTTCAGCCGCTCACGCAGCACGGGATCATCCTGCCGGATCGCCTCATAGCGCATGGTCATCCGGCAACAGCCGATCACCCGGCACGCCCGCCGCTCGCTCATCCCGTGGCCCGCCACCAGATGCGCGACCGCTTGCCGCTTTCCGGCGGGCGTCACCACTTTTTTCTCAAGAGATCCTTCAGCGCCGCATTGTCGAGCATCGCATCGGCCAACAACCGCTCCAGACGGGCGTTCTCGTCCTCGAGCCCCTTCAGGCGCTTCGCCTCACTGACATCCATGCCACCATACTTGGCCTTCCACTTGTAGACGGTCGCATCGCTGACGCCGTGCTTGCGGCACAAATCGGCGACGGAAACCCCGTTCGGCATGGCGCTCGGACCAATGGCGCGGCCATGCTTCACCATGCTCCTTCAGAATGCCGATGATCTGGTCTTCGGTGAACCCGCTGCGCTTCATCTCTGGTCCTCTCGGCTTGGCCAGAGTCTACCTCAGACTGGATTAGGTGCAGGGGGCATCGTCACCGATATTCTCCGGACTTCATGACTGCCACATTCTAGTGTCGTGCATTTATGTAATTGATTTCCGTAAATTTTCCGAAAACCTGCCTGAACACTTTGATTTCGGAGCCATTCGCGAATTGGAACAGAAATCGAAAGTGGCGGGGCACTTGTTTGCACTCATGTCTCTGGATTGAACCGCCCCGGATTTACCGGAGGGCAAAACTCTCGGAGAATTGCCCGTTATGGAACAGACATCAAAGAAGAAGACCTCGAAGCCATATTCGCCTGAGTTCCGCGAACGCGCAGTTCGGCTTGCGATAGAACATCGCGATGAGTATCAAAGCGAAGCTGCGACGCTGACGGCGATCGCGGGTAAATTGGGCTGTTCGCCGGACAGTCTTCGCGTCTGGATGCGACAGGTCCAGCGTGATGGCGGCGAACGGCCAGGCCAGACGACCGCCGAGAAGGCGCGGATCAAGGAGCTTGAAAGCGAGGTGCGGCAGCTTCGTCAGGCCAATGAGATCCTGAAGAAGGCGTCGGCGTATTTTGCCCAGGCGGCGCTCGACCGCCCGTTTCGCAAATGACTGCCTCCATTGAATAACACCGCAGGGAGTTCGGGGTCGAGCCGATCTGTAAAATTCTATAGATCGCCCCGTCGACCTATTATGACCGGCGGGCCATCTTGCGTGATCCTGACCGGGCGTCAGCCCGGGCCAAATCGGACGCCGCCCTGAGCGTCAAGATCGACGCCGCCTGGGGTGCCAACCACAAGCTCTATGGCGCGCGGAATATCTGGCATGTTTTGCGACGGCAGGGTGACAACGCCGCCCGCTGCACCGTGGAACGGTTGATGCGCAGTTTAGGCATCAGGGGTGTGGTTCGCGGCAAGAAGGTCATCACAACCAACCCTGACACATCTCTGCCCTGCCCGGACGACAAGGTGAACCGCCTGTTCATGGCAGATCGGCCTAACAAACTGTGGGTTTCAGATTTCACCTATGTGCCCACTTGGTCCGGCACCGTCTATGTGGCCTTCGTCATCGACGTCTTTGCACGGCGGATCGTGGGCTGGCGTGCCTCAACTTCGATGAAGACCCAGTTCGTTCTTGATGCGCTGGATCAGGCGATCTAGCAAAGAAAGACGCAGCATAACAAGAGCTTGGTCCATCATTCTGACCGCGGATTGCAAAATCTGTCGATCAAATACACCTACCGCCCGGCCGAGGTAGAGATCGACCTTTCAGTCGGGACAGTCGGTGACGCCTATGACAACGCCCTAGCCGAATGCGTCATTGGCCTCTTCAAAACCGAGGTCATCAACCAGATCGGGCCCTGGAAATCGATCCGTGAAGTCGCGTGGGAAACCCTCAAATGGATCGATTGGTATAACAACCGCCGCCTTTTCGGTCCCATCGGATACATCCCGCCCGCAGAAGCAGAGGAGGCGTTCTATGCAAACCTGAACTCACTCGATATGGTCGATTAGTCGTTGAACAAATCACCCTCCGGTAAACCCGAGGCGGTTCATGACCGCTCGGTCGACCATCAGGCGCTGCTCCACAGACGTGGCATCCTGACCTCCATGAGCGGGCGCGGAAACTGCTACGACAACTCGATGGTGGAAACGTTCTTCAAGGCCATCAAGTCGGAGCTGATCTGGCCAGTCGCGTGGCAATCCCGCCAGCAGGCCGAAAACGACGTCGCCAGATACATCGACGGGTTCTATAACCCCATCAGGCGGCATTCATCGCTCGGCTTCCATAGCCCCATCGACTTCGAGCGAACGGCCCGGGAAGTGAGCTAAACGCTCTCCACGAAAGCCGGACAAGTCCAACTCGGACCTTCATCGAGCATGCGGAGAACGCCCGCTTTCCGCCCGACGCCCCCACTCCTAGCCTTGAATACGGTATCCTGTGGGGGTCGGCATGACCGAAGAACGTGCCGATATGTGGGCCGCCGCGGTTGGATGAGATACAAATCTGTCATGCAGCTGTGGCTGACCTGTAACCCAACTGGTTCACTTCTATGCCATTGGAAACTCGCGACAGGAATTGCCCATGCTCCTTCGTTCCCTTTGCCTGACATCGGTCGTGGCACTTGCCACGGCTTTTCCCGCCTCGGCCGACACCGCGTTTACGCGTATTGCGACCTTTGCCACGCCACAAAACATGGCTGATGGCGAGGATCAGAGCCGCGAGAGCTCTGCCGAGATCGTCTCGGTCTCTGAGGACGGCATGACGTTGGTCTATTCCGATAGCCCTCTTGGCGTCATCGGGCTTATCGACATTACGGACCCTGCGGCGCCCAAACCGATGGGCAACATCGAAACCGGGGGCGAACCCACGACCGCCGTGTTCATCGGTGACCAGATCTTTGCTGGCGTCGATACCAGTGAAAGTTTCACGGCACCGTCGGGCAAGCTGGTCACGATCGACCCGGCCACCCGCAGCGTCACGGCTGAATGCGAGATCGGTGGACAGCCCGATTCCGTTGCCAAGGCGCCGGACGGAACGTTCCTCGCCATTGCCATCGAAAACCAGCGCGATGAGGACGCGGGTGATGGCGGGTTGCCGCAGATGCCCGCGGGATATGTCGTGAAACTGCCAGTCGTGGACGGCGTGGTGGATTGCGCTGCGCAGGTCCGCATAGAGGTAACCGGCCTTGCCGCCGTCGCGCCTGAGGATCCAGAGCCCGAGTTCCTGGACGTGAACGCGGCAGGCGAGATTGTCGTGACGCTGCAGGAGAACAACCACATCGTGGTGATCGGCGTCGATGATACGGTAGCCAGCCACTTCAGCGCGGGTGACGTGGCGGTGGACGGCATCGACACGCGCCGCGACGGGCGGTTGTCCTTTACAGAGGGCAAAGCGGCGGTGCCGCGCGAGCCCGATGGCATTTCTTGGATCGACAGCGACCACGTCGCCGTTGCGAACGAGGGCGACTGGAACGGCGGCACGCGCACATGGTCGATCTTCCGCAAGGACGGCACGCTGGTCTGGGATTCTGGCAGCAGCCTAGAACGAGCCATTGCTGCGATTGGCCACTATCCCGAACACCGCAGCGGGTCCAAGGGCGTGGAACTGGAATCAGTCAAGTTCGCCAACTATGGCGGAGTGCCCATGGCCGTTGTCGCCTCGGAAAGGGCATCGATCATTGCGGTCTATGACCTAACCGATCCTGCCGCACCGGTGCTGAAGCAGCTGCTGCCGTCGGGGGTGAGCCCCGAAGGCATCGTGGCAATCCCCGAACGCAATCTGCTGGTCACCGCGAATGAGGTGGATCTGCGCGCGGACGGTCTGGCTCCGGCACATGTCATGATCTACGCGCTGGCCGAGGGTGCGCCGTCATATCCGATGCTGACCTCGGAAGGAACCGATCCGCTGATCGGCTGGGGCGCTTTGTCCGGCCTCGCGGCCGATCCGGCCGAGGCGGGCAAGCTCTATGCCGTGTCGGACAGCGTCTATGGCGCGATGCCGCGCATCTACACGATCGACGCCACGCAGACACCGGCACGCATCACCGCGGCGCTGGACACCACGCGCGGTGGCGACCGGGCGCAGAAGCTGGACATCGAGGGCATTGCCCCAGATGGCGAAGGCGGCTTCTGGCTGGCCAGCGAAGGCCGCAGCGACCGGCTGATCCCGCATGCGATCTATCAGGTCGACGACAAAGGCGCGATCGTTCAGGAAATCGCCCTACCCGAGGAGTTGCTGGCCAACGAGATACGCTTCGGGTTCGAAGGCATCACTGTGGCGGGCGACTGGCTGTGGATGGCCGTGCAGCGCGAATGGAAGGATGACCCCAAGGGCATGGTCAAATTGCTGGCCTACAACACCGTCGACAAGAACTGGGGAGCGGTGCATTACCGGCTGGACGCGCCCGCCGAGGGTGCCTGGATGGGCCTTTCGGAAATCACCCTGCACGGCGACTGGGTCTATGTGGTAGAGCGTGACAACCAGATCGCGGGTGCTGCGGCTGTCAAGAAGCTGTACCGCGTCCCCGTCGCGCAAATGGTGCCTGCAACTCTGGGCGGCACCCTGCCGGTGGTGGAGAAGGAACTGGTTCGCGACTTGCTGCCCGACCTGATCGTGCTGAACGGCTATGTAATGGACAAGGTCGAAGGCTTTGCCATCGACGCGGCCGGAACGGGTTGGGTCGTAACCGACAACGACGGCGTTGATGACAGTTCGGGCGAGACCCTGTTCTGGTCAATCGGCCGGATCGAGTGACTTCACCATAACCGTCACAGATTGCTCCCGGGGGCTATGCCCGGGGGCTCTTTCGTGCCAACGCGGCCCCGCAGCCACATCGTGGATCATCGCCCGGTGCAGCGGTATCAGGGGGCGTGCCCACGATGCTCAGGGCAACCACGATGTAAGCCCAAAGATATCCCCATTTCCTGATGGACCGCATGAAGATCTCCTTCGGGACTTCCTGGTGTAGGCACATTCTGCCAAGCGCCTGTCCGACCCGTCGACCAGAAGTCGTTTGGCGACTTGCTGCACTACGGCGGGAAGGCCGGGTCGATTTTCTAGGCCGATCCCACAGTTGCAACATCAATCAAGCGCCTCGAACCAATCCAGCACCATCGGGGCCCAGCCTTTCGGGATACTGTGTCCTCCCTCATGCAATGCGAAGATCAGGTCTGTGCCGGGGTGGCAATTGGTCCATTGCTGAACAGCAAACGGGCCAAGGCTTGCCGTTCTGTCGGCAACCGCTGACTTGCAGCCATTTGCCTTGCGCCAGATTTGCATCGCCTCGGGCACATTGCCCTGCACGAAGTCCGGCGAGATCTGGCGCCCTTCCAGAGGAACTGTCCGGTCGCTGGTGCCATGTGTATGCAAGAGCCTGACCGGACCTGCGCAGTTGGCCGGATGTGGACGCCAGAAACTGCCCGCAACCGGGGCATAGGCGGCAAAGGCAGTGGGGTTCAGACAGGCGACATAGCTTGTCATTGATCCGCCGATCGAAAACCCTGCCAGTAGCATTTCATCCCGTTTCAGACCGTATTTCGCTGCAGCATCATCCGCCACGGCAATCAGGAACGTGGCTTCATCGCGCGTTGCGGGGCGGTTTGGATGAAAGTCCCACGATCTGCCCTTGCCATTCTCGCGCGGTTGGCCATCCGGCGCGATCACGGCATAGCCGCGCTCAAGAAACAGTCGGGCCATCCCGTCATTGCGAACGAAACCCGCTCCTTCGCCACCGTAGCCATGCAGGAGCAGGACAGCCGGATGCAACGCCACCGCTTCCTCCGGCAGGACGATGTGATAGGTGCCGTCGGGCAGCGAGCACGGTTCGGGATCGCCGTTGCACCCGGCCATCGCGAGAGAAGCGCTGAAGAACACGGCAAGGGTCGCGGCCAGCGCGGCAATGGGACGGATCATGCGGTTTTCTCCCCGGCTTGGCGTTGCTTGAATGCCGAGAGGGGCATCTGCACAAGCGCCGCCAAGGGAATGGTCAGACAGAGGCTGACACTGATGGGCAGAAGCCAAGGGCTGATCTTTCCAGCGAGGGACAGTGAAAGAAGAACCACGCCGAGCCCGGTTTCGACAGCATGAAATCGCAAAAGAGTGCGCAAGTCAGACCGGCCTGTGGCATGCGGCATCCATCCCCCATCACCCCCCCGCACAATGCGCAGCACCGCCCGCACTTGGTGCACCATCAAAGCCGGGGCGAGTAGAGCGGAAACGAGCAGCTCGGCCGTAACGAGACCTGCAAAGCGGGGCACCCCGGCAATTGGCAGGCCGTTGCCGCGCAAGTGGGCGATGATCCCCAGAAGCTTCGGCGCGACAAGCATAGCGACAACGACACCGGCGATGGTGGTCTGTGGCATTTGGGGGGTGAGTGACCAGTCCGCCAAGAGCGGAGTGGCAACGATTGCGGTCCCACCCTGGCCGGAAAGCGCCCAGAGCAGAAGCAAAAGCAGCCACCAGACCGAGGAGAAGTAGGACATAGCCCCCTGCAAAAGGTGGAACCGCGACAAGGGGTGCAGCCCGGGGACCAGAAGAAGCCTGACATGCTGCAGGTTGCCCTGACACCAGCGTTGGTCGCGCCTTAGGTATCCGATCAGCGTTTCGGGCGTGTCTTCATGGCTTTCTTCCGCCTCTGGCATCATCTGCACCCCCCATCCGGCGCGACGCATCAGGGCAGCTTCGACGAAGTCATGACTAAGGATGACCCCACCGCGCGGGGCCACACCGGGAAGATGCGGCAGACCGGCTGAGGCGGCGAAGGCACGTGTCCTGACCAAAGCATTATGACCAAGGAAATTACCCTCATTTCCCGTCCACATGGCAAAGCCGCGCCCCATGTTCATGCCGTAGACCTCGGAGGCAAAGCTTTGCAGACCCTGCCAGACGGTCTTCCCAGGAAGGATACGGGGGATGGTCTGGATCAGGCCAAGCCCAGGCTTCCGTGCCATGGCATCTGCCATCAGGATCACTGTGTCAGGCCCCATGATGCTATCCGCATCTAGGATTAGCATGGCGTCATGGGCGTGACCTTCCGAGATCACCCAGTCGCGAATATTGCCGGACTTGTAATCGGTGTTCTTGGCGCGGCAACGGTAGGTCAGGGAAAGGCCCCGATGCCGAAGGCGGCATGCCGCGACCACTGCCTCCTCGATCAATGCCGCAGCCGAGGATCGTGTGTCGGACAGAACATGCAGTGAGAAGGAATGCCTGCCCTTGCCGCCAACACCTGCAAGAAGCTGAATGGCATTGCCGATCGTTTCTGCGGCAGGCTCCCCATACATCGGCAGCAGGATCGCGACTTTTAGCTCATGAAGGGGCCGCACCGTGGATGGCCGCCTCCAGCAAAGCCCAAGTATCGCAGTGGCGACCGAGAGGACCATCCAGAAGAACGCAAAACCCGATAAGCCGGCCACGACGGCCTCTGCTAGTGTCAGCCGTCCGTCCATGGTGAACCAGCCAACCCATACCGCAACAAGCGCAACTGTGAAGCAGAGCGGCAGCACAAGCACGAAGGTCCGACAGGCCAATACCTGCCCGCTTGGGCGCAGACCCGGTGCAGCAGGATCACGAAAGGGTGCCGTCATGCTCTGGTCCGGCATCACCAGCGATTCCGCAGCAAGGCTGCCGGGCAAAAGCTGACGCGGGGAGAACGTCACGTCCGCACCTTGGTTTGCCAGTCTGCTTCAGCCGCGGGTGCGGCGGTGCGGACCGGGGCGGTCTTCCATGGCTGGCTTTTGAAATAGGCGGCGATCCATGCCACGCCGATGATCAAGGCGAAACCCGTGAGGTTCACCACAAGCGCAGCAAGCGGGCTGCTTCCTGCCAGTTTCAAGAATGCGCCAAGGACGCGCGCAAGCACCATGGATGCGGCGAAAACCGCAAGCGATTGCTGACCGACGCGGCAGATGAGGGCGATGATCTGTCCGGCCCAGCCGCCAAGTCGCAATCTCGCGCCGTCTGGTCCCACAGCGGCCCAGGCCAAATAGGCAAGTGCGAGGAAGTGGACATAGCGCAAGATGCCAAAGTCGGTCTTGTTGAACAGTGGTGCTGCGGCTTTTCGGACCTCGCGCAGCAGTTCGAATTGGGTAAAGACCTTGCCCCAGGCAAAGGGTATCGACAGAAGCACGATCCCGACCGCCAGCCAGATCAACGCGCGGTGGACGGGTGGCGCGGGAAGCCATCCCGCCATCAGGGCAAAGCCGGTGAAGAATACAAGCTGCCAAGCAAATGGGTTGAAGAACCATTGGCGGTCAGAGGATTTGGTGAACCAAAGTTCGGCCGGAAAGTTCAATCCGGCTGTGGCTGCGATCCAAAGCGCGATGCTTGCGGCAAGAACAAGCCGCGTATCTTGGCGTGCAAGCCCCATCATCACGGGGATAAGCGCGAGGATCACCAGATACATCGGCAGGATGTCGAAATAGTTCGGCACATAGGTCAGGGTCAGCAAGCCGATCAGGTTCGGACCGGTGTTGTTGAGGAAGTGATTGAGGTTCAGCGCCGAAACCTCATCACGCGGGAAGAAACCCGTCATGTTCAGCGCGACCATCAGGGCAAGCGTCACGAAGAACACGCCCAAATGCACCCAATAAACCTGCCAGACCCTGTGCAGGATGCGGATTGTCCCTAACAGCCAACCTGCCCGCGAAAAGACTGCCCCGAAGGCAAGCGCAGAGGCCATGCCAGAGCAGAAAACGAACATCTCTGTCGCGTCGGAAAAGCCGAAGCGGGCAGGTATCCACAGCGCCCAGGGGTTGCCGGTGATATGGGCGATGAGGATGATGAACATGCCAAGGCCGCGAAAGAAATCGAGGCGAAGGTCACGCTGCTTTTGGGCCGACGCCATGTCACACGGCCTTGACGCGAACAGCGTCGATCAGGGACAGGCGCGCGGAGGTATAGCCGTCAATAGTGCCCGCCCGCCGTGCCATCCGATCGCGAAGCAGGGCTTCAGCCGCTTCTGAGTATCCGCTTCTGAGCGCCGCTTCGATGGTGATGCGATCAAAGATATCGCGCTGCGCGTGGCTGCCGCCGATCTGCTGCAGGTCAGCGCGCCCTGCACGCAGGTGCATCCATGCCGACGCATATTCTCCCCCGGCAAAGGATTGCAGTCCCTGCGCGATATGCAGGCCCGGATGGGCGATGACCCGCTGCGCTTCATGGCCCACAGGGCGTGTGGCCTGCATGCGGGCGATAAGTCCAGCGGCCGCCTGATCCCGCGCGCCGCCGCAAAGCGCCAGCATGTAATGAAGATCCGCGAAGGCGAGGCAGCCGTCGGTGGCACGGTTCTCGGACAGGTCTGCCAGTTCTTCCCACCGTTCGCCGACATTGACGCCTTCAAGTTCTAGCCGCGCAAGAAGGGAGGCCGCGTTCGAGATATCGCGGTAATCGTCGGTCTTCTCGGCGCGGATATCGGCGTCGTAGAGGGCCAGCGCAGCCTCGTACTCCCCAAGGTCCAGATGCATCAGGGCCCGATGCCACCAGACGTGGAAGCGGAAGTTGTTGCAATGCGCCCAAGCGGCTTCGCGCCCCGTCAACCAATCCAGCCCGGCGCGCGCGCGGCCCGTGCTGTCATAGACATGAGCCACGGCATGCAGACCCCAAGCATCATCCGTGGCAAGCGCTACGCCGTCGCGGCCGATCCGTTCTGCCTGCGCAAATTCTCCAGTTTCTTCCAGCGTGAAGGCATGGCAGCCCAAGATGTAGCCGCGCGCCGGGTGGTCGTCGGTCCATGCGGGAAGGATGGCTTCAACCGACGCGCGCATCGCATCGGGCCTGCCCATGACGAAATGGATCGCCTGAACCATCTTCATTGCCAAAGCATCCCGAGGGTTCAAACTCAGGATCACCTCCATGCGCGCGGCGGCACGGGAGGGGCGGCCGCCCAGCCAGTCGCCCAGAGCGTGGACGAAAGCGATTTCTCGCATCGTTGCAGGGGCACCGGTCAGCGCTGCGGCATAGGCTTGACGGGCGATTTCCACCATTTCTGCGCGGCCCAGCAGAAGACAGGATATCCCCCGGATCGCCTGACCCAGCGCGAAATCTGGACAGGCTGCAAGCACGCGGTTCAGATCGGGTCCGGTGCTTGCCGCGTGCGAGAGTATGCCCCTGATCACCCGGTTCCAGTCATCGATCAACTCCGATGAAAGGGAGGTGGGCGTTCCACTCAGGTCATCTGACAGCGGCATGGGCAAACCTTTCACGGCGGAGTGAAGGCCTGCAGGGGACGGAGATCGGCATTTGCAGGCGCGGACAGTCTGCGTTTCGCTATCCGACCCTGTTTTGTTACAGTCGGAAGGGATCGTAACACCCGTCTCACGCAGTCGTTACAGCGCCTCCCTTAAAAGGCCCCGTCATAGGCCCGTCGCGGGATATGCGCCGCAATCAGGGTAAAGCGGTCGCGGCCAAGCGCAGCACGTGCCTCGGCGGCCAGCGTGGCGCTGTCCGACACGTCCACACCATGCCCGCCAAAGGCCCGGGCAAGGGCTGCGAAATCGGTGCCCGCTCCCGGCCCGCCGAAATCGACGCCAAGGTTCGGGCGCTGGCTCGCGCGCTGCTTCATCTCGATCAGGGTCAGTCTGTGATCAACGAGAACGCAGATCAGGATGGGCAGATTCTGCGCAGCAAGGGTGGCCAACTCGCCCGCCCCCATCTCCAGCCCGGCGTCACCTACGAAAGCAAGGACGGGACTTTCGGGCCGCCCCATCTTGGCCCCACCGGCAAGCGGCACGGCGCAGGCCATAGTGCACAGGCCCGAGGATTGAAGGATCAGGCGGGGCGCGGGGCACGCCCACATCTGGGATAGGAGAATGCGATGTGCGCCAGAATCGGCGGTGATTACGGTCTGCGACGGCATGACGGCCCGCAGCGTCGAGAAAACTGCATGTGGACCCCATGCATCTGGGCCGCTGAAGGCGGCCTTCAGCGCGTTCCGGGCAGCATCCGGCTCACCCTCGGCCCATCGCTCTGGCGCGTCATGGCAAAGCGCATCGAGGGTTGGTGCGATCCCGCCGATCAGTGGGATGTCTGCGCGGTGCATGCCGTGGTCGCGCCGGGTAGGGGCGATTTCGATTACGGTCTGGGATGGACCGAAAGGGTTGCGCCAGCCGATCCGCATCTCGATTGGATCGTAGCCGATCAGAAGAACTGTGTCGGCCTGCGCGATGAGCGGCATCAAGATGCGATCCGCCTTAGGTGACAGGCCTGCGCCACCCAAACAGAGCGGATCATCTTCATCCAGCAGCCCTTTGCCCTTGTAGGTGGTTACAAGCGGAATGTGATGGCTACGGCAGAAGGCGGCGATGGTTGGACCTGCCGCTTCGTTCACTGCATCAACACCGGCGATGGCGATGGGCCGCCGCGCAGCACAGAGCGCGACGAAGGCCTGCTTGAGATCGTCCAAAGGTGGCAGTCCGGTGGCAGCGGTCCAAAGAGTAAGCGGAGATGCCTCTTCAGCAAGGCCTTCGGCTACGTTGATCGGCACGTCGATATGCACTGGCCCCGGCTGGCCCGAAGTCGCAAGGGCGATCGCCTTCGCCATGCCCGCGCCGACGGCCCCTCGGGCAAGACGGAAGCTGCCCTTGACGACGGGACGCAGCATCGCCTGATGGTCGAATATCTGATGGGTATAGGTTTCCGCCTCGGCAGCATCGACACAGCCGGTCAGGAAGATCAGCGGCACGCGATCCTGCATCGCATTGGCCACGACATTGACCGCATTGGCCACCCCGGGGCCAAGCGTCGCCACCAGAACCGGCAGCGCCCCAGTCATGTGCCAATGGCCCTCGGCCATAAAGCCGCCGCCATTCTCGTGCTTGACCAGCACGAAGCGCAGGCCCGCGGCGTCCAACCCCTGCATCAGGGCGAGTACCTCGCCCCCCGGAATGCCGAAGGCATGGGTTGCACCGGCACGGAAGAGGGCCTCGCCAATGATGTCCGCACCGGTTGTCGTCATGGTTCAAAATCCCCGCCAATCACGCCTGAGGCCGCAAGTTCCGAAAGCTCTGCCCGTGTCAGCCCAAGGTAGCGGGACAGAACCGCAACGGTATCGCCCCCCAGCACGGGAGGCGCCTTGGAATAGCTGACAGGGGTTCCCGACATCTTCAACGGGTTGCCGATGACCTTCACCGCTTCCCCCGAGGCAAGGGTCATGGCGACGGTCATCTCCCTTGAAGCGACCTGCGGGCTGGCGAAGACCTGTGCAAGATCGTTGATCGGGCCTGCCGGAATGCCCTGCGCTGCACAGAGCGAAATCCACTCCTGCGCTGTCCTTCCCGCAGTCAGGGCGCCCACCAAAGGAATCAGAACGTCGCGATTGCTCACCCGCGCCGCATTCGTGGCAAAGCGTGGATCGGCGGAAAGACCAGGCGCACCGGCAAGAGCGGCGAAACGGGAAAACTGCGCGTCATTGCCGATGGCGAGGATGAAGGTGCCATCGCTGGCCGGAAAGGTTCCATATGGCACGATGGTCGGATGGTCGTTGCCACGCCTCGGCGGCGACTGTCCATTGACAAGGAATCCGACACCCTGATTGGCCAGCATGGCCACCTGCGCATCCATCAGGGCAAGGTCAATGTGTTGGCCCACGCCCGTTTCCTGGCGTGACACGACGGCGGCAAGTATGCCCACTGCCGCATACATCCCGCAGATCAGGTCGGCGATACCGACCCCGGCCTTGAGTGGCGGGCCATCTGCCATGCCCGTCAGGCTCATCAGCCCGCCTTCGCCCTGCACAAGAAAATCATAGCCTGCGCGCTGTGCGTTTGGCCCGGTCTGACCGAAACCGGTGATGGAGCAATAGATCAGGCGTGGATTGGCAGCCCGAAGGGCAACTGCATCGAGGCCGTAACGCGCCAGATCACCCGGCTTGAAATTCTCGACCACCACGTCCGCCTGCGCGGCCAGCTCCTGCACCAGTGCCTGCCCGCGCGGATCGGCTATGTTTACGGCGATCGAATGCTTGCCCCTGTTGGCCGACAGGAAATAGGCGCTCACGCCAGATTCGCACCCGGTTGCATCAGTCAGGAAAGGCGGCCCCCAGCCGCGTGTATCGTCCCCTACACCGGGACGTTCGATCTTGATGACCTCGGCCCCGAGATCGGCCAAAAGTTGGGTCGCCGACGGACCGGCGAGGATGCGCGACAGGTCAAGCACACGCAGGCCAGCAAGGGCCTGCGCGTGCTTTTGTTCTGGCTCGATGGCGGTCAACTCCCCAGTCCGATCAATTGGGAACCGGTGCCGCCGAGGTGAAGGCCGGGATCTTGGCCGTTGAAGCATCGGCGGCTTCGATTCCTGGCCAGTTGGCTTGGGACTTCTGCAGATTACCGGGAATGTCCTCTTCCCAGAACCCCACGACGTTCTTTGTAATGTTGAGGTAGAGTTTGCCGTCGACAATCCGCCAGAGTGTGGGATTGCCGGGAACCTTGCCGCCCTTGGAAACGCCATAGGCGCAATGCCCGTCATATTGCGGAGCAAACGCCGCAGGGTTTGCAAGGAAGGTGTCGCGGTTGGCCTCTGTCGCGAAGGCGAAGGTGGCTCCGTTGTATTCTGTCGTGATCGCGGCATTACCTGGCAGGGGCGATAGCTGCGGCTGGCCAATCCCGGATTGCGGCAGCTCGAAATAGGATACGACGTCATATCCCGAAACAGCAAATCCGGTCTTGTCGACATATTGATCGCCCGCAAAGGCGGTTCCAAACATTCCGGCGGCAAAGGCAAAGGCAAGGGCGGTGGTCTTGAACATGGAAAGCTCCTGTTTTGTCTAAACGTCCATTCGCAGGCTGAAAGAGCGGCGTTACCGCCGGGACCGTCTGGTCGCGGAGACGTGATGCCTATGCGAGGGTTTCATTCCTCGTGTCCCAACTGGGCAGAAAGCGCCGCGCATAGCGCATCGCGCTGCAAAGACATAAATCGGTGCGCTGCTCTTTCGGTCGGGTGTAGGGGGTCTTTCACTCTGCCAGTGGCCGAGCGACGAAAGTTCGCGGCATTGCCAAGGTTTTCACGGATTGTTTCCGGTGTCAGCCCGGCGACAAAGCTGCACTGCCCACCGGCTGTAGCGAAAGCTGCCTCGATATTGGCCTGTGCCACTTGGCGCAGGCGGACGGACTTCTCGCCATAGGTCGGGGCCGACGTCATGAAGATGCAAGGCTGATCCGCAGGCAAATCGGCAATGAAAGAACGCGCATCCTGCAAAGCAGCCTCGGCGCTGGCAGCCCAGCGTCGCGTGGCATTGCCCATGAGGAACATGATCAGGAGCTTTGGTTGGTAATACCCCTCGTTGAACACGGCCTGAAGGGGAGAAAGGCCGTCTTGACAGAACTGGAACCGTTCACCTTGCCCGATCTGGACATAGGGGTTGGCACCTTGGGAAAGCAGTCCGTAGGCACCGGCATTGACCTTCCATTTCGGGTCGATGTCGCAGATTGCCCCTTTGGCCGAGCGTCCCGTTGACGTCCATGACTGCAGACTGCTGGAGCGTACACCGATCACGCCGACAGTCGTGTCGCGCGAAAGTCCGCACGCGCCCCTCAAGTCCTCAAGGATCGTAACAAAGGCCTCACCCGCTCCGAAAGAAAGCTGCGAGTCGCCTAAAACAAGTATGTCTGGCGATGTCTGCGTCTGGGCCATGGCCTCGCCGCGCAGGAACAGTCCCATCACGGCGATGGCCAATGCCGCAACCCGGTTTTTCATGGCTGTTCCCTTCGGCGATGGGCTGCGTCTGCAGATCCGACCTGCGGCACTTCGCTTGCCGAAACAGCATCGTTACAAGAAGGGCTGGGCAAAACCAAAATCAGCGCGACGCGACACTCAAGCGCCAAACACAAAGGCAGAACACGCAGAAATCTTTTGTGGGGCTATCTGTTTCCCGAAAGTATCTGCGCGCGCCGTTGCCAGAGATCATTGCATGTGGTCCATACCCAACGGCACGGTCGACCGAGCCATCCCTTCTTCCACTCACAGACCGGCTCCTCGCTCAAGGCAAACGGAGACGGTTTCGCATCCGCCACATGGCAAACTTCTGTCAGTTTGTGGGTGGGGCCCCTGATCCGGAAACCGCTTGGGCAAAAGACAGCGCCTCGTTTGGCGCCTGACCAAGGCTGGTTGCGATGATTGCGGACCAGTCCAGCGCGGGATGGTCGCGGGTGGCAAGGGTCGCAAGGGGCTGGCCCGTGGCAACGGCCTCGGCCAGCAGGGACTTGACCTGCCGTTCGGCATCAGGGCGGGGTATCTGGCGGGCAAGGGCAAAGGTCAGCGCCTCGGCGTGAATGCTGCCGTGGCTTGTGCCCATCTGTGCGGCGATTGCCATCGGGTCGGGTTCCAGCCGAGACAGGCAGTCTTGCGCCAAGCTGAGCATACGCCCCAAAGCAATGCAGGTTTGCGGCAGGGTCAGCCATTCGGTGAACCAGGCCGCACCGTCCCGCTGCTGACGGTGAACCCCGGCCCCCTGCAAGATGGTGGCCTGCCCGATGACATGCCGCGCCAACGCGACAAGCGCCGACGGGGCGACAGGGTTCTGCTTTTGCGGCATCGTCGATGAGGCACCGCCCTGCCCCAGCGTCACTTCGGCCAACCCGGACTGGGTTAGCAGGATCAGGTCCTCTCCGATCTTGCCAAGGGAAGCGGCCAGCGTGGCGGCGAAGCCTGCGAGTTGGCTGATACCAGAGCGGTCGCTGTGCCAGCTGTGACCGGGGTCTTCAAGGTTCAGCACCTTTGCCAATGCGGACCGCACCGCCGGGCCCTCCGGCCCCATGGCAGACAATGTGCCAGCCGCTCCCGAAAGGGATACTTGCAGAACTGCGGGGCGCAAGCCGACCAGACGGTCGCGTGCAGTGATCAATGGCCAGCCCCAGCTTGCAACAACAGCGCCAAAGCTGGTCGGCGTCGCGATCTGGCCATAAGTCCGGGCGGCCATCGGAAGGGTGGCATGGCCTTCGGCAAGGGTGACCATTTGCTGCAACAACGCACCCAGCCGGGCCTCCCACAGGGCCAGCACGGGCCGCAACCGCAAGGCAAGGGCGGTGTCCATGATATCCTGACTTGTGGCCCCCCAATGCAGGTACTGCATCAGGTCGGGCGCGGTCGCCGCCTTGCGAAACGCCCCAAGCAGCGCCGGCACAGGCACCCCGTTGCGGGCCGTGTCTGCGGCAAGCGCGGCAGGGTCGATCTGCACTTCATGCGCGGCTCGCTCGATGAAGGCGGCCGCATCTGCGGGGATCAGACCCAGATTGCCTTGAACACGGGCCAGCGCTCCCTCGACCAGCAGCATGGCGCGCAGTTCGGCGCTGTCGCTGAAAAGGCGCTCCGTTTCCGGGTCACCAAAAAGCCCCGCATAGATCTGGGAATTCATCGGACTGGCGGGCATGGCGGGCTTTCTCGGGGGGGGCGTTCTAGGCGGTTTGCGGCAAAGGAAGGCCAAGGATGGCGCGGGCCTCTGCCCAGGTCGCCACCGGGCGGTTGTAACGATCACAAAGGTCGACCACCCGCTGAACAAGGGCCGCGTTGGACGGGGCAAGCCTGTCACGGTCAAGACGCACGTTATCCTCCAGCCCCGTGCGGGCATGGCCACCAGAAGAAACGGCCCAGTCGTTCAGGATGATCTGCGCCGGCCCTATCCCGGCCGCGCACCAGGGCACATCGTCGCCGAACAGGCGTTTGACGGTGGCGATGTAGTAGTCGAACACGTGGCGGTCTGCGGGCATTGCGTTCTTAACACCCATCACGAATTGCACATAGGGCGTGCCTGCCAACTGTCCCTTGGTCTGCATCTCCTTGGCCTTGAGGATATGCGAAAGATCAAAAGCCTCGATCTCGGGCTTGACCTCGTACTTCAGCATCTCGGCAGCAAGCCAATCCACCAGATCAGGAGGGTTTTCGTAAACGCGGGTCGGAAAGTTGTTCGACCCTACCGAAAGGCTGGCCATATCCGGCCGCAAGGGCAGCATGCCGCCACGCGCATAACCGGCCCCTGATCGCCCACCGGTGGACAATTGCACGATCATGCCGGGGCAGTGCTTTTCCAGCCCTTCCTTCAGCCGCGCGAAACGGTCGGGGTCGCTGGTCGGCTTTCCCTCATCATCGCGGACATGGCAATGCGCAATGCTCGCCCCGGCCTCGAACGCTTCCTGCGTGCTTTCCACCTGTTCGGCGATGGTGATCGGCACGGCGGGATTGTTGGCCTTGGTCGGCAAGGACCCGGTGATGGCGACGCAGATGATGCACGGATTGGACATTGTCACACGTCGATGAATACGGTTTCGCCGTCGCCCTGCAACCGGATATCGAAGCGATAGGTGGATGGCCCGGTCGCAATAGCGATCAGCGTCGCCACGCGGGCACGCTGCTCGATACTTCCAAGCACAGGGTCGGCAGCATGGGCGGCGGTGTCTTCGGGAAAGTACATCCGCGTGTTCAACCCGATGTTGATACCCCGTGAGACAAGCCAAAGGTTCAGGTGCGGCGCCTGCATCCGGCCCGCACGGCCCGCAACTGGACCGGGCTTGACGGTTTCAAACCGAAAAAGCCCTGTGTCAAAATCTGAAATCACTCGGCCCCACCCACGAAAGCCCGGCGCGCAATCGGCCGCGCGGGGATCTTCCGGATGGGGGTAGATGCCGTTCGCATCCGCCTGCCAGACCTCGATCAGCACATCCTTGATCGGCGCACCCAGACCATCGAACACTTGGCCTTCGATGGTGACTCGGGGGCCGGGAACACCTTCGGGCGCAAGGGTCTGGCCCAGTTCGGTCTCAAAGGTATGAAATCCGGCGGCACCGGGGGCCAGCCCGATATGGACATAGGGACCAGCGGTTTGCGAGGCGCTTTCGCGCAGGTAGGGCAAGGTTTGGACCATCTCAGTTCCCCTCAAGCCGGTTTTCAAAGAGCGTCGACCGCCGCCCGCGCAGCACGATGTCAAACTTATAGGCCAGACAATCCATAGGCACGGCAGAATTCAGATCAAGCACGGCAATCAATTGCTGCACCGCCTGCGGGTCGGGGATGGTCTGAACGATCGGGCATTTCGGGATCAGCGGATCGCCCTCAAAGTAAAGCTGCGTGATCAGGCGCTGGCTGAACGACGTGCCAAAAACGGAGACATGGATATGCGCGGGCCGCCAGGAGTTGACATAGTTCAGCCAAGGGTAAGGCCCGGGCTTGATGGTGCGAAAGGCATAGCGGCCCTCTGCATCGGTCAGCGTGCGCCCGCAGCCGCCAAAATTCGGGTCCAGCGCACCTAGATAGGCGTCTTTCTTGTGGCGATACCGACCCGAGGCGTTGGCTTGCCAGATTTCGACCAAGGTATTCGGTACGGGGCGGTTGTTCTCGTCAAGAACCCTGCCCTGCAGAATGATCCGCTCGCCCACTGGCAGACCGCCGTGGTTGAAGTTCAGCGTCAGGTCATTGTCGAGCGCGCCGATATCATTATGCCCGAAGGTCGGCCCGGTGATTTCTGACACGGTCTGTTGCAGCGTCAAAAGCGCGTTGCGGGGCGATCGTGGCACGCTGGTCTTGTAACCCGGATGGTGGGCGGGCGGATGCAGGTTGCGGTCGCGCATATAGAATTCGGCGGGCTTCATCGGGTGACCTCCTGCTCCATGGCGGCGAAAACCTCCTTGGCGATCGAAATGGCATGGTTGGCGCGCGGCACACCCGCATAGATGGCGACATGCAACAGCGCCTCCATCACGTCGGATTGCGTGGCACCGGTGTTGCGGGTGGCCCGGATGTGCATGGCCAATTCGTGATCGTTGCCCAGCCCCGCAAGCAAGGCGATGGTCAGCATCGACCGTTCGCGCAACGAGATGGTATCGCGCGACCAGACATGTCCCCAGGCGGCATCGGTGATCAACGCCTGAAAAGGGGTGTCAAACGGGGTCTTTGCTGCCTCGGCGCGGTTCACATGGGCATCGCCCAGGACGCGGCGGCGGGTTGTCATGGCCGTCTTGGTCAGGTCAGACATGGGCGTGGGCTTTCAGGAAAGGCGAGACGATAGCAGCCCAGGCTGCGGGCGTCTCGACGCAAGGCAGGTGGCCTGCGCCAGGGATGATATGGAACGCGGCGCCCGGGATAAGGGCTGCAGTGGCCTGCACCAGATCAGGCGGGCTCGCCCCATCTTCTGATCCGGCGATCACCAGCGTTGGCAGGCGCAAGGCGGCGGTGGCGCTGCTCTGATCCGCAGTGGCAAGCGCTTGACACGCAGCGACATAGCCTTCGGCCGGCGTGCGCAGCAACATGTTGCGCCAAGGGGCACAGGACGGACTGGCGCGGAACGGGGCGGCAAACCACCGCTCCATCACCGCATCAGCAATAGACCCAAGCCCGTGCGAAGCGACGGCATCAATCCGGGCCTGCCAGCTTTCCAAGGTACCGAGACGAGCGGCGGTGTTGGACAAGACCAACGCGCGCACAAGGTCGGGGCGCTGGCTGGCAACGACCTGCCCGATCAGCCCGCCAATGGAAAGCCCGACAAAGACGATCGGGCCGCCGCCCAACGCCTCGATCACTGCAATCGCATCCGCGGCATGATCCTCGATCCGTGTCCCGCTGCCATGATCCGACAGGCCATGCCCGCGCTTGTCATAGCGCACCAGCCGCAGGCCCAGCGGCAAAAGGGGGAGCACGGCATCCCAAAGGCGCAGATCGGTGCCCAACGAATTGGCAAAAACCACCGCGGGCGCGCCCTCTGGGCCATCAGTCTGGATGTGAAGGGCGCCAAAGGGCCGGGTCAGAACTTGCATCACTGTCTCTCCAATCCATAATATAACCGGAACAGAATGGGTGAAGAAATGCGAAATGGCTGCATATGCATAACTCCATGATTATGCATCCCGCAATCAAGCTGCGCCATATCCGCGCCTTTCTGGACATTGCCGCCATCGGCGCCCTGTCGCCCGTCGCGCGGGCCCAAGGCATTTCGCAGCCTGCGCTCAGCCGGACCCTTGCAGAGCTTGAAGATTTGCTGGGCATCGCGCTGTTTCGTCGCGAACGCCGGCGATTGATCCTGACCGAGCAAGGCGCAGTTTTCCGTCACCATGCCACATTGGGCCTGCGGGCGCTGGAAGATGGCGTAGCCGCCCTGCACCCGGCCACCGGCGACAGCATCCGCGTCGGCATCCTGCCCACAGCGGCGACGCGGCTTTTCCCGCGCGTGGCAGTGCGCTTTCGCGCCCTTCAGCCCAATACCGTTCTGAAGATCGAGACTGGACCGCATGCCTATCTGATGGGCCTGTTGCGCGCCGGTGGGATCGACATGATGGTCGGCCGCATGCCCGATCCGCAAGACATGGTCGGCCTGCGCTTTACCCATCTCTATGAAGAAGATGTCGTGCTCGTCGCCCGCGCGGGCCACCCGATGGCGGCCCACTCGGTGGCCGAGATTCTGCAGGCTGTGCCGGTCATCCTGCCCCCGGATGGCGCCCTGATCCGGCGCAATGTGAACGACTATTTGGCAATGCTTGGCCTGCCCACCCTGCGCCCTGCGGTCGAGACTGTGGCGTTGGCCGTTGGTCGTGGTCTGCTTGCTGCGTCGGACGCGGTCTGGTTCATCTCGCGCGGGGTGGTGGCCGAAGAACTGGCCAGAGGCGAGCTGATCGCGCTGCCCACCGGTGTGCGGTTTTTGTCGGGCGCCGTGGGCATCACACAGGTCCAAAGCGCAACATCCCATGCGCGCGTCGAGCTTTTGCTGCGACTTTGTGCCGAAGATGCGACCGCGCCTTCCCATCTGCAACCGCCGCCTCAGTAGGGGAGCCCTGAATAAACCTCTGAAAACAAACGGCGCGCATCAGACGATTCCGCAAGCTGGGCCAGCTCCGCCACCTGCATCCGGCGGTCAAACCCTGTCTGGTCCGGGAAGCGGTGCATCAGCGTGGTCAACGACCATGAAAACCGCATCGCCTGCCAAACCCGCGCCAGCGCATCCTGCCCATAGCGTTCCAGAAGGTGATTGCTGCCATCCGCGTGCTGCGCGATCAGCGCGCGCGACAAATAGAAGATATCGGACACAGCCAGGTTCAACCCCTTAGCCCCGGTGGGCGGCACGATATGCGCCGCGTCGCCGCACAGGAACAGGCGGCCCCATTGCATCGGCTCGCAGACGAAACTGCGCAGGGGCGCAATGCTTTTCTCGATCGACGGGCCGGTGACAATGGTGGCCGCCACTTCGGGCGGCAGACGCGACAGCAGTTCAGCCCAAAAGGCGTCATCCGGCCAATCCTCGACCCGGTCGGTCAGCGGCACTTGGATGTAATAGCGCGACAGCATCGCGTTGCGCATCGAAGTCAGCGCAAAACCGCGGGCGTGATTGGCGTAGATCAGTTCCGGTGTTGCAGGCGGCGTGCGCGACAGCACCCCCAGCCAGCCAAACGGATAAACCTTCTCGAACTCTTGCCGGACCGAGGCCGGAATGCTGGGGCGGCTTACGCCATGGAAACCGTCGCAGCCCGCGATGTAGCGGCAGTCCAGCCGTTTTTCTCCGCCTTCATGGCGAAACGTGACATAAGGCGCGTCGCTCGTCAGATCATGCAGCGCAACATCCGACACCTCATGCAGGATCGTGGCCCCCATCGCATCCTGCGCCTCATAAAGATCGCGCGTCACTTCGGTCTGACCATAGACCATCACCTGCTTGCCGCAGGCTTCCATCAGGTCGATCTTGATCAGCGTGTCATCCGACGTCAGATAGCAACTGTCATGCGGAATGCCTTCGCGCATCATCCGCGCGCCCACATCCGCCTCTTGCAAAAGCTGCACAGTCCCGGCCTCCAGCACGCCGGCGCGAATGCGCGACAGGACATGCGGCCGGGTTTGCCGCTCAAGAACGACGGTCGAAATGCCCGCCCGCATCAAAAGCTGCGACAGCAGCAGCCCCGCAGGCCCGCCTCCGATAATGGCCACATCCGTTTTCATCCGAATCCTCCCCGGTACTCCCTGCCCGGTTTAGGTGCGGCGACCCCAGTATTGAATGGACAGCACGGACAGCCACTGGCACTTTGCGGACATGAACACACTTTCGTCCGACACCCACACCGCCATTCCTGCCTGGAGCCTGTATGGCGAAAGCCGGGCCTTTCCCGATGTGCTGCACATCGAGCGATTCACCGACCGCGCGGCTGGTCTGGACTGGCGGATCGCCCCACATCGGCACCTGCATCTGCACCAGTTCTTTCTGATCCAAAGCGGGGTCGCTCAGATCACCTTGGATGGAAAAGGTGTGGCAGTCGCACCGCCTGCTCTCCTGAACGTGCCGCCCGGCGTGGTCCATGACTTTACGATGGAGGCCGGAACGCAAGGTTGGGTGCTGACTGTTCCGGTGCAGACCCTGCCTGATCAGCTTGGCCCGGCACTGGCGCGGGATACGGCGTTGGGGTGGCCGGGGATCTTGTCGTCGGGCGATGAATACTTGCGTCTTTTTCAGCAGATCGAGGAAGAACACCGCCAGTCGCGCCCGGCACGAGAAATCCTGCTGGGCGCACTGGCCACCGAACTTGCTTGTACGGCGTTGCGGGATCTGGGCCAGATCAGGGCCGACACAGCCGGGACCGACCCGCGTTTTGCGCAGTTTCAGGCTCTTCTGGCCCGGCACATGCGCGACCGATGGACGCTCACGGATTATGCGCGCAGCATCGGGCTGTCGCCCCGTCACCTGAGCCGGATTTGCCAGGCCGCCACCGGCCAACCCGCCTCGGGCGTGATCGAGGCGGCCGCAATGCGCGAGGCTTGTCGCCTGCTGGTCTATACCCGCACTCCCGTCGCACAGATCGGCTACGCCCTTGGGTTCGACGACCCGTCCTATTTCTCGCGCAGGTTCCGCAGCGTGATGGGGCATTCCCCCGCGCGATATCGTGCAGGATATGATCAGGATTAAGGTTGGTCCTGTCCGGCCAGACGCGAGCCTTGTCGCGCTATCCTTTCCGGTTCAACCCCAGCTTTGCCAGCCGATAGTCCAACTTTGCCCGGCTAAGCCCAAGCGCCCTTGCTGCGGCAGAAACATTGCCGTCAGCGGCGGCCAGAGCGGCGCGATAGGTATCAAGTTCCAGTTCGTCGAACGTGCGCCCTTCGGTCGGATCCGCCAACGCGCCCTGGGGGCTGCGCCGCACAATCCGGCCCGAAGCGTGCAGGCCTTCCACGAATTCAGGCATCTGCTCGATACCCGTAAAGATGTGCGAAATCTCCAGATCGCCGCCCGGTTCGGCATAAATCACGCCGCGTTCGATCATGTTGGACAGCTCTCGCACATTGCCCGGAAAGTCATAGCGCATCAGCAGATCGCGCGCGGCCGCCGTGATCTGGCGCAGCGGCTTGCGATGGGTGCGGCTATGGGTCAGGACGAAATGATCGATCAGCATCGGCAGATCATCGCGCCGGTCGCGCAATGCCGGAATGACAATTGGCAAGAGCGACAGGCGAAAGTAAAGGTCCGCCCGAAACGCGCCAGTGGTGACAGCATCTCGCGGGGCCGCCCCGGTGGCCGACATCACGCGCGTCGCCTTGCGGTTTGCCCCCCCATCGCCCAGATGGGCGGCCAGCTGCGATTGCAGCGGTCGCGGCAAAGAAAAGAGGTCGTTCAGAAACAGCGTCCCTCCCTGCGCCCGCTCAATGGCACCGCCCTTGCCGAACAGCGGCGTTTCCGCATAGCCGCCCGCATAGGCATCACAGTTGACGGTCACGAAAGGCGCCTTCGGTGTCCGGCCGATCTCGTGCAGGCGGCGGGCAAAGAACTCCTTGCCGGTTCCCGGTTCGCCCATGAAGATGACCGGCTCGTCATAGCCCGCGACCCGTTCCAGAAGGCGCCGCGCCCGCTCTATGGCGGCAGTCTTGCCGATGATCGCATGCGGGACATTGGCCTGAGGGGGTCGCGGGTCCGTCGCGCTGGGATTCCATGGCTTGGCACGCGGGCGGGCAGTCGCAGAGGCGAAATCCTCCAACTCCGGCACATCTTTGCCCCAGGCGGCAGCGTTGCGCCCGATCACGACGCAGCGTTCGGCCCCCATGCCCATGCACTCAACCTCGCGAAAGATCACCGGTTGGCCCAGAAGGGCGGTGGTGAACCCGGCTGGCGCCCCCACCTGCATCCAGCAGGTCGGGCAGTCGGACACGCCAAAGGCGTTCAGATGCTCCACTGCCTCCGTGCTGTCATGCCAGTGAAACTCACCGTGATAATGCCCGCGCTTGATGTCGAACTCGAACCGCTTGGTGGTGACCTTGACGAAGCCTTCCATCGTGTGCAGGCGCGGGCCGGCCGCCAGCGCGGCGGTCAGATCATCCTGGTTGAACCGTTTCCGGACCAGGTCGGCGTAGAGCTGCCCCTGCCGCCAGCCCGTGCGGTAGAACAGGCTGCGTGCCGCATCTATGCCGATCCGCTTGATCACATCGCGCCGCAGGCTGCCCAGAACCTGCGTCTGCATCATCACCATCCGCTCGTCGCTCAGCCAGATGCGGCCATCGCCAAGGGCAAACTGCAAGGCCCCTGCAAGGTCGGCCAGCGTCGGGGCGGCACCTTCTTCCAGCAGCCGACTATCCCCCCGCGCCGTGATTCGAGGCGCGCGCCGAGAAGCTTCGGTCAAGGTGATGCGTTCGGTCATTTTCGCCATTTCATGAAACTGGAGCCGATTCTAACTATTTCATGAACCGCCCCATTCGGCAAGCATATCGAATAAAAACTCGTAAAAACAGATGGATGAAGCTGTATTGAGGTAAACCATAATTATTCTTGAAAGTCATGTTTTCTATATGCCAGACATCTCGTCAGCGTTTTGGGAGGAGCGCCGCAGATGGGCCAACGGCTCGGCGGCGAATGGACAAAAGGGTGGCCGCTGAAGGCACCCATAAAGGGGAGGACGGACATGGACGGCTCAGCACCGATCTTTTTGGAACAGGACGCCTGGACAGGCATGATTTTCTCTGGCGGCTGGGGCAAGGCCGCGGGCGGCGTATATGACGTGACCGCCCCCGCTGACGGCAGCGTTGTGGCGTCGGTCGGTCAGGGCAACAAGGCGGATGTGGCACGCGCTGCGGCCGCTGCCGCCGCTGCTCAACCCGCATGGGAGGCGACCCCGCCCGCAGAGCGCGCGCGCATCCTGACTGCAACCGCTGAAATCCTGGAACAGCACCGCGAAGAGCTGATCCCGTGGATCATCCGCGAATCCGGGTCAATCTATCCCAAAGCCGCAATCGAAATCGAACATTCAGCGGGCTTCCTGCGGGCCGCTGCGGCCGCCGCACTGGAGCCGACGCGCCGTGTGGTTCAGTCGCTGGACGGGCGTGATGAAGAGGTGATCCGCGTTGCACACGGCGTCGTGGGTGTGATCTCTCCTTTCAACTTCCCCCTGATCCTGTCGATGCGCGCCATTGCAGCAGCGCTGGCCACCGGCAATGCCGTTGTCCACAAGCCCGACCCCCGCACCCCGATCAGCGGCGGTGTCATCATCGCCCGTGTGTTCGAAGAAGCCGGTCTTCCGGCGAACCTTCTGCACATCATTCCCGGTGGCGGCGAGGCGGGCACAGCCCTCTGCGAAGACCCAAACATCGCCATGGTATCCTTCACCGGCTCGCCCGGTGTGGGCGCAAAGGTGGGCGAGGCGTGTGGCCGCAACCTCAAGAAAGTGCAACTGGAGCTTGGCGGCAAGAACGCCCTGATCATTCAGGATGACGCCGATTTCGCGCTCGCAGCCGCCAATGCGGCCTGGGGCACATGGCTGCATCAGGGCCAGATCTGCATGGCGACCGGCCTGATCCTTGCGCCTGCCGCGATGGCCGACGCGCTGGCGGCAGAGCTTGCAACCAAGGCCAGCCGTCTGCCTGTGGGCAATCCGGCAACCGAGCAATGCGCCCTCGGGCCGCTGATCTCGGATGGTCAGGTGGCGTTGGTCAAGGCCATAGTTGAGGATGCCGTGGCCAAGGGGGCAAAACTCCTGGCCGGTGGCACTCCGACGGGGCGGATGTTCCCGGCAACGGTGCTGTCCGGTGTGAAACCCGGCATGCGCGCCTTTGAAGAAGAAATCTTTGGCCCCGTTGCCGTGGTCGTTGCCTATGACAACGACGATCACGCCATCCAACTGGCGAACATGTCGGAATTCGGTCTGGCCGCCGGGATCATCGGCAAGGACATCGACCGCGCTCGCCGCATCGGCATGCGCCTGAAGGTCGGTCATCTGCACATCAACGATCAGACCGTTATGGCCAGCCCCAATGCCCCCTTTGGCGGGCGCGGCAAATCCGGCAACGGCAGCCGCATCTCCGGGCCTGCGATCTGGGAAGAGTTCACGCAATGGGTCTGGATCACCGCGCGCCCTGACGCCGTGATGTACCCATTCTGATCTGACATCCCTCACATCCAGCACGCTTTCGGCCGCCCCCATCGGGGGCGGGCGATTGCGGCTTGACCAAACGAAAGACCAAGACATGACTTTGAACGGAAAGACTATCGCCATCACCGGGGCATCTTCGGGTATCGGCGCCGAGATTGCCCGTCTGGCCCGGTTTCAGGGTGCGCATGTGATCGGGCTGGATCGCAATGATCCGATGATCACCGTAGACGGGTTCGTCAAGATCGACATGGGCGATGCCGCGGCGATCGACGCCGCCGTTGCCGCCCTGCCCTCCGGCATTCATGCGCTGGTGAATGCGGCGGGCGTATCCGGCCTTGCCGACAAAGACGTGGTGGCGCGCGTCAACTATCTGGGCCTGCGCCACCTGACCGAGGCGTTGCTGCCCAAGATCGCAAAGGGCGGCGCGATCGTGAACATCACCTCGATCCTTGGCGCAGAATGGCCCAAGCGGGTGGATGCGCACAAGGCGCTGGCCGCGACCACGACCTGGGCCGATGGTGCGGATTGGCTGGCCAAGAACCCGGTCCCGCAGGAAACCTGCTATCAATACTTCAAGGAAGCGCTGGTCGTCTGGACCAAGAAGCGCGGCTACGACCTGTTCATGCAGAACGACATCCGCATGAATTCGGTCGCGCCCGGCCCGGTCTTCACACCGATCCTTGGCGAGTTTGTGCAGATGCTGGGCGAAGAACGCGTGGCAGCCGACGCCGCAAACATCAAACGCCCGGCCATCGCCGATGAAATCGCCCCGCCTGTGCTGTTCCTGTGTTCGGACGCCGCGCGCTGGGTCACGGGCATCAATCTGCCCGTCGATGGCGGGATCGACGCTCTTTACGTCTGAAAACAGGGGGTTGCGCCGATGCCTTTTGGCGTCGGCGCCACGGGGGAGGAGCAGCTTTCGCTGCAAAAACAAAGACGAGGGACATCTTGAAGAACACTGCAAAACTCTTGGCCGCGATGGGTCTTTTGGCGTTTGCCAGCCCGGCAATCGCGCGTGAACCCGGCACGCCTGCGGCAATGCCCGCCGGCGCAACCTCGGCTGTGCCGGTAGGCGCCAACCCACCGCCCGGCCTGTACTTCTCAAGCCGGACAGAATTCTTCTTCGGCGATATCTATGATGCGAACGGCAATAAACTGCCCGTCTCGCTGGATGTGAAGGCGACAGCGCTGCAATTCCACTGGGTGCCAGGCAATGAAATCCTTGGTGGCACCTATCGCGCCATGATGCTGATCCCGTTGGTCGATGTGTCGGTGGGCGGTGTCGGCAGCAATACCGGTTTGGGCGATATCACGATCTCTCCCTTGAACGTGTCCTGGATGCTGTCACCCGGTGTGTTCGTGCAGACTGGTCTCAGCTTTGGCATTCCCACAGGCGACTATATCGGTCTTGGGCAAGCCAACCTTGGCAACAACGTTGTCACCACCGGCGTGGACGTGGGTTTCAGCTACCTGAAGGACGGCTGGAATGCATCGATCCATGCCAATTACTTCATGTACGGCACGAATGACGCGAACAACTTCAAGTCGGGTGACGAACTGCTCGTGAACTGGACCGCGATGAAGTCCATCGGCGGGGATCAGAGCCTTGGATTGGTCGGTTACTACCGCAAGCAAGTTGAAGACGACACCCTCGGCGGGGTTGTTTTCGCTGGCGGGAACCGTGCCGAAGCCCTTGCCGTCGGCATCGGCTATTCCAAGCGCTTCGGCCCAACCGAGCTGAACGTGAACCTGATGCGCGACGTCAACGCCAAGAGCGAGGCTGGCGGCACTAAGCTGCAAATTAATCTCTTCACGCCACTCAAATTCTGATTCAACAGGCCGCCATGTTCTGCATGGCGGCCCTTTGCAACAAAAGGGAGGACGACCATGAACAACCAATCGACAGGTGGCATCAGCCGCCGCAGCTTTAACCGCCTGATCGCAGGCTCGGCTTTGGCCGCGCCGTTTATTGGCACCCGCGCCTTCGGGCAGGATGCCGCAACGTTCAAGATCGGCTATGTCGGCCCGCAATCCGGCCCTTTGGGCATTTTCGGCGCGGGTGATGGCTATCTGATCGAGACGATCAAGGCCAACCTCGCGGGCGGGATCGACGTCAACGGCACCAAGATGATGGTCGAAATCATCACCGCCGACACCCAGTCGGACCCGGTTCGCGCCAGCCAGATCACCCGCGACATGATCAACGCAGAAGCACCTGATCTGATCCTCACGCATTCGGCCCCCGAAACCGTCAACCCGGTGTCTGATGCCTGTGAAGCCGGGGCAACGCCTTGCCTGTCGACCGTCGCCCCTTGGGAAGCCTTCTACTTCGGCCGCGGTGGCAAGCCGGACGCACAATCGTTCAAGTGGACCTTCCACTATTCCTTTGGCTCGGCAAACTTCCTGAACCTGTACAACGGCCAATGGTCGCTGCTTGAAACCAACAAGAAAGTCGGCACCCTGGTTCCGTCCGACGCCGACGGCAACGCAATCCGAGCGGGACTTTTGCCCAAGCTGGCCGAGGCCGGCTGGGAAGTCGTCGATCCCGGCCCCTATGAAAACATGAGCCAGGATTTCAGCACCCAGATCAACGCCTTCAAGGATGCGGGCGTCGAGATTGTGGTCTGCTTCCCCTTCCCGCCGGATTTCCCCGTGTTCTGGCGTCAGGCAGCGCAGCAGGGATTGGCCCAGCAGCTGAAGATCATGCAGATGGCAAAGGCCGGGCTCTTTGCAGCCGAGATGGAAGGTCTGGGCGATCTGGGCCAAGGGCTGTGCACGGGCGTCTACTGGCACCCCGCGTTCCCCTTCGCCTCGGCAGCTGCGGGCTTGACCAATGCCGAGCTTGGCGCCGGGTATGAGGCCGCAACTGGCGCGCAATGGGCGCAGGCCCTTGGTGCTTCGGCGTCCTTGTTCGATGCCGCTTTGGCACTGGCCGTGCAGGCAGGCAGCCCAAAGGACAAAGAGGCGATGGCGGCCGCATTGCCGAAGCTGAAGGCGGAAACCGCCGTTGGCACCGTCGATTTCAGCGCAGGCCCGATGCACAACTGTGCCGTCAGCGGTCTGGCAGGTGGGCAGTGGAACAAGGCCAGCGAAGGACCGTTCCAGTTCCAGCTGGATCTGGTGTCGAACGCGGACTTCCCCGGTGTCAACCTGACCTCCGAGTTCAAGCCGCTGGCCTTTGGCTGATCTGATCCAAAGAGGGGCGGGTGCCAAACCCGCCCCTCTTTCTCTGCCGGAAAAGAAGGAACGATGGGCGTGATGATGCCAGCCGTAACAGCGGAACCGATGCTGCGGGCCACGGGGGTGAACAAATCCTTCGGTGCGCTGAAAGTCCTGTTCGACGTGGATTTCCACGTCATGCCGGGCGAGGCGGTGGGTATAGTCGGGCCGAACGGTGCGGGTAAGACCACGCTTTTCGGCGCTCTTGCCGGGTCATTCCCGGTCAGCTCTGGGGCCATTCAGCTTGGCGGGCGCGATCTGTCAGGCACCTCTGCCGCCGAACGCTGCCGTCTGGGTCTGGCCCGCACGCATCAGGTGCCGCGCCCGTTTCTGGGGATGACGGTCTTTGAAAATGTCCATGTCGCCGCGCGCTCCGGGGCCGCGCTGGATGACAGGGCCGCCACGACAGAAGCCGCAGATATCCTGCGCCGGACGGGCCTGCTGCACGTGGCGAACCGGCCTGCGGCGGCGCTTGGCCTGCTTGACCGCAAGAGGCTCGAGGTGGCGCGCGCCCTGGCAACGCAGCCAACCGTTATCCTGCTCGATGAAATCGGCGGCGGATTGACCGAAGCGGAACTGGTGGCGCTGGTGGACCTGATCCGCAGCCTTCAGGCAGGCGGTCTGACGGTGGTCTGGATCGAACATATTCTGCATGCGCTGCTGCGCGTCGTCACCCGTCTGGTCTGCATGTCCGAAGGGCGGGTTCTGGCGCAGGGCGACCCGCGTGATGTGATGGCGCACCCCGAGGTGCAGCGCGCCTATTTGGGGAGCAGCCCGGAATGACCGCAGCCTTGACATTGACCGACCTTGTCGGTCGGCACGGCCAGTTGCAGGCCGTAAAGGGAATTTCCCTGACCATCGCCGAGAACGAAGTTCTGGCTGTGATCGGCGCAAATGGCGCGGGAAAAACCACGCTAATGCGGATGATCGCAGGCCTGCATCCTGTGGCAGAGGGCGGTATCCTTCTGCATGGCGCGCCTGTCACCACGATGCCCGCGCATGAGCGTGTGAAGGCCGGGATCGCGCTGTCGCCTGAGGGGCGGCGTTTGTTTGGGGACATGACGGTCGCCGAGAACCTGATGATCGCAGCCGAGAATGGCCGCAAGGGCGACTGGACGCTGGCCACGGTCTGCGATGCCTTTCCACAGTTGACCCCGCTGCTCGGGCGGTTTGCCGGCGGGCTTTCGGGCGGTCAACGACAGGCTGTTGCAATCGGCCGGGCACTGATCGCCAATCCGTCCGTCATCCTTCTGGACGAGGTGTCGCTGGGCCTGTCGCCCGCGGCGGTCGAAGGTCTTTATGACTCCCTGTCTGGATTGAAAGGTCAGGTGACCCTGATCGTCGTGGAACAGGACCTGACCCGCGCGATGGGTTTTGCCAGCCGCCTGATCTGTATAGCCGAAGGCGTTCTGGAACTGGATGGCACACCCGCAACGCTCACCCGTCAGCAGATTACGGATGCCTACTTCGGGATCCACAAGGCCGAGGAGCCAAGCCATGCTTGACAGTCTGATTCAGGGCATACTGCTTGGCGGCTACTATGCCGTTCTTGCGGCGGGCCTTTCGCTGATGTTCGGGGTGGTGCGGTTCATCAACCTTGCCCATGGCGATATGGCGGTTCTTGGCGCACTCGGTTCACTTTGGCTGGTGCAAAGCGCCGGAGTGACCGTGCCGCTTGCCATCGTCATCACGTTGCTTGGCATGGCGGCCCTTGGCTGGCTGATGCAGCGGTTCATCTTTGAACGGGCGTTGGCGGGCGGTTTCCTGATCCCGATCCTGACAACCATCGGTCTGGGGGCGGCGCTGCAAAACGGCATGTTCGCAGCCTTCGGGTCGGACACGAAATCGCTGGGCGCGCATATCGGAAACTTGTCCTGGGCTAGTTGGGAACTGCCCGGCGGCATCTTTGTCGGCCAGTTGCCCGCCTATATGTTTGCCACTGCCGTGCTGGTGCTTGGGGCACTGCATCTTTTGCTGACGCGCACCGCCTTTGGCCGCGCTGTCCGGGCAACCTCGACTGATGCCGAAGCAGCCAGCCTGTGCGGCGTAGATCCGCGCAAGGTGCACCGCTGGGCGGCTGCCATCGCTGTGGCGCTAGCTGGCTTGGCCGGGATCTTCTTGGCAATGCGCGCACAGGTCACGCCGTTTTCCGGGCCAATGATGCTGGTCTTTGCCTTCGAAGCAGTGGTGATCGGCGGAATCGGGTCGCTGCGCGGCACGCTGATCGGTGGCATCGTTCTTGGCGTGGTGCAGGCGCTGGGGGCGCTGATCTCACCGCAAATCTCGATCCTGGCCGGGCATCTGGTGTTTCTCGCCGTTCTGGGCTGGCGGCTGATGCGGGCGGCGGCGGCGGATCGGGGCGGCTGGCGTGCCGCGCTCTCGGCCATGTTCAACAAACCCGACCTGTCGCGGAGGCAAGCATGACACCCGCCCAAACCCTGCCGATGGCGGCCTCTAACCGCAGGCTGATCCTGCTGGCCTGCGTCGCCCTTCTGGCGCTTGCCACCCTTCCCTGGCTTGGTTCTGCGCTGATTGTCGACAAACTGATCTATCTGTTCATCCTCGTGATGTTTGCCGTGATGTGGAACCTCCTTGCAGGCTATGCAGGGCTGGTGTCGGTCGGCCAGCAGGCGTTCATCGGATTGGGGGGCTATGCCCTGATCCGGCTGGTCGAGGCGGGTCTGCCCCCCTTTCCGATGATCTTTGTTGCAGCTTTGCTGACCGGTGTGGTCGCCTGGGCCATGTCCTGGTTCGTGTTGCGGATGAAAGCGGGTGAGTTCGCCGTTGCCACTTGGGTGATTGCCGAAACCATCCGCTCCATCGTGATGTTCGATCCGATCGTGCAAGGCGAAACCGGCACCTCTTTGCTTGCACTGAACGCCTATGATCCCGATTTCCGCCGCACGGTGCTGTATCTGCTTTCGCTGGCCAGCATGGTCGTGATGGTCTGTGGTACATGGGTGCTGTTGCAGCGCCGGATCGGCGCGGAAAGCCAGGCGATCCGCGATGACGAAGATGCTGCCGCATCCGTCGGGATATCGACCTTTCAGGTCAAACAACGCATCTACATCATCGCCTCGGTTGGCTGCGCGCTGGCGGGTGCGCTCTGGCTGGCATCCGCCATCACGTTTCAACCGCGCACCTCGTTTGGGGTGCAATGGTCGGTCTTCATGCTGTTCATGGTGCTGGTCGGCGGCATCGGCACCTTCATCGGGCCGATCCTCGGCGCGCTTCTGTTCTTTGCGCTTCAGGAAATCTTTGGCGATTTTGGCGCATGGTATCTGGCGGGCATCGGTATCGTGGCGATCGTCTTTGCCCTGTACCTGCCGCGCGGCTTGGTGGGCCTGTGGCTGGACCGGGGCCGCGATGAACCCTTGTCGATGCGCAAAAGGCTTGGGCTGTGATGCAGGATCAATATGTTGACGTGAACGGCTGCAAGCTGCGTTACCGCGATACGGGCGGGCCCGGCGTTCCGATCCTGCTAACGCATGGGATCACAGGATCGTTGGAACTGTGGGATCACCAGTTGCAATCCCTCGGCACCGCACATCGCCTGATTGCCTGGGATGCCCCCAACCACGGCCTGTCTGACCTGACCGGAAGAACCGAGGATTTTGACAGCTACGCCGCTTGGGCCCTTCGGTTTGCAGATGCAATCGGCCTTCAGGCCTTCGTTGCAGGTGGCAATTCAATGGGCGCTGCGATGTCGCTGCGGCTGGCCGGACTGGCACCTGACCGCATCAAAGGGCTGATCCTCGCCAATGCGGCCACTCTGGGCCGCGAGGTGACGCCTGTCTTCAAGCTGTTCTCCCTGCCGGGTCTGGGTGAGGTCATGAACAAACCCAGCGAAAAGGTCGTGACCTTGCAGATTGGCGCGATTGTCAAGGATCCGGCCTGCGTGTCGCTTGAACTGCGCCAGGTGCTTTTGCGCAATGCCTTCAAGCCCGGCGCAACTGCGGCCTTTCTGGCAACGCTGCGCAGCACATTGGGCCTGCGGGGGCAGAAAGCCGCGGTCTGGGAAAAGTCAGCTCGCCTGCTCGATGCTGTGCGTTGCCCGACCCTGATCATCCACGGCCGCAAGGATGCTGTCATCCCGGCGAAACACAGCGAAGACGCGGCAAAGCGTGTGTCGCATGCACGGCTTCTGTTGCTGGATGACTGCGGCCACACGCCCCAGATCGAACAACCGGCAGTCTTCAACGCAGCACTGCATGAATTCCTAGCTCCGCTGACCTGATCGGTCGCGGACAAGGGGATGGTTACCAAATAGTGCCTTATTTGGGTGACTAACACTCTTTGATAGAGTTAGTCACTTTTTGCGCCCTTATAGAATCTCCTTAAAAACAGGGGGCGATAGGGGTCGGAAAGCTGCAGTTCAACTGTCCATGGGAGGAAGATGAATGAACAAGGTTTTCACAGAGCTACTGACAGAGCGCACGCTGCCACCGGATATGGATGCCGCCGTTTTCGAAAAAGCCCTCGCGCGTTTGGTCACGGCGCTGGGTTCCGCCAACGTCGTCTCGGATCTTGAAACACTGTCGGGCTATATCGACCTGTACCCCCTGGAACCCTCGCAGAACAACGCGCCAAGCGTTGTCCTCTACCCCGGCTCACCCGAAGATGTTCAGGCCATCGTTGCGATCGCCAATGAATTCGGCCTGCCCCTTTCGCCCATCTCGACCGGTCAGAACAACGGCTATGGCGGCAAGTCGCCCCGACTGAAAGGCGCGGCTGTGGTGGATATGGGCCGCCGGATGAACCGCATCCTCGAGGTGAACGAAAAGTTCGGCTACGCGCTGGTCGAACCCGGTGTAACCTATTTCGATCTGGCCAATCACCTGAAGGCCACCAATTCGATCCTGATGATCGACACGCCCGATCTGGGCTGGGGCTCCATCGTCGGCAACACGCTAGAGCGTGGCGTGGGCTATACGCCCTACGGCGACCATTTCATGTGGCAGACGGGCCTTGAGGTTGTACTGCCCACCGGCCGCATCATGCGCACCGGGATGGGGGCCGTGCCGGGGTCGAACACCTGGCAGTTGTTCCCCTATGGCTTTGGCCCCTACCCGGACGGGCTGTTCACCCAATCGAACCTTGGCATCGTGACCAAGATGGGCATCGGCCTGATGCAGCGCCCACCAGCCTCGATGACCTATCTGGTCACCTTCGACCGCGAGGAAGACCTTGGCGCGATCATGGACACGATGCTTCCCCTGCGCATCAACATGTTCCCGATCCAGAACGTGCCTGTGGTGCGCAACATCATCCTGGACGCAGGCGTCGTGTCCAAACGCACCGAATGGCAGGAAGATCCCGGCCCGTTGACGCCCGCTTCGATCGACAAGATGAAAGCCGCGCTGAATCTGGGTTACTGGAACTTCTACGGCACGCTCTACGGCCCGGAAGAGATGATCCAGATGGCCTGGGGCATCATCCAGCAGGCTTTCGGTCAAATTCCGGGGGCGAAGTTCTTTACCAACCGCGACCGGACCGAAGATAACGGCGACCGGGGAGCGCATGTGCTGCAAGACCGGCACAAGATCAACAACGGCATCCCGTCGCTGGACGAGATGAAGCTGATGGATTGGCTGCCCAACGGCGCGCATTGCGCCTTTTCGCCCATTTCGGCGGTGGACGGGGCAGATGCACTGCGCCAGTCGGCGATGGTCAAGGCCCGGTCGGATGAATTCAACAAGGATTACGCCGCGCAGTTCTGCATCGGCCTGCGCGAGATGCATCACATCTGCCTGTTCCTCTACGACAAATCCAAACCATCAGACCGCAAGGAATCTCTCGATCTGATGCGCTTGTTGATCAACGAGGCGGCGGCCGAAGGCTACGGCGAATACCGCACGCACAACGCGCTGATGGATGACGTGATGGCCACCTTCAACTGGGGCGACGGGGCGCTCTTGAACTTCCACGAAGCAATCAAGGATGCGCTGGACCCGAACTCGATCATGGCGCCGGGCAAATCGGGCATCTGGGGCAAAAAATACCGGGGGCGTGGTCTGTGACCGATTGGCAGGTGCAGCAGACTTTGCCGCACCTGCCAATCGCGGCTGGCTTTTACGTCCGATCAGACCCGCGCATCAAAAGACGACCGGGCCGCATCAATCTCGGCCCGGTTTTCAATAACCCAACCTGCAAGGCTCGACAGTCGCACGAACAGGCTTTGCCCCAAAGGGTGCAGCCGATAATCCACGCGCGGCGGGGCGGTCGGGGTGACGATCCGTTCAACCAAACCATCACGCTCCAGCTTGCGCAGGGTATGGGTCAGCATCTTTTGCGACACATCCGGAATATCGCGGCGCAGCTCGGAAAAGCGTCGCTGCGAATTGGACAGCGCCGCCAACACAAGGATCGACCATTTGTCACTGACCCCATCCAGCACTTGCCGCACCGGGCAAGTGGCCAGGTCCAACGAAATCCTGTGCAGTTCGCGCGGCACATCGAGTGTCATGTCTGGTTCGCCTTTAACGGATCCGGGTTTCTTGGAGGTTACCAAATAGTGCCTCCTTTTCTCACTCTAGCAAATCAACTATGTGGTTGGTACCTAAATTATACCAGGTACACAAAGGAAACCAAATGGAACTTTTGAACCGCAGAACACTTCTGAAAACCGCGGCCGCAAGCGGCGCTGCTGCCGCCCTGCTGCCGGGTCTGGCACATGCTGCCGCATCGGGAACCGAACTTTTCACCTCGGATGAGGCGGGCCTTCTGGTCGACAGCACGGTGATCCTGGGTGAAAAATCCGCCGTCCTGATCGACGCCCAGTTCACCACGGGGAATGCGGGCCTTTTGGCAGACATGATTTCCGCCACCGGACGGACACTGGAAAGCATCCTTATCACGCATATTCACCCTGACCATATTCTCGGCCTGCCGATCCTTATGGACCGCTTCCCCGGCGCAAAGGCCTATGCGCAGACTGACATCCAGGGGATCCTGTCCCAGATGCTGGCCCCGATGCACGCACAGATCGCCGGCGGCGCCCCGGCAGGTGTCTTTCCTGACCGTTTCGTCCTGCCCGAGGCGCTCAGCGCCGATCACCTGATGCTGGAAGGCGAGCGGATCGAGATTCTGCCCCCAATGGCGGGCGACACCGCGCTCATCACGCCGGTACATATTCCCAGCCTCAACACGCTGATTGCGACAGATATCGCCTATATCGACACGCATCTGTGGATGGAAGAAGTGGCCACCACCGACGGAATCGCCCCTTGGCGTGCCAGCGTCGAGGCGTTGCGCGCGATTGGTGCGGCAACGGTCATTCCGGGCCATCGCAAATCCGGCAGCGCCAATGATGCCAGCGTCTTCGACGCGACGATTGCCTATCTGGACCATTGGGAAAAAGCGCGCGCCGAGTCGGCCAATGCCGAAGAGTTCCGCGCCAAACTGTTGGTCGGGACCGAAGATCTGGGCTTTGCCTTTGCCATCGACCGTGGCGTGGCGGCGGCTTTCCCGGGCTGACATCTGTAACTGTGCAAACTGGAGGCGACGAATGATCTCACTGAAAACCTGTGCATTGGCGCTGGGGCTGGCCGGGGCTGCAATTGCCAGCCCCGCGCTGGCGGAATCCTCGAACAAGGATTTCGTCGTCAATGCGGTGACAGAGCTGTTCATCAACCGCGATGTCACAGCGGTGGATCGCTATTGGGCGGAAGACTACCAGCAGCGCAACCCGCTGTTTCCCTCCGGCAGCGCCGTGATCCGTGAGGCCTTTGCCAACCTGCCCCCCGGTTTCAAATATGAAATCGGGATGGTGATCGCAGAGGATGATATGGTCGCCATCCACGGCCGCTACACTGGCATCGCGCCCACCCCTTTAATCGTGGTCGACATTTTCCGCGTCGAGGATGGCAAGATCGCGGAACATTGGGACGTCTTGCAGGCCGAGGTGCTTGAAACAGCGTCAGGTCTGCCAATGTTTGAACCCATGGAATGACAAAGCAACCTTCGGGGCCTGATTGCAGGCCCCGAACCCTTCATAAGGCGAAACAGCGCGTGACCGAGACCAACAGACAACCCGCCCGCCGCCGTTTCCTGCAATTCGCCGCGATGGTTCCGGCCAGCCTCGGCCTGACCGTCGGGCGGGCGGCAGCAGAACAAGCGATGATCCCCACCGCCAGCGATATGGAGGGTCCGTTCTACATTTCGAACATGCCCGTCGTTTCCAATCTGAACCGCTTTGGCAAATCAGGCGAGACGATGCGGATCGTCGGCAGGGTGTTGAACGCCGCCGCGCCGGAAACACCGGTTCCCGGCGCGATACTGGAACTTTGGCAGACAGATGGCTCTGGCCGCTACTACCCAGAACAGAACGGCGATTACAGCGACTTTCAGGACGACGCGCTTGATCTGCGCGGCACCCTGATTACTGAAGCTGATGGCCGGTTCGAAGTGCTGTCGCTGTTCCCAAAGGAATACTGGCCCCGCCCGCCCCATATCCACTATCGCATCAGCGCCGAGGGCTTTCGCACCCTGATTACCCAGCACTATCTGGACACGCGACCGCGGGACAGGCCGCACCGCACGGCTAATGTGATCCGCGATCAAAGCCCGGCCTTGTTCCCGGCCCCATCCTTTTTCATCGAGCCACAATGACAGCGGAGCCTGAAATGCAAAATCTTACCAGACGTCGTTTGCTTGAAGGGGGCATGAATGCGACGGTGGTGGTAGGTGCTGCTCCCATACTTGGTACCGTCATGACCCCCAACCCTGCCTTTGCCGACACGGCCGATGCCCCGCTGCGGCCCGGTGCCCCCCTGCTCTTGGTGCGCGATCTTGAGACTGTCGCGCGCTACTATGAGCAGGTCATCGGTCTGCACCTGCTCCATCAGGACCGTGATGAGGCGCATCTTGGCGCGGGCAGCCGCACGCTTCTGACCCTGCGACGGCGCGCGAACATCGACCTTGAACCGCAAGGCTTTGCCGGCCTGTTTCACACAGCCTTTCTTATGCCCGATCGAGCGACACTTGGCCAATGGCTGCTGCGCGCCATCGAGGACCGAACCGAATTTGTCGGTGCAGCCGACCATCTGGTCAGCGAGGCTTTCTATCTGCAAGACCCCGAAGGCAACGGCATCGAGGTCTATGCCGACCGTCCCCGAGACGCGTGGACCTGGCAGGGTGACAAGATCGAGATGGCCAGCCTTGAGGCTGACATACAGGCCATCGTCATGTCGGGTGGCGGTGTCGCTTCACCCACGTCGCGGGTGCCAGATACGATGACCGTGGGCCATGTCCATCTGCGTGTCGGTGGTATCCCTGAAGCCGAGGCCTTCTACAACGGCATCCTGAATCTGGATGTGACCGCCCGCCTGCCAGGCGCCACCTTCTATTCAACAGGACAATATCACCACCACATTGCCACCAACACCTGGCAGAGCGAGGGGGCACCGAAACGCTCGGGCACGATCACCGGCCTTGCAGCCTTTGATCTGATCGCAGCCGACCTCGCTGTTTTTGATACCGTTGCCGAAGCGATGCTGGCCAAAGGCGGCAAGCTGGATGGAGCAATGGTCACTTTGGCCGATCCATGGGGCAATCTGGTGCAGGTGCGACAGGCATGACCTTTGCCGCTTTTGTTAGGCCGACGTTGTCAGCGGCTGAATGCGTCCTGCTTGAAACGTATCGGCCATGCGCGTCAGTTCCACGCGCTTGACCACGCCACCTTTGGCAAAGGGGTCGCCCATGGCAAAGGCCCGGGCGGCGGTCTCATCGGCAGCCTCGATGATCCCAAAGTTCCCAATCCCTTCGCCGGACCCGTTCCAAAGCGCAGACCCTGTCAACACCCGGGCCAATCCATTGCCGCCCGAGGCCACCCATTCGCGGTGCTGCGGGCGCAACTGATCGCGCAGGGCGGCGATATCGGCGCCCGGATGATGCGGGCAGACCATCAGAAAATACATCAGGCGTTCTCCAGCAACACCATGCCCGCGCCGGTCATCGAGGCGGGGGCAAAGTAGTGGCGGTGCAAGGTGTTCACCGTCTCATCCATGCAGCCGCGCATCACCAACCACATGATCAACTCCGCCCCTTCTGACCCGAACACTTCGACATAATCCTCGCGTGTCATGTCGCGATAGCGCTGCGGGTTCGGGCCGATCTCGGCGATCCATTTGCGATCCTCAGCCGGGTTGATATAGCCCGCCCGCGCACCCTGCAATTGATGCGACAATCCGCCGGTGCCCAGCACAATCACCTTCTCATCCGTTGGCCAGCTTTCGATGGCAGCGCGCAGCGTGCGTCCCAGATCCCACATGCGTTGCGGCGTGGGAATCGGATACTGGATGGTGTTCACCAGGATCGGCACCACCTTTACTGGCCAGGCCTCTGGCCTGCCAAAGACCAGTTCCATCGGCACCTGCATGCCATGGTCCACATCAAGCTCGCGGCAGATCATCGGGTCGAAATGGCGCGACACCATCTGATCGGCCAGATGCCAGGCAAAGTCGGCAGCACCCTCAAAGGATGGCACCGGACGCGGACCCCAACCCTCATCGATCGGGGCATAGCTGTCGGCTACACCAAGGGCCAGCGTCGGCACTCGGTCCAGGAAAAAGGCATTGCCATGATCGTTGAAAATCACCACCGCGATGTCGGGCTTTTGCGCCGCCACCCAATCCTGCGCCGGGGTATAACCGTCAAAGAACGGCTTCCACTCGTCCGAATGCCGCAGACCTTTATCGAGTGCCGCAGCAATAGAGGGCACATGGCTCGTGCCGATCCCGCCAATCAATCTAGCCATTTGTCACCTTCCCCAGCCGGGTATCCAGAAACGCATCAAGGCTCATCCCCGCCTGGGCTGCACCGATCGCGCGGATAGGCGTCGGGTCAACAGCCGAAATCTTCAGGATATAGAACAGGTTGCCACCAAGTCGGACCATCGCTTCCCAATCCCGCGCCAGCACGGCACTGCGTTGTTCGGGCGTCAGGGCAAAGCGGTCCAGATAGGCCGTTTCATCCGCCAGAAATGCTGCGCGGCCTTCGGGCGTGGACAGACCCATCGCCATCTTGTTCAACGCATAGCCGGTATTGGACCGGGGCCGGTCAAACAGGGGCGTATCCGGAATACGGTCAAGCCCGGCATCTGCTGCGGCCACACCGCGCGCCCAGTCCGCCACAACCGCTGCAACCACCGCCGGCTGTTCGACAGGCGCGAAATGACCCGCATCTTCAATGATCTCCAGCCGGGCCTGCGGGCACAGGCGGGCAATGTCTTCATGCTGGGCAATCGGGCTCCAGACGTCCTGCCGTCCCACCACCAGCAGCATGGGCCCCTTGAAGATAAGGCTTGCCCCCGCATCAGGCCGGTCCAGCAACGCGCGCAACTGGCGTTCGTGAATGGCCTGCGTCATGCGCAGGCACATCGCTGTCAGGTCTGCCATCAGTCCAGGGTCGGCTTCGGCCCCCGCGCGCAACATGCCCGGCAGCCATGCCGCCGCCAGCGCCGCCATGCCTTGACCATTCGCCAGATCGATCATCGCCTGACGCTTGGCCTCTTCCCCCTCGCGCCGTGGGTGGATACCGGTATTCAGCAGGGCCATCCCGGCAATACGCCCCGGTGCCATTCGGGCCATCTCCATGGCTACGCGCCCGCCCATCGAATGGCCTGCCAGGATCAGACGCCCTGAATGCCGGGCCAAAAGATCGCGCGCCATATCGGGGATACTTGCTTGGGTCGTGACATCAGCCACAACGCTTTGCAGAGCGGCGGTCACAGAGGTCCAGACAAATCCGTCGGACACGAGGCCCGGGATCAGCAGCAGCGTCGCCATGGGGAAACCTTCCAGAAAAAGGGGCTGCCCCTGAAGGGACAGCCCGAGGCTTCAGGGAGTTAGCGTTTGGTCCGCCAGCTATCGGCATAGTTGGTGCGCGCCTCGGCGGCATAGGGCGTGGCCGCCACGCGCACGCGGATTTCCGTCTGGCGATGCGGCTCGGTCGAGGTTTTGCCAGTCGTTTCCGGCTCGCCCCATTTCAGGGTCAGGATGTCATTCTCCTGCACATCCTGCGACACGACCCCCAGCGAAAGCATGCAGCGTTCGTTGTAGGAATAGCCGTTGAACATGCTCATCCCGACCATCTTGTCGCCCTGCATCACCATATCAGCACTGGAAGACGCATAGTTCGGCTGCGGGAAATCGATCCACTTGAACGGCACGCCCGGTTCGAAATTCGACGCGATGACCTTCAGCACATCGTCGCGGTTCCATTCGAAGGTGACCTTCTTGCGGTTCTTGGACGAACCCTTCATCGCCTGCAGCGCGGCCTTGCCGATGAAATCGTCCTTCTTCCAACCGATATAGAAATCGTAACCCAGCTCGAACGGGTTGACGTAATAATCCTCGATGTTGTCAGACACGAAGCTGCCACCGATGGCGCCTGCGGCCTCATAGCTGTCGGCACCCAGCCAGTCACGATAGTCCTTCAACATGCCGTCACCGGTATAGATCCCGGGCAGGGGCGAAGGGATCCACCCAGATTCCAGCGTGTTGGTCGAATAGGCACGGCTGCCGCACTGCACCAGATTCACACCCGCATCGCGCGCAGCCTGCAGGATGGTCGAGTGGATGTAATCCTTGTCCTTGTAAGGCCCCCAGATCTCCAAACCGGGCGCGCCCGACATGCCATGGCGCAGAGCCTGCACCTTTTTCGATCCGATATTGATCCAGTCGACGTGGAAGAACTTGATGTCCGGCACCGGACCACCGTTCATTTTCTCAAAGATCCTCGGCGCATCGGGGCCTTGAATCTGAAAACGGTAATGCTCACGCAGCACGCGCTCACCTTCGGGGCGCGACGGGCTGCGCGGGTCATAGCGCAGACGCACGTTCCACTTGCCATAAGCCGCGCAGAACATCAGCCAGTTCGACGTCGGCGCGCGGCCAACAAGGATGTACTTGTCCTCACGCTCGCGAAAGATGATGTGGTCGCCGATGACATGGCCGTTGGGCGTGACCGGAACAAAGTGCTTGGCGCGGTTCAGGTCGAAATTCGAGAATGAGTTGATGCCGTGATGCGACAGGAATTCGGTCGCCTGCGGGCCTTCGACGATCACTTCGTCCATGTGGTGGCTCTGATCGAACAGCACGGCAGTCTGACGCCAGGCCACCTGTTCGTTGCGCCAGTTCTGGAATTCCGGCGCCACGACCGGATAGACATACATACCGGCCTTGGAATTGCGCAGCATGGTAACAGGATTGCCGGCCGCGGCCATCGCGGTTGAAAGGCTTTGCGCCATCGATTTCTCCTCCCTCAGAGATATGTATACATAGTGCGAGGGATTTCGGATCATATCAAGCGAAACTCGCCCAATTTCACCCCATTATGTATACAAATCCCTTCAGTTGGCCAGAATTGCCAGACTGGGCACACCTTCCCGCAGCGCCGCTTCATGTGTCAGTAGAAACTCGACATTCCGCCGCGCCGCGCGGGCGTGTTCGCGGGCCAGCGATTCGGCCCGAAACCCCTCGCGATTGCGTATGGCCTCGATGATGGCACGGTGCTGATCCTGGGCGGCGGCAAGGGTCTTGACCAGCTCCGCCTGCCGCGACTGGTCATCCAAAAAGGCCGAGGGCGAGGCAAAGGGCAAAGCCGTAATCCGTTCAATCTCGCGGATCAGAACCTCACTTTGCGACAGACGGGCAAGAAGGTGATGAAATCCGGCATTGAAGCGCGAATATGCCTCCATATCAAAGACATCAGCCCGAAACAGCGCATCGATCCCGCGCAGGATACCACCCGCTTCCGCCAGCAATGCCTCGGGTGCGCCCCGCTCTGCCGCAAGCCGCGCGGCAGTGCCTTCCAGCACACCGCGCAGTTCGATCGTATCCACCACATCGGCCACCGCAAAGCTGCGCACCACAAAGCCGCCCCCAGCCGTGCGGTCCAGCAATGCCTCTTCGGCAAGCCGCGACAGGGCCGCACGGACGGGCGTGCGCGAAATGCCAAGCTCCTCCGCCAGGGCCACCTCATAAAGCCGGGTACCCCCCGGCAGATCGCCGCCCAGGATGCGCTGACGAAGCGTGATCAACGCCCGTTGTGCGTGCGTGGAACTGCGTTCTTCCGATGCCATAGCCACCCTCCATGTATACACAACCAGCATAGCAGCGCTGATTGCCATGTATACATCGGGTTACATCTTCAGAATGCGCCGCGCGTTTTCCTTCAGGATCAGGGGCCGCACTTCATCGCGGATCGGCAGATCGGCAAAATCCTTCAACCACCGGTCTGGGGTGATCGCAGGCCAGTCCGATCCGAACAGCATCTTATGCTTCAGAATGGTGTTGGCATAATGCACGAAGATCTGCGGGAAATACTTCGGCGACCAGCCAGACATGTCGATATAGACGTTCGGCTTGTGCTGGGCCACGGCCAGCCCCTGCTCGGTCCACGGGAAGGACGGATGCGCCAGCACGATCGTCATGTCGGGAAAGTCCACCGCCACATCGTCGATGTGAATCGGGTCGGAATACTTCAGCCGCATTCCCATGCCGCCATGCATCCCCGACCCCACGCCGGTCTGCCCGGTATGGAACAACGCGATGGCGCCTTCCTCTTGAATGGCCTCATAAAGCGGATAGGCCATCCGGTCGTTTGGAAAGAAACCTTGCATGGTCGGGTGAAACTTGAACCCCTTGACCCCAAACTCGCGCACCAGACGCCGCGCTTCACGCGCGCCAAGCTTGCCCTTAGCGGGGTCGATGCTTGCAAAGGGGATCAGAACGTCGCCGTTTTCGGCGGCCAACTGGGCGATTTCCTCGTTGTTGTGCCGATAGAAACCCGTGTTACGCTCTGCATCCACGCCAAAGATCACCGCGGCAATCTTGCGCTCACGGTAATAAGCGGCGGTTTGCGGCACGGTTGGCAACATGCCGTCAACGCCCGCGGGATTGCGGAAATAGGCCGCCATCCCCGCCTGAAACTCGTTGTAACCATCATCACGGTGGCAGTTGCATGGCTCTTCGGCATGCGTGTGAAAGTCGATGGCGATGATGTCGTCCAGGTTCATGGCTATCAGTCCTTCGGCGCTTCAAGCTTGGCCGTGCGCTTTTCCAGAAAGGCGCGCAGGCGTTCGGTTGCCTCGGGCGTCACGCTGGTCAAGGACGACATCAGGCTTTCCACGAACAACCCATCTTCGGATGACATGTCACGAATGCGCGGCAGGGCGTTGATGATGGCATAGTTTGACATCGGCGCGTTCTGCGCGGCGACCTTGGCCAACTCAATGGCCTTTTCCAGTGCGCGGCCTTCGGGCACCACATAGCTCACGCCGCCCCACTGCTCCATCTGCACCGGCGATACAGTGCGGCCGGTCAGCATCATGTCACCCATGCGCTGCGATCCGATCAGCCGCGCAATCCGCACTGCCCCGCCACCACCAACGAAAATGCCGCGCGTGCCTTCGGGCAGCCCGAAGAAGGCGCTCTCTTCGGCCACACGCACATGGGCCGCTGCGGCGAGTTCGAACCCACCACCCACAACGGCCCCCTTCAGCGCGACAACAAAGGGAATGACGCCCCGTTCGATCCCGTCAAAAATCTTGTGCCAGCGGCGCGATCCCTGCACTGCGGCGATCAACGGCTTTTCTGCATGTTCGGCCAGATCAAGCCCGGCGCAGAAATGCTTGCCCTCCCCAAAGATCACGGCGGCCTTGGCCTCGTGCTGGGCCGCCTCCACCGCCAGATGCAGCGCCTCGACCACCCGGTCACTGATGGCATTCCGTTTGGCCGGACGGTTCAGCCCGATCAGGGCGATGCCATCGCGCAGCTCATAGGTCACCAACTGCTCAATGCTACCGTCCATGTCCTGCTCCTTCGCGGCTTTGTGCCCGCACAGGGCCCCAGAGATAGTTATATCGAATAAACATTATGGTGTAAACATCTCTTGCGCAAATCTGCCATCTCGCCTACTGTTATATTCAATAACTATCGGCCGTCATCTTCTGGTATCCGGCTGCATTCGGGGGGAACATGCCAGGCGACACTTTTCAATCCGTTGGCAACGGCGCGGTGCCGCTGCTTCGGGAAACCCGGCCTGATGGCACGGTCCTGATCCGGCAAACGGCAGAACTGCCCGCGTGGCCGCGCTGCATGACCGCACGCTTCATGCACTGGGCCAACGTGGCGCCTGACCGGTTATGGATGGCCGAACGCGGTGCCGACGGCACATGGGTGCGCATGACCTATGGGCAGGGCGCGCAGGCGATCCGCGCCATCGGGTCTGCCTTGCTGCAACAGGGCCTTTCGGTGGATCGCCCCTTGCTGATTCTGTCCGGCAACAGCCTGTCGCATGCGCTGATGGCTCTGGGCGCGCAGCATGTCGGCATCCCTTCTGCCGCGCTGTCACCTGCCTATGCCCTGTCGGGCGAGGATCGGGGAAAGCTGTCGCAGGTTGTGGCGCAATTGACGCCGGGAATGGTCTTTGCCGATCATGCCGCAAGGTTCCTGCCTGCCATAGAGGCTGTTCTGTCGCCCGATGTCGCGCTCGTCAGCCAGACCGGACGCAGCGATACCCGCACCTCATTGTCGTATGACAGCCTGCTCGCCACCACACCAACCCCCGAGGCAGATGCCGCCCATGCGTCTGTCGGGCCTGAAACGGTGGCAAAATTCCTGTTCACATCTGGCACCACAGGCAGCCCCAAGGCGGTGATCCAGACCCAGGCCATGCTGTGCTCCAATCAGGTGATGATCGCAGACGCCTATGCCTTTCTGTCGCAAGAGCCGCCGGTTCTGGTGGACTGGGCGCCGTGGAACCACACCGCCAGCGGCAACAAGGTGTTCAACATGGCCATCTTCCATGGTGGCACCTATTACATCGACGATGGCCGCCCCACACCAAACGACATCGGCCGCACGATCCGCACCCTGCGCGAAATTGCCCCGACATGGTACTTCAACGTGCCCGTGGGCTATCAATTCCTTCTCGACGCAATGGAAACGGATGAGGCGCTGGCCGATACCTTCTTCTCGCGCCTCCGGATGCTGATGTATGCTGGCGCGGGCATGAGCCAGCCGGTCTGGGATCGTCTTGCCGCCGTGGCCGCCCGCAAGGTGGTGGGCGGCGTGCCGATCGTGTCGGGTCTTGGCGCCACGGAAACCGGGCCCTTCGCGCTGTACTACAGCGACAAAAAGGATCGCCCCGGCAATATCGGCGTGCCTGCCCTTGGCGTTACGCTGAAGCTGGTCCCGCAAGAGGGCAAGCTTGAGGCGCGGCTGAAAAGCCCATCGATCACGCCGGGCTACTGGCGCAATCCGGCGCTGACGGCAGCGGCTTTCGATGAAGAAGGCTATTACAAACTGGGCGATGCGCTGCGCTATGCCGTACCGGATGAACCCGCCGCAGGCTTCATCTTTGATGGCCGACTGGCCGAGAACTTCAAACTGGCCACGGGCACATGGGTCGCCGTAGGCGCTCTGCGGGCGGCACTGGTCAATGCGATGGGCGGCCTCATTTCGGACGCGGTGATCGCTGGCGAAGAGAAAGACGATCTTCGCGCCCTTCTGGTTCCGAACTGGATCGCCCTGCGCGAGCTTGCGGGCGGTGCAGACGATGTATTGGCCCATCCGGCCGTGCAGGCCACCCTTGCGGAACGGCTTTCGGCCCATGCCCGCGCGGCCACGGGCAGCGCGACCCGCGTGGTCGCCGCTCTCATCCTTAAAGAACCGCTCAGCTTTGACCGGGGTGAGGTGACAGACAAAGGGTCCGTCAATCAGCGCGCCGTCCTGCGCGAACGGGCCGATCTTGCAGCCTCGCTCTGGACAGGCGGGCCCCACGTCATTCTGGCCGACTGGAAGGGAAAGAAATGATGGAGATCGCAGGCGCACATATCGCGGTCACCGGGGGCGGGTCGGGTCTGGGTGAGGCTGTGGCGCAGGCGCTTGCCAAGCGCGGCGCAAAGGTCACGGTGATTGATCGCAACGCCGAAGGCGCGGCGCGGGTGGGTGCCGCCATCGGGGGCCATGCGCTGGCGCTTGATGTGACGGACGAAGCCGCAGGTGCTGCGCTGGACAACGCGATTGCCGCGATGGGTCCCCTCCGTGGGCTGGTGAACTGTGCCGGAATCGGCGGGGCTGCCCGGATTGTCGGCCGCGAAGGGCCGATGGCACTCGACGCGTTCGAACGCACCATTCGCGTCAACCTGATCGGAACTTTCAACATGCTGCGCCTTGCCGCAGCACGGATGCAAGGGAACGATCCCGATGCCGACGGCGGGCGCGGCGCCATTGTGAACACAGCCTCGGTCGCCGCCTTTGACGGGCAGGTCGGTCAGGCCGCCTATGCGGCCTCAAAGGGCGGAATCGTGGCGCTTGCCCTTCCGGCTGCGCGTGAACTTGCGCGTTTCGGCATCCGGGTGAACACGGTCGCCCCTGGCATCTTCTTGACACCGCTTCTGGCAGAACTGCCGCCCGAGGTGCAGCAGGGCATCGCCGCCCAGGTCGCCTTTCCAAACCGTCTTGGCGATCCGGCGGAATTTGCGGACGTGGTCCTGATGTGCCTGACCAACAGCTATCTGAACGCCGAAGTGATCCGTCTGGATGGCGGCGTGCGCTTGCCGCCAAAATAACGCACCGCGGCGGAACGCCGTCCATTCGCGGCCAGATAATGGTATTGACGAATATTGATATGGAATCTCTTTCTCAGAGAGGTATGCTGCCGACATACGCGCCGCGTTGAACTCCCCATTCGGGAAAGGGCCAAAAGATGGAAGTTATCGCTCAGGCACCCGAGCAAGCGGCCGAGACGGATCGCCATCTGTCCACTTTCATCGGCTACGCCATGAAACGCGCCCTGTCGATTGTTCAGGCCGATTTTGCCAAAACGCTGGCCGAATACGACTTGCGCGCGGTGTCCTTCTCGGCGCTGTCGATCATCGTGGGCGAGCCGGGCCTAACACAAACGCAGCTTGCCGACGCCCTACAGATCGAGCGGTCGAACCTCGTCACCATCATCGATGAACTGGCAGGCCGCAATCTGATCATTCGCGCACCAGTGGCGCAGGATCGCAGGCGTCATGCGCTCATGCCCACCACGGCAGGCAAGCAGTTGGCTGCTGCGGCACAGGCCAGCGCTGCCGACCATGAACGCCGTTTGTTTGGCTGCCTGACAGAAGCCGAACGCACCGAGCTGCAGCGCATCCTGCGGAAGTTCCGCAAAGGAGCTTTGGCCTAAACAGCGGCCGCGCGCAGCGCCGCCAGCATGTCGTCCTGCGCCCTTGTGGGTTGCCAACCGGCGCGCATGGCAAGGCCAATCGGGCGCAATGTCCCATCGGGCTGAAACGGCAGTTGGACCAGCGCGCCCCGTGCGACCTCGCGCCCAACCTGCCGGGCCGAGATAAAGCCAAGGTGGTCTGACGTGCCAACCAGATCGCTCAAAAGCCCCATAGACCCGGTTTCAACAAGGCTGCCCGGAACCGGCAATCCCACCCCCCGGAACATCGCCGTGAAATGGTCGCGCGCCGGGGTACCCTCAGCGGCTACAACCCAGGGAAAGCCAACCATTTCAACGGGACCCACCGGACCTTGGGTCAAGGGATGGCCGGGCCGGGCGACGATGGCCAGCGCATCCTGAAACAGCACTTCCTGGGTCAGATCTGAAACAGCGGGGCGCAACGCCCCCACCAGAACATCCACCTCTCCCCGCCGCAGGGCCAGAACCAAGTCCGCATAAGGCCCATCGATCACGCGAACCGGAAGCGTCTTCCAACGCCTGCGGAACAACGAAATCGCCGAACCCAGCAGCGCCGACCGTGCCAAGGGCATGGCCCCAATGACAACCCGCCCAACCTCACGCCCCGCCAAGGCTCCAACATCCGCCTCGGCCTGCTCCATCTCGGCAAAGGCCAGACGGGCGGCGATTGCCAGATGCCGCACCGCACGGATCGGGATCACGCCATGCGATGTGCGGTCAAACAAGGGCTGGCCAACCTCTCCCTCAAGCTGGCTGATTGCCCGGTGCACCGTAGGCTGAGCGACGTTCAGACGGCGTGCGGCTGCGGAAAAGCTTTCGCATTCGGTCACAGCGATCAGCGCGTTCAACTGGGCAACCGTTGCCGTTCGGGTCAGGCGCGGTGCAAGCGCGGTCAGCACCGGATCCAGCAACGCCAGCGCCCGGCGAAGGCGCAGGACCACAGCCTCGCCCGCCGGGGTCAGGATCAATCCACCGCGCCCCCGGTCAAAGATCGGCGTCCCAAGCAGCGTCTCAAACTGCGCCAAGGCGGCCGAAACGGCGGGCTGCGACACATGGCAAAGCGCCGCACCTTGGGTGACGGACCGCGTCTCCTGCACCGCCAGCACGATCCGCAAATGGCGCAGGCTCACCTTCATCGCAGGGCCTGCAAGACCACGTCTGCCCTTGCTGCAAGATCCTCCGGCCCCGGGTCCACTGACAGTGCGGCAAGGTCTGTCTGCCATTGAACTGTCGCCTCGGTCATCCGGCCCGGCAGGCCAAGCTGTCGCAAAGTGACCGCCACCTCAGTCATCTCAGCCGCCCGCCGCGCGCCATGCACCAGCATCCGTTCCAGATTATATGCCCCACGCCGCGCCCAGTCGAACCCCGGATCTGATGCCTGCAGGGATGCGATCACGGCCTCTTCCACCCCCGCCGCGCGGGCGGCGAGGAAGGACTCCGCCGTCAATGCCTCCAGCCCCTTGATGATGACCGAACGCAGCATCTTGATGGATGACGCCTGCCCCACCCGGTCGCCCACAACCGTGGCCGCCATCCCAAGCGCCTCGAGCGTCGCCGCGCCAGCAATGGCATCCGGCCCCGAGGCCAGCATCGGCGTGCGATGCAAAAGCGGATGAACCGGTGCCATCAACGCCAGATCAACATAGCGCCCGCCTGCCGCACCAATCACCGCCGCCGCCTGCTGCTTGGTGCCGGGCGCGCAGGAGTTGCCGTCAAACCAGAACGCCCCCTGCGCCAAATGCGGGGCCGCGGCACGCGCCGCGACCAACGCCTGATCGGCCGTGACAAGGCAGATCACAACCTGCGCCTTTCCCACGTCCCCAAGCCCGCAAGGCAGAACGTCCAGCTGCGCCAGCGCCTGCCGGCAAAGATCAGCTTGTGCAATGGCATCTAGCTTCAGATCATATCCCGCAATGCGCAGGGATGCGGGACGCAAACCCTTGGCAAAGGCCTGCCCTGCCTCGCCAAACCCTACGAAAACGATGTCCTGCATCCGGAAAACCCCTGTCGCGCCGATCTGGAAAGCCTGCGGGAACAGCGCCATCCGGACAAGCATCTGTAGCTAAAATTTATGCCCCTTGCCAGTCTTCCGAATTGGAATGGCAATCCGCGCAGAGCATGACTTTCGCACCGCTCATCAAAGGATCCCGCTATGACAGCCGCCGGAACAGCCCCCAAGACCGCCCTTATCATCTCGGCCCATGCCGCCGATTTCGTCTGGCGTTGTGGCGGGGCGATCGCGCTGCATGCTGCCATGGGCTATCAGGTCACGGTCGTCTGCCTATCCTTCGGCGAACGCGGCGAAAGCGCCAAGCTGTGGAAAAAACCCGGCATGACGCTCGACGTGGTCAAAGCCGCGCGTCGGACCGAGGCCGAGGCGGCAGCCAAAGCGCTGGGTGTCCATAATCTGATCTGCCTTGATCTGGGCGACTACCCGCTCCGCCTGACGGACGATGACAAGATGCGCCTCGTCGACATCATCCGCGACGTGCAGCCCGCTTTCATGATGAGCCACAGCGCCTTTGACCCCTATAACACCGATCACATGTACACCACGCAGGTGGCGCTGGAATGCCGGATGATCGCGCAGGCCTGGGGCCACAACCCCGGGCAAAAGGTACTTGGCGCACCACAGCTGTACCTCTTTGAACCGCACCAGACCGAACAGATGGGTTGGAAGCCGGACGTCTTTCTCGACATCACCCCGGTCTGGGACAAAAAGCGTGCCGCCATCGAATGCATGGCCGGGCAGGAACACCTGTGGGAGTTCTACACCCGCGTTGCCCAGAACCGCGCGAACCACTTCCAGCGCAATTCGGGCGGCATGTCAGGCGGGCGGCAGGCGGCCTATGCCGAAGGCTTTCAGTCGATGTTCCCCCGCACGGTGGATGAACTCTGATGGGGACCATCGCGCATCTGGGTCATGTCGAACTTTACACCGACCGTTTCGACGACAGCCTCGATTTCTTCACCCGTGTCTACGGGCTGAAGCTTTCGGCGCAGGATGCAAACAGCGCTTATCTGCGGGCCTGGGATGACTATGAATTCTGCTCGCTCAAGCTGACACGCCATCACACCACCGGGGTTGGCCACATCGCCTATCGCGCGGCCTCAGCGCAGGCGCTGGCCGATCAGGTGGCCATCATCGAAGCCTCGGGTTTCAAGACGCATGGCTGGGTGGCCGGCGATCACAGCCACGGCCCCGCCTACCGTTTCGAAGATCCCTTTGGCCATATCTTTGAAATCTATTGGGAAACCAACCGCTATACGCCCAACGCTGCCGACCGCCCCGCGCTGAAGAACATGGCCAGCCGCTACACGGGCCAAGGCGCCGCCCCTCGCCGGATTGATCATCTGAACCTGCTGGCAACCGACGTCGCCGAATTTCGGCGCTTCATGGAAACCTGTCTCGGCTCCCGCGTTACCGAAATGATCCAGCTGGACAATGGCCGCACCGGTGGCTGCTGGTTCACGGTCAACAACAAGACCTATGACCTTGCCTGCACCGAAGATCACAGCGGCGGCCAAGCCCGCCTGCACCACGTGACCTATGCCACCGACACCCGCGAAGACATCCTGCGCGCGGCCGACATCTTCCTTGAAAACGGCGTCCCTATCGAAACAGGGCCGCACAAGCACGCCATTCAGGGCACCTTCTTCCTCTACGTCTGGGAACCGGCAGGCAACCGCGTGGAATTGGCCAATTCCGGGGCGCGGCTGATCCTTGCGCCGGATTGGGAGCCGGTCATCTGGACCGAAACCGAACGCAAAAAAGGCCAAGCCTGGGGCCTCAAGACCATCGACACCTTTCACACCCACGGCACTCCGCCCGTCAAGAAGGACTAGATCATGGCCGTATTGCCGTTTCGCCCTGCCAAATCCGATGCGAATACCCCGCGTCCGGGCACCATCGCACAGGGCTATTCGATCGAGGTGATGCCCCGCACCGCCGCCAAGATCGCAGATTTCCGCGCGCTGCTGCCGCCCGCAACGCGCATCTACATCGCCCATCTGGATGGCACGCCCTTCACCGAAATGCTGGATTGCGCAAGGCGCCTCACAGGCGAAGGCTTTGCCGTCATGCCCCATCTTCCGGCACGGATCATTCCCGATCGGGCCACATTGGACCTCTGGTTGAACCGCTATGCCACAGAGGCAGGGGTTACACAGGCGCTGGTGCTCGCAGGTGGGCCAAAAACTCCGGCGGGGGATTTCGACAACTCGATGCAACTGCTGGAAACCGGTCTGTTTGATCGCCACGGATTTATCTGCCTGCATGTCGCAGGCCACCCCGAAGGCAACCGCGACATTGATCCCGACGGATCGACACGGCTGGTGGATGAAGCCGCACGCTGGAAACAGGATTTCGCCAACCGCACCGGGGCAGCGATGGCCATGACAACCCAATTCGCCTTCGACGCAGGTCCGGTACTGGACTGGACGGATCGGCTGGCCGATGCCGGGGTCGCGCTACCCGTCCATGTCGGTGTATCCGGGCCCGCAAAACTGCAAACGCTGATCAAGTTCGCCATCGCCTGCGGCGTTGGCCCCTCGCTCTCGGTTCTGCAAAAGCGGGCGCGCGATCTGTCGAGGCTCTTGCTGCCTTTCACCCCCGATGACGTTTTGTCCGATCTCGCCACAGGCATGGCCGCGGGGCGCGGACGCAACATCGCAGGCATCCACATCTTCCCCCTTGGCGGCATCGCAACAGCGGCAACCTATGCCAATACGCTGAACGAAACGGCCGCCCTGCAAGGTGGCCTCGGGGGTGGCGTGGCATGAGCGTTGTCATTCGTAACATCCCCCGCGCAAAACCCGAAGTCATCGACGCGCTGGCCCGCGCCGGTGTGGCCACGGTCCACGAGGCGCAGGGCCGCAAAGGGTGCCTTCACAGTTACATGCGCCCGATTTATGCGGGTGCGCAGGTGGCAGGCAGCGCAGTGACCATCAGCGCACCACCGGGCGACAACTGGATGCTGCATGTCGCCATCGAACAGCTGCAACCCGGCGACCTTCTGGTTCTTGCCCCGACAAGCCCCTGCGACAACGGCTATTTCGGCGATCTTCTGGCCACCTCTGCGCAGGCGCGCGGTTGCCGGGGCCTGATCCTCGACGCGGGCGTCCGCGATGTGCGCGACCTCACAGCGATGGGCTTCCCGGTCTGGAGCAAGGCCGTCTCGGCACAGGGCACGGTCAAGGAAACCTTGGGTTCGGTCAATGTGCCCATCGTCTGCGCCGGGCAGACCATCGAGGCGGGCGACGTGATCGTCGCGGATGATGACGGCGTGGTCGTGGTCCGCTGCGCCGAGGCCGAGGCAGTGCTCGCCGCCGCCGAAGCCCGACTTTCCGCCGAGGCGGCCAAGCGCGAAAAGCTTGCAGCTGGGACGCTAGGCCTTGATCTTTACAACATGCGTCCCGCCCTTGCGGCCAAGGGACTCAAATATGTCTGACGCGGGCATCCCCTGCCTTTGGATGCGCGGCGGCACATCGAAGGCGGCGGTGTTCCTTGCCTCGGACCTGCCCGCCGATGCGGTTGCGCGCGACCAGCTTTTGCTGCGGATCATGGGCAGCCCCGACCCACGCCAGATCGATGGCATCGGCGGGGCCGACCCGCTCACCTCAAAGGTGGCGATCCTCTCCCGCTCCAACCGGCCCGATGCCGATGTGGACTACCTATTCCTGCAAGTCTTCGTCGATCAGGCGCTGGTGTCAGATGCGCAGGGTTGCGGCAACATCCTTGCCGCGGTCGGCCCCGCTGCCATCGAACGCGGGCTGGTTGCCGCTGCGGGCAGCATGACGCCGGTCCGCATTCACATGGTCAACACCGGCGAAGTCGCGCGGGCCGAGGTGCAGACCCCAGACGGTCGCGTCCGCTATGACGGGGGCACCGCGATCGACGGCGTTCCCGGCACCGCTGCACCCATCCCTCTTCTGTTCCAGAACATCGCAGGCTCGATGTGCGGCAGCCTGCTGCCGACCGGCCGCGTACGGGATGTGATCGACGGGGTAGACTGCACCTTGATCGACAACGGAATGCCCATCGTCATTCTCCGCGCCTCAGATTTCGGCCTGACCGGGCAGGAAACCTGCGCAGAGATCGAAGCGATGGATCAGGTCAAGGCGCGGATCGAGCGTATCCGCCTGCAAGCCGGGGGCCTGATGGGTCTTGGTGACGTGACCACGGCCTCTGTACCCAAGATGACCTTGGTCTCGGCGCCAATCAACGGTGGCGCAATCAACACCCGCAGCTTCATTCCAAAGCGCGTCCATTCCTCGGTCGGGGTTTTTGCTGCCATCTCTGTGGCCACCGCCTGCCTGATGCCAGACAGCCCGGCAGCCAAACTGGCGGTAATCCCCGCCGATGGCCGCTTTTCCATCGAACACCCCTCTGGGGCAACCGAGGTGTTTCTCGACATCGACGCCGATCACAACGTCCGTGGCGCAGGCTCGAACCGAACCGCCCGCAAACTGATGGACGGACGGGCTTTCCCGCGCTTGTGAGAACCCGCCGGAAGCAGGGAACGGCGCCGCGCAGTGTCAGACATTTCCCCGCGATGTCCCATCTGTCACCCTCACGCCATTTCCCCGTACGCAGCACGCCGCCCAAAGCGGACCCACGGCTGATGCAGATCAAGGTGCCATTCCCGATGCCTGCCTAAGGTGGCTGCGCGGCGCGAACAGGGGTCGACCGCCCTTCCAAAGCCCCGAGCGGACCACGACAGGAACGGAACATGCCCCCTCCAAACAAGGTGACGGATATCGCAAACAAGGCGAAACCCGTCGCCGCGGCCAAGACGCCCGGCGCGGAACATGCGCTGCTGGTTCCTGCGGTCATCCCACCGATCCCGCCCACACCACCAGATCCCCCCCGCCCCAAACGCCGCCTCTGGCTGTGGATGGCTGGCGGCGGGTTGGCCTTGGCGCTGGCCATCCTTGGCTATCTTCAACCCTGGAAGACAGCAGTCACGGAAGTCGCCGTCGAAACCGTCGCGGCCGCTCCGGCCACGCGGGTTCTTGCCGTGAACGGCCGCATCTCCGGTGTCCGGTCTGTCGATATCCGCCCACAGGTCAGCGGCACGCTGGTTTCCATCGCCGTCACCGAAGGTGCAGTCGTCAGCATCGGGGAGACGGTGGCACTCATTGATCCTTCGTCCCAACAAGCCGCCGTAAGGCAGGCAATGGCGGGCCTGGATGCCGCGCTGGTGGCCGAAGACGCGGCGCAGGCCAATCTTTCGCGCACACTGGCACTTGGCAACAACGCCGCCCGCGTCGTGCTGGACAGCGCGACCCGTGCCGAACAAACCGCAGCGCAAGAGGTTGCCCGCCTCTCCGCCCTTCTGGATCAGGCGCGGATTCAGTTGCAGAAGTTCACCATCCGCGCCCCCCTTTCCGGCACCGTGCTGGAAGTGGCCGCCGATCCCGGACAAAGCGTTGATCCCGCCGTCATCTTGATGACCATCGCCGACATGACGCGCCTGCTGGTCGAAACCGACGTGGACGAATCCTATGCCACGCACATCCGCACCGGCCAGCCGGCGGCCCTGCAATTGTCGGGCGAGGCGGTGGTGCGCGCAGGCCATGTCAGCTTTGTTTCCCAACGTGTCGATGCCTCGACCGGCGGTCTGGCCGTCCGGCTGACGCCGGACGTCGCGCTGGTCGCGCCCATCGGGCTGACGGTCACCGCCAACATCACCGTAGACGACCGCGCCGACGCCATCACCGTACCGCGCGCCGCGCTGATAAAGGCTGCCGAAGGCGACGCCGTCTTCGTGCTTCAGGATGGCACGGCCCGCCAGCGCGCCGTTCAGGTGATCGACTGGCCCGCCGCCCGCCTGATCGTGACCAAAGGCCTGTCGGTTGGCGACATCGTCCTTGCCGATGCCACCGGCATCGCAGACGGGCAAACCGTTTCGGCAGCACCCTGATGCCTTATGCGCTCAAGATCGCCTTGCGCTACCTCACCGCCAGCAAGGCGCAGACCGCGCTTCTTGTGCTGGGCGTGGCAATTGGGGTGTTCATCTTCATCTTCATGTCGGCGCTGATCGGGGGGCTGGCCGAATTCATCATGGCGCGCACGGCGGGCGATATGGCGCATATCACCATTCAAGCCGAAGCCGTGGACCCTGCCCTTCTGCTGCCCTCCACCGGTCGCACGATGCTGCTGGTGCAGGAACCCTCTACGCAGCGCACGGCTGTGCTGAAGGACACGCCCGCCCTTCTGCCCCTGATCGAAAACCTGCCCGGGGTGATCGGCACCTCCCCACAGATCAACGGATCGGGCTTCCTGACGCGCGGCGCTCAGGTCACGCAGGTTTCCATCAGCGGGCTGGAACCCGGCCGCGAATCCGTCATTGCCAACCTGTCAGGCTACATCACCGAAGGCACGGCGAACCTTGGCGCGGGCGGGGTGCTGATCGGCAAGACGCTGGCCGAAGACATGGACCTTCGGCTGGGCCAGACCGTCCGTCTGCAAAGTGGCAACGGGATCGACGCCTTGCTCACGATCACCGGCATCTACGAAATGGGGTCTGGCGGGCCTGATCGGCGACAGGCCTATGTCAGCCTCGCCACCGCGCGCACCCTGTTCCAGATGCCACAGGGGGTCACACGGATCGAAATCAAGCTGGCCGATCTTTACACGGCCGACACCCTCGCCCCGCGCATCAAGGCGCTCACAGGGCTGGACGCAAAATCCTGGACAGAACAGGCCGCCCAACTCCTCGAAGCACTCAAGGCACAGGCGCAGACGGGGTACATCCTCAAGGGCTTTGCGCTTCTGACTATCATCATCGGCGTGGCCTCGGCGCTTTTGCTGTCGACCTATCGGCGCAGGCCGGAAATCGGGATCATGCGCGCCATGGGGGCCGGGCGATGGTTCGTGACCATCGTCTTCGTCACCCAGGGCGCGCTGATCGGGCTGATGGGCGGTCTGTTCGGCGCCGCCTCCGGCTATGCGGTTCTTCTTGCCTTTCCCGGCCGCGAAAGCTTTGCCCCGGGGCAAAGCGGGCTGCCCATCGACATCACCCAAGGCGCCTATGGCCTAGCCATCCTTCTCACGACACTGGGCGCTATCGCCGCCTCGATCCTGCCCGCGCGCGCCGCCGCCCGGCTGGACCCGGTCACGGCCATCGGCCAATGACCGCGCTGCTTGAGGTTCGTGATCTGGTCAAAACCTTCGGCACCGGAGATGCCGAAACGCGGGTGCTGCGTGGGCTGAACCTTGCGATGAATACCGGCGAACTTGCCGCCCTGCTGGGCCCCTCCGGATCGGGCAAAAGCACACTGCTCACCATCCTCGGCACCCTGATGCATCCCACATCAGGCAGCCACACCATGCTGGGCATCGATCTGACGACTGCCACGGACAAGGCACTGACCGAATTTCGCAACCTGCACATCGGGTTCGTATTTCAGTTCCACAACCTGCTGCCCGATTTCACCGCGCTGGAAAACGTCATCTTCCCCACCGCCGTCCGCGAAGGACGCGAAACGGCGGCGGCCCGGTCTCGCGGGCAGGAACTGCTGGTGCGCATGGGGTTGGCCGAACGCATCCATTTCCCTTCTGCCAACCTGTCCGGCGGGCAGAAACAACGGGTGGCCGTGGCGCGCGCCCTGATGAACCGCCCTGAACTGGTGCTGGCAGATGAACCCACAGGCAACCTCGACCGCGCCTCCGCGCTTCAGGTGATGGACCTGATCGCCGAAATCAACCGCGACGAAGGCACGACCTTCTTGATCTCCACCCATGACGAAAAGATCGCCGCGCTCTGCCGCCGCCAGATCGTCGTGGGCGATGGCCTCGTCACCGGCTGACGTGGTCACTTTCCCCGCGCGGCAAGCCGTCCCGAAGGGGATGCGCCTAACCTGCGTCAAGCCACGGCCCGACAAGCCCCGCTACTCTTGCCCCACCACGGCGACAGGAGCCAGCAATGCGATCCACCGAGAAAACCGGGTTCCGCTTCCCCTCGGCCTTCACCATCCTCTTCGGCCTCATCATCCTGATCGCCGGGCTGACCTGGATCATCCCGGCAGGCCAGTATCAGCGCATCCCGTCCGAGGTTTTGGGAAAGGACGTCCCCGTCGCGGGCAGCTACGCGCCCACCGACGCCAATCCGCAAGGCGTGTTTGACGTGATCCTCGCCCCCATCGCGGGGTTCTACGATCCGGTCGCTTACACCGCCAATGCCATAGACGTATCGCTTTTCGTGCTGATCATCGGCGGCTTCATCGGGGTGGTCACGGCCTCTGGCGCAATCGACGCCGGCATCGCCCGCGCCATGCTGCGCCTCAAGGGGCGCGAGACGTGGATGATCCCGTTCCTGATGGCGCTTTTCGCGCTTGGCGGCACAACCTATGGGATGGCCGAAGAAACGCTGGCCTTCTACGTCCTGCTCATCCCGGTGATGATCGCGGCAAAATTCGATGCGCTGACCGCCGTGGCAGTCATCCTTCTGGGCGCAGGCGTGGGCGTTCTGGGCTCCACCATCAACGCCTTCTCCACCGTCATCGCCTCAGATGCAGCAGGGGTAACCTTTGCCGACGGGCTGATGCTGCGGCTGATCATTCTCGTCCTGTGCTGGGCTGTCACCGTGGCCTTCGTGATGCGCTACGCGGCGCGGGTGCGCGCTGATCCGACAAAATCGCTGGTCTTTGACAAGAAGGCCGCGAACGAGGCGCACTTCCTCAAGGAAACCGCGGCCGAGGCCGCCACCTTCACCGGCCAGCACAAGATCGTCCTGATCCTCTTTGCCCTGACCTTCGCCATAATGATCTGGGGCGTGTCCATCGGCGGCTGGTGGATGGCCGAAATGAGCGGCCTGTTCCTCGCCGCCGCCATCGTCATCGGACTTGTCGCCCGGTTAGGTGAAGGCAAGCTCGTGGAAAGCTTCGTGAACGGCGCGCGCGATCTTCTGGGCGTCGCGCTGATCATCGGGCTGGCGCGCGGCATCGTCGTGGTGATGGACGCGGGAATGATCACCGACACGATCCTGCACAGCGCCGAACTCTCCGTCGCGGGCCTGCCAAAGACCGCCTTCATTCTGATGGTCTACTGGATCGAGGTCGGCATGTCCTTCTTCGTCCCATCCACCTCCGGCCTTGCGGTCCTGTCGATGCCCATCCTCGCCCCAGTGGCCGATTTCGCAGGGGTAAAGCGCGAGCTTGTCGTCACTGCCTTCGCCACCGCCAGCGGCATGGTCAACCTGATCACCCCCACCTCTGCCGTCGTCATGGGCGGGCTGGCGATTGGCCGCGTGCCCTACGAACGCTGGCTGCGCTTCGTCTGGCCCCTGCTGGTGGTCCTCACCCTGATCATCATGGCCGCCCTCGCGCTTGCCGTCACCCTTGGAGCCCCCGCATGACCCTGACCTACGGCGTTCACTCCGAGGCAGGCCAGTTGCGCCGCGTCCTTGTCCATCGGCCCGGTTCGGAAATGGCGCGGCTGACCCCCGCCAATGCCGCCAGTCTGCTGTTTGACGATGTCCTTTGGGTCAAACAGGCCCGCATCGACCACATGGCCTTTGTCGATGTGCTGCGCGAACGCGGCGTCGAGGTCGTGCACCTGCGCGAGATGCTGGAAGAGGTGCTCACCCAGCCCGAAGCACGCCGTTGGCTCTTGGACGCGCGGATCAACGACAATTCCGTCGGCGTCGGCCTGTCCGCCGACCTGCACGCCTGCCTGATGGAACTGCCCGCCAACGCCCTGACCCATATCCTGATCGGCGGCATGAGCAGGGCGGAACTCCCCATCCCCGCGGCGGGGGTCGTGGTCCCCATGGTGCGCAGCGAAGATTTCCTCCTGCCCCCGATGCCCAACACGATCTTCACGCGCGATTCGTCCTGCTGGATTTATGGCGGCGTCACGCTGAATCCGATGTTCTGGCCTGCCCGTCGGTTGGAAACGCTGAACCTCGCCGCCATCTACCGCTTCCACCCCGATTTCGCCGGCGCGGGTTTCCCGATCTGGTTCGGCGATCCGATGGTCGATCACGGGATGGCCACGCTGGAGGGCGGCGATGTCATGCCCATCGGCAACGGGGTCGTCCTCATCGGCATGGGCGAACGCACCACGCCGCAGGCGGTGGGACAAGTGGCCCGTGCCCTTATTGCGGGTGGCGGGGCAGAACGCGTTATCGCCTGCCAGTTCCCCCGTGCGCGGTCATCCATGCACCTCGACACGGTCTTCACCTTTTGCGACCGCGATCTGGTGACCGTCTTCGCCGAGGTGACGGATGCCATCCAGACCTATTCCCTGCGCCCCGGCGACAAAGGCGGTGTGACAGTAACCGCCGAGACCGCGCCCTTCCTCGATGTCGTCGCAGGCGCGCTGGGGATCAAGAAGCTCCGCACCGTGCCCACGGGGGGCGATGCCTATGAATCCCAGCGTGAACAATGGGATGATGCCAACAATCTGCTCTGCATCTCGCCTGGTGTCGTCGTCGGATACGAACGCAACACCCATTCCAACACCCTTCTGCGCAAGGCAGGGGTAGAGGTGATCACCATTTCCGGCGCCGAACTCGGGCGCGGGCGCGGCGGGTCGCATTGCATGACCTGCCCCCTGATCCGCGATGCCCTGTAACGCGCGATTTCCCTGAAAGGACCACCCGATGCCGCAAAACCTGCATGGCCGCAGTTTTCTGAAACTGCTGGATTTCACGGGCGATGACCTGCGCTTTCTCCTGCGCCTTGCCGCCAGCCTGAAACAGGCAAAATCCACAGGCACCGAACGGCCCTTGCTGCGCGGCAAGAACATCGCCCTCATCTTTGAAAAAGACAGCACCCGCACCCGCAGCGCCTTCGAAGTGGCGGCCTTCGATCAGGGCGCGCATGTCACCTATCTCGGCCCATCGGGAAGCCATATCGGCACGAAAGAAACGATGAAGGACACCGCGCGTGTTCTGGGCCGTTTCTATGACGGCATCGAATATCGCGGCTTCGCGCAGTCCGATGCCGAGGTGCTGGCCAAATTCGCCGGCGTACCGGTCTACAACGGGCTGACGGATGAATTTCACCCAACCCAGGTTCTGGCAGACCTGATGACAATGCGGGAAAACACACACAAGCATTTGTCCGATATCGCCTTCTGCTTTGTGGGTGATACGGGCGGCAATATGGCCGCGTCCCTGATGGCGGGGGCGGCGCTGATCGGAATGGATATCCGCCTCTGCGGCCCGCAATCGCTCTGGCCAGACGCGGCCTTGCTCGACCAATGCCGCAAACTGGCCGAAGCCAGCGGCGCGCGCATCACGCTGACCGAAAAGCTGGCCGAAGGGGTGGAAGGCTGCGATTTCATCTACACCGATGTCTGGGTCTCGATGGGCGAGGCCGAATCCATCTGGGCAGAGCGCATCGCGCTCCTGTCTCCCTTCACCGTCACACAAGGGGTGATGGACCTGACCGGCAATCCCGATACCAAATTCCTGCACTGCCTTCCCGCCTTCCACAATCGCGACACCGTCACCGGTGAAAAGGTTTTTCAAACCTATGGGCTAGACTGCATGGAAGTGACGGATGAGGTGTTTGAATCCCCCGCCTCAAAAGTCTTCGATCAGGCCGAGAACCGGCTGCACTCCATCAAGGCGGTACTCGTCGCCACCATGTGGTCCTGACATGCGCATTGTGGCGGCCCTTGGCGGCAATGCCCTTCTCAAACGCGGCGAGCCAATGACCGCCGCGGCACAGCACACCAATGTTCGCATCGCGGCGGCCGCGTTGGCCGACCTCGCCCGCGATCATCAGATCATCGTGGCACATGGCAACGGCCCCCAGGTCGGGCTTATGGCGTTGCAGGCGGCCAGCTTTGCGCCGGGCAACCCATGGCCGCTCGATATACTGGGGGCCGAAACCGAAGGCATGATCGGCTATCTGATCGAACAGGAACTGATGAACGCCCTGCCACCCGGCACCGATTGCGCCACCCTGCTCACGCGGGTCGAGGTCGATCCCCAAGACCCGGCCTTCGACCAACCCACCAAACCCATCGGCCCGGTCTACAGCGCCGAAGACGCGAAACTCGTGCGTGCCGAACACCACTGGTCTATGGTCGAAGAACCCACTGGCGGCCTGCGCCGCGTGGTCCCCTCCCCGCGTCCTGTCGCGCTTCTGAACAGCGCGCCGATCCATCTGCTGGTCGAGGCGGGGGTCTGCGTAATCTGCGCAGGTGGTGGCGGCATCCCGGTCGTGCGGCGCAAGGATGGCGCGATGGAAGGGGTCGAGGCGGTGATCGACAAGGACCACACCGCCGCGCTTCTCGCCCGCCTGCTGAAGGCCGACATGCTGCTCATGCTGACCGATGTCGAAGCCGTGTTTCGCGATTGGGGCAGCCCGGATCAGGCGGCCATTTCCACGGTCACACCCGACGCGCTTGATGACCTGCCTTTCGCCGCCGGCTCCATGGGGCCAAAGATCATCGCCGCAAGCGATTTCGTACGGGCAGGCGGCAAGGTCGCCGGGATCGGCCGCTTGCAGGACGCCCGCCCAATCGTCGAAGGGCGGACAGGAACGCGGGTGCAGGAAGGCGACGGAACAGCCAAGCGCGCCCCCGCCACCTCCTAACCATGCCGAACTTCAGGTCGGGGCACGACCATCCCCAAGGCCCCGCATAGGGGCATCCGGATGATACCCGCTTGCCGCGAGCCCGCCTTGGATGGCGCGGCAAATGGGCTACTTTGCTGAAAAAGCTGATCCCAGCACGGCCCCGCAGGCCCCGAAACCGTCTGGACAGACTTGACTTTACACCTCTTTCCAGCCGTTTGTTAACGCGGGTCCGCTGTAGGGCGACGGTGTTTTGCGTCGCCAATGCGTGATGTGTTGGTTGAAGGTCGAGTGGTCGTATGCGGGTAAATGGTTCGATGTGGTCTAGGGCGGGCGCGGAGCGGTCTGCCCATCACGCAAGATACCTGCCCCTTATGGCGGCTTTTGCCACCCTTCTTGCGACAGCAGGCTGCTCAACACTTCCCAGCGGCTCTCCCACAGTCCGTGATGTCACGGAAGAGGTGGAAAAAGACCCCGACAGCAACGTCGTCTCGGTCAAGGCCTCTCTCGCCCTTGTCAGCGGATTGAACAAGAACGGCGCCTCCGCCACCGCCACATCCGGCTTCTTCCGCGATACCGGCCCGCAAGGCACGGTCCTCGGCGCAGGGGATGTTCTGTCCATCACGGTCATCGAACAGGCAGCCGGGGGCCTTTTCTCCGCCTCCAGCGCAACAGGCGTGCAGGTCGGCTCCAACCTTGTCACCCTGCCCGACGTTCAGATCGACTCGCGCGGGATGATCACCCTGCCCTACATCAATTCCGTCAAGGCGGCAGGTCTTACCGAACAATCGCTCGGTAAGCTGCTTGTCGAACAGCTTCAAAGCCAGACACCCTCACCCAACGTGATGGTGCAGCGCACGACCGATGTATCGAACACCGTCCTTGTGGGCGGCGTGGCGCGCACACCGGGCCCGGTCCTGCTGACCCCGGCAGGCGAAACCCTGCTGGAAATCATCGCCCGTGCCGGCGGCAGCCTGCACCCCCCAAGCGACACGCTGATCAAGATGACGCGCCGCGGTGAAACGCGCGAGGTGCGGCTGTCCGCCTTGCAGGATCGCCCGCAACTCAACATCCGCCTGCAACCCGACGACATCATTACGCTGGACCTGTCCCCCCAGAACTACACCGTCCTCGGCGCCGCAACGAGCGAGGCCAGCCAACCCCTGCCCGGCGCAGGCCTGACCCTTGCCGAAGTCATCGGCCAGGCTGGCGGTCTCGATGACGGACGGGCCGACAGCAAAGGGATCTATGTCCTGCGCCATGAACACCGCAGCCTGCTGCGGTCGCTTGGCGTCACGATCCCGGCTTCGGTCGCCCATGCCGAACGGGTGCCCACGATCTACCAGTTCGATATGGACAGCATCGACGGCATCTTCGCCGCACAGGCCTATTCCATCCGGGCCAATGACATCGTGCTGATCGCCAATGCACAAAGCGTGGACCTGACCAAGGCCTTCCGCCTGCTCACCGGTGCGACCCAACAGGTTTCCTCCACCACCACGCTCGCAAACCGCCTATGATCGGCCTGATTTTCAACCGCGACAGGGACCGCGCAAAGGCGTATTCTCTGTTCCCGTTATCTGTTGTGTGTCCGGCTGCGAAATGTGGCCTGTACGAGTGCAAGACGCGATGAAAGAACCCAGACGGCTGCAAACATCCACCGGCCCGAATGTTCAGGTTGTCGAAGGCATCCAACCAGGGGATGAGCCGGCGGCAAAGGACTGGTCCAAGGTCGTCAGCCAGCTTCCGAAACCGGCCCGCGCCCGCCGCAGTCGCACCGTGCTTGGCTGGTTCCTCATTTGCGTGATCGCCCCCCTTGCGGCCACCTGGTTCTATATCATACAGGTCGCCACCCAGCAGTATTCGGCCAGCTTCAGCTATGTCATGCAAGGGTCCGGCGGTTCGGCAGGCACAGCCAACAGCGACGGCACCGTCAGCACCAGCCCCACCTCTACCGGTGCGTCCATGGCGGAAATGATGGTCGCGAACTTCATGGTCTCCGACTACCTGTCCAGCCCGCAGGCCATCACGGACATCGAACAGAAACTCGACCTCCGCGCGATGTTCTAGCAAAGCCGGATCGACAGGCTGGCCCGCCTGCCGGAAGACGCCTCGCAGGAAACACTGGCGCGCTACTGGCAAGGTCAGATCAGCACCAACTTCGACATGATGACCGGCCTGACAACCGTCACGATCCGGGCCTTCTCTCCCGAAGATGCGCAGGCTCTGGCTGCCGAAATGGTGGTGCTCAGCGAAAACCTGATCAACGAGTTGAACCTGCGCCCTCTGGCCGACAGCGTGACCTTTCTGGAAGGTCAGGTCGCCGCCTCGGTCAAACGGTTGCAAGCGGCGCGCGATGCCGTGCAGGCCTTCCGGTCAAAGTACCTCAGCATCGACCCCGCCGCCGAAGCCAGCATGACCGATCTGCTCGTCGGCAAACTCACCGATCAATATGTTTCTGTCACCACGCAGATTGCCGTCCTGTCCTCACAGCTGACAGAGGATGCCCCTTCGGTCACCCAACTCGAACGTCAGGCCGCCGCCATTGCCGACGAAATCGTCAAGGCCCGCCAGCGCGTCGCGCAAAGCTCGGCAGAGCTGAGCAATATCAGCTCCCCCGCCTCCTATGCCGCGCAGTTGCAGGAATTCCAGAACCTGCAACTTGAACTCACCATCGCGACCAGCAATTACCAATCCACCGAGGCCGCCCTGAATGCCGCCAAACAAAGGCTAAGCCAGCAGCATTTCTATGTGCTGACCTATGTTCAGCCCTCTGCCCCACAAACATCGAACTATCCCGATCTGTTTCGGGCGCTGATCATCGTGCTGGCCGTTTCGCTGTGCTTCTGGATCGTCAGCACCCTCGTGGCGCTGTCCTTGCGCGATCATCTGTAAGGTCGGCCATGGCACCCATGCAGGCGAACAACACGGTCCTGACAGGATCATCCGGCCTGCGCCTGCGGTTCGGGGTCATGCTCGCCCTGATGCTGCACGATATCAAGGTTCGCTTCCGCATCTCTGCGATGGGGTATTTCCTCGTCCTTGCAGAACCGGTCGCCCAGTTCTTCGTGATGTTCCTGATCTTTCACGCCATTCACCGGCAACCGGATTTCGGGATCAGCCTGGGTGTTTTCCTGGCAACGGGCATCGTGCCGTTTTTCCTGTTCATGCACCTCAGTTCACGCATCATCAGTGCCATCCGGTCCGGCCGTGCCTTCAACAAAGTCCAGACTGTCGGCTTCATTGATATCGCCGTGGCACGCGCGGTTCTGGAATTCCTGACCCTCGTCATTTTTGGCACCGCCGTCTTTGCCGTGCTGGCCTTCTTCGGTGAACCGGCCATTCCGCAAAACCTGCTCGACGTCATCTATGCGGTTCTGATCCTCGCCATCACGGCCTTCGGCTTCGGTCTGATCAACGGCGTCCTGACAAAGATCTTCAAACTCTACGCGCTGGTCTATTCGCTCTTTGCGCGCGGAATGCTGTTCTTCTCGGGCGTGTTCTATGTCGTAGCAACCCTGCCCCCGCTGGCGCGGCACTACCTTTCCTACAACCCGCTGCTGCATGGGGTGGAATGGTTCCGGCTCGGTTTTTTCGAAACCTATCCCGCCATTGATCTTGATCGCGGCTATCTCGCCGCATGGGCCGTCGGCACCGTCACCCTCGGCCTCGTCATGATCAAGGCCTGTGAAGGCAGGCTCAAGGAATGATCCTCGCCTTTTCACATGTCACCAAGACGGCGCATGGCCGCCCCCTTCTTTCCGACATCAGCTTCTCTCAGCCGCCCCATGTCTCCATCGGTGTTCTGGGCGCACGGGGCAGCGGCAAAAGCACATTGATCAACATGGTTCTGGGTGCCGTAACCCCTGACAGTGGCCGCATCCAAAGGCACGGGCGGCTGTCCATGCCCATCGGCTTTCCCGCCACGCTCAACCGCTACCTGACGGGCGAAGAGAACGCCCGCTACATAGCCCGCCTCTACGGTCTGGACCCGAAAACCCTCTGCGCCTTTGTCGAGGAATTTGCGGACCTCGGCCCGATGTTCAAGCGGCGGCTGTCGTCCTACAACGCCTCGCTCCGGTCGCGGCTGGTCTTCGCCCTCAGCTATGCCATTCCCGCCGATTGCTATGTTGCGGATGGCACCATCTTCGGCGGCGACGCAGCCTTCCGCGACAAATGCCTCGCCATGGCCAAGCAGCGCCGGCAAGAGGCCGCCTTCTTCTTCACCACACGGTCCCCGCGCGACATGCGTCTTTTCGCCGATGTCGGTGCCGTCATCCAGAACCACAGTCTGGTTTTTTATCCCACCGTGGCCGAGGCCATCGCCGCATTCGGGCAGGCCGATGATGACGCACCCGCCCTCATCGCCGATCTTCCCGCCGATGATCCCAACCTCGACAGCCTGCTTCCGGATTTCTAGGAAACCCGTCGCGATCAAAGCCCCTGATCACGCCGGTCACGCGCGCGCTGCACGTTGGCCTCGCGATACAGCAAGATCACAAAGACGCACATCATCACCAGCGCCGCCCAACAGATCAAAACATCACACCACGTGATCCAAAGGCCCAGAAGCGGGAACGGCTCGGCCCCGGAAATCAGAATGGCCAGATTCATCAGAATGATGCCAAGGCGCATTTCCGTCGGCCCGAACCCCATCACGTCGATATGAAAACGCCGCGTCACCACGCTCAGAACAAAGCTGTGGATCGACAGCATGTGATAGGCCGTCAACATGAACAGCGCGGAATCCATCCGCACCCAGGGCGAAAGCCCTACGCCCAGCGCAATCACCAGATTGCCCACCACGTCAATCGTCTGGTCCAGATAGAACCCGTAATTGGGCCGCTCGATCCGGCGCACCCGAGCCAGCGTCCCATCAAGGGAATCGCCGAACCAGTGAAACAATAGCCCCAAGTTCGCCAGCCAGAGCCAATGCACCGACACAGCCGAGGCAAGGTATCCCACCAGACACACCACCGCCCCGAACACGCCAAAGCCCGTCAGACGGTCCGGCGTCACCCAGAACGGCAGGCGCAGCGCCAGCCAGCGCAGCACTTCCCGTTCATGCCGGGACAGAAGGCTCGCCTGCTTGCGCTCGATCATCCCGCTCTCCGTGCGACCGGTTGGGCCAGTTGCGGCGCCTCGGTTAGGAATGCTTCGATCATCGCCACAAAGCCTTGCCGCGCTGCTTGCAATTCGGCCGCCGCCCGCCGCGCGGGGCGATGCGTGGCGTTGCGTGCCGCCAGCACCGCCTCTGCCCATCCCGCCACATCCTGCGGGGGCAGCAATGTCCCGTTTGGCCCCATCACTTCGCGATGCGCCGGGATATCCGATGCAATCACCGGGCATCCCAACGCCCGCGCCTCCAGGATCGGCAAACCAAACCCCTCGGCCAGCGATGGCATCAGCAGGGCCCTCGCCCCGGAGATCAGCACCGCCAACCCCGGCGTGGACAGGCCAGATGCAACATGGATGAACGGCGTCGTCGCCTCACAGGCCGCGAAAGCCGCCAAAATCTCGTCCCCCCTGAAATTCGGGGTGCCCACCACGGCCAGATGTGGCGTCGCTGGCCCAAGCCGCGCCACCAGATCGCGCCAAACCTCCAGCAAAAGAGCAAGGTTCTTGCGCGGCTCTATGGCACCGCAGACCACGAAATAGGATCGGCTCGCCAGTTCCGGATCAGGACGCGTCAGCACATCAAACCCCGGATCCAAAGGCAGCATCGCGGCAAGGCTTGGAATGTCCATCCGCTCCTCCCGCCGCAGCGCCTGCAAAACAGCCGCCTTTGCCGATTGCGTCGTCACGATCACACCATCCGCATGCCGCGCCGTGGTCTTCACCATCCGGTCGTGAAACTGCACCGACGTCCGCGCCACCAGATCAGGATGTTCCAGCGGGATCACGTCATGCAACATCATCGCCGCCCGCACATCAGGCCGCCGGTCAAGCCAGCGGAACATGGATTCCAGCGCAAGGCTGATCTGCCCCACATTCAGATAAGCCGCATCCTGCGGCAGCGATGCCGTCACCGACCGCCCAAAGGAAAACCCGGTGGCTCCGATCATCGCCCCGATCCGCTGCACCTTTTGCAGCGGCGTCAGCTTGCCCACCTGCGGGGCGGGCCCCATCTGCCGTCCCAAAATACGGCTGCGCAGCCAGTGCAGCGCCCGGTCATCCTCGGCCCTGCCCTTTTCCGCCCACAGCCCCTGCAACCGGTCCAGTCCCCGCAGAACACGCCGGCTGTCATAGGTCCGCACCCCCCAGGGCGTGGGCAGAACGCCGACGGTCAAATCCGGTTGCGTGCCAAAGAAATGCTGCGCCAAAAGCAGGTCGATCCGGTC